>CAJFMW010000052.1 GCA_904392525.1 uncultured Eisenbergiella sp.
CTCTTCCGCATATGAGCTGCCAGAGCGCTGTGGGAAGAAGAATGATGCCGGTGCCGATAAACGGCAGAGCATCCAGGATTCCCGCAAAAAAACCGAGGACAAACGCGTTTCCCACCTTTCCCAGCCACAATCCGACAGAAGCGACCGCCATAATCACCAGAAGGATCAGCACCTGCGCTTTTACATATTCCAGAACAAGGCGTAAAATCCGCTCCGCAGCCGCAAACGCTGCCATAAGCAGCCGGTTTCCCGGCTTTTCCCGCTCTCCAGCTTCTTTGCCGCTCTGTCCGAAGCTCTGCATCAGGCTGTCATAATCCCGGCACAGAAGGAGAGAAGCGATGAAACCCACTCCCAGAAAAGCGGCTGCGGAAATCAGCTTTCTGACATACCACCAGGATTCCTTCATCAGGTTCGGAACCAGCTCCACCCGAAGTTCCTCGATGAAAACTTCCACCCGCTCCAGAACCACCCGTTCCACTTTTCCCGCATCCAGTCCGAAATGCTCTTCCATGAACATACAGCAGTCTCCGAAAAAGATCTGAATCTGCCCGCCCACCTGTCTGGAAATGCCGTCCCAGTTTTCCACAAGCATCCCCGCCTCCCCTGCCGCATACTGAAGCAGCGCAGCGAGAAGGCCCAGCACGAGGATGGCCGCGAGCACCAGCACCAGCGCCAGGAGCACCTCCTTTTTGATATGTGTCCGTTTCTGTATCCGGTTCAGCCAGGGATTTAACAGGTAAACAATACAAAAAGCGAGCAGGAACGGCGAAACCAGCGGGAACAGATAGCGAAATCCCACATATACGCCAATCCCTGCCACGCAGACAGACAAAATTTTCTTCTGATTTTCCTTCCAGACATTTCCCATACCGGCCACCGTTCCCTGATACTCTTATCTCCAGGGTTAGTGTGTATGGTTTCCGGTAAAACTACTCTGGTATTTCCTGCCTGCTTTGTCGTTTTCCTTCTTCCGCCCGCCGCGCCAGCCGCTCCGAAAGGCCCAGAATCAGGAACAGAAACGGGGTGCAGCAGACCTGCTGATAGCAGAAAAAGTTATGGGCCGCATAGGAACAGACCACCAGAAGTCCCATGAGCACCTCCGGATGCTTCTTTCCGATCCGGTAAAAACGCCGTGCTCCCGCTCCGAGCAGAAACAGGAAGGAAAGCAGGCCGCCGATTCCGACACAAATCAGCAGATTCAGGAACTCGTTATGCGCATTCGTCAGTACATCCGGCTTCCAGTAGTCGTTCAAAAGCTGTGCGTATTCCGGCACACTATAGCTGTAGGCCATAAAGCAGTCCGGCCCGACGCCGATAATTTTATGCAGAAAAGGAAGTCCGGAAAAGATCCTGACAGCCATTTTCCAGTTAAATCCTCTGTCGCTTCCCCACTTGTCATTGAACAGCAGGTACTGATTTTCGCTGGAAATGCCAAACCATCTTTCCAATAGGCCGGAGGTGTTCAGAGCGATGCCTCCGATCACCACAATGAAAAGGATTCCTGCCAGGACACAGACAGAGATAAACAGCCTGCGCCCCGTCTTTTCCCAGTTTTTTTCAAAGGCTGTTCCTCCTTTTTCCTCCATATACAGAAGCAGGATATAAGCGAAAGCTCCCAGTAAAAGCATGATCCAGCTGAGCACTCCCATGGAAAAAGCCTCCGACAGGCTTCCAAGACACACCGCCTGCTCCGGAAAGCCGCGCTGCAGAAAACCGATGGCCTTAAAGGAGGCCGCACAGAGGATCACCACCTCCAGAAACCGCTCCATCCGCTTCGGAGAAACACAGGATGCCAGAAACAGACCGAACAGCAGCGCCGCCAGCGCGGCAAAGGCGCTGTCGCTGTTCTGCGTCACCAGAGTCATAAAGCCCAGCGTACAGTAAATACCCGAAATCACCCGGACCTTCGTTTTGTCCGACGCGTAGAACAGACACAGACCGATGGGAAGCACGGTGCAGACAAAGCTGGAATACCAGGTCGCCTGTCCGATGGTGGACAGAAACCGCAGAGTGGTATCGCTGTCAAGTCCCCGATAGAATCCAAACGGGTCAATGGAAAAACGATGCAGGATGCCGATCACAAAGGCGATTCCGGAACCCAGCATGGCCCCCGCCTCAATCAGCTCCCGGCGCCGGAGCGGAAAGAACCGGGACAGAAGAAAATAGGCCGCAATCATGAGAAGCTGTGTGCGCAGTCCCATGTTCCACCCGCCTACGCCCGCCCAGGCATCCTCTTTAAATCCGCTTCCCAGGAAGGAAAGGATATTGAAAAGAAGGTATGCCAGCATACCGATATCCAGCCAGGAAAGCCGTCCGCCCTCCGCACGCACCGCTGCCTTCTTCCCACCAAACGGCTTCAAAACAGCATAGAGCAGCCCGAGCACTGCCCCCGGCACCAGAAACAGTGTGGAGATACCTGAAAAAAAGGCAAATTTATAAGCGCCAATGTCCTGATAATGATCAATCACATATACCGGAAAGGCCGTGAGCATCAGAAAAGCCCAGCAGACCGTCAGAAACTCCACACAGTCCTTCACATTTGCCAGGAACCACTCCAGCCCTCTTTCCTTCTGCTCCATTTCATTTTTCTCTCCTGATCCTGCTCCTGCCATTTTTACCTCCAGATCTTTCTCTTCCGTTCCGGCGGATTCATCGGCTCAGCCTGCACTGCCGGTTCCGGCGAGAGCCTCGCTCCAGGGATATTCCCTGATCTCAAATTCCATCCTTTTTCCCGTAACCGGATGAAAAAAGCTCAGCCGGCAGGCGCACAGACAGATGGTGCGGATTCCAAGCCGCGCGGAATATTCCCGGCTCTGTTCACTTCCATAACGGGTGTCTCCCAGAAGCGGCATTCCCGCATGAGCGAGCTGGACACGGATCTGATGATGTCTTCCGGTATGCAGACGGACACTAAGACAGATGTGACGGTTTTCCGTCCCGTTTCCCTTTTCCGCCATGCAAAAGGACAGCGCTGCCTGCTTCGCACCGGAGGTTCCGGCAGGAACCACCCGGGAAAGGTTCTGTCCGGGTTCTTTCCGCAGATAATCCACCAGCTCCCGTTCTGTTCCCGCCTCCGGCAGCGAAACGCCTTCCCCTGCATAAACCAGCGCACGGTATTCCTTTTCCATATGATGTTCTTTTTCCGCACCGGATGCCTGCCGGGAAAGTTCAGCAGCCGCCTTCGGCGTCTTTGCAAACACAAGGATGCCGGAAACCGGCTGATCCAGACGGTGCACCAGCCCCAGATAGGGAATCTTACTTCCGCTTCCCGACGCTTTTTTCGCCCTTTGAGAAGCCGCCAGATAGTTTTTCAGCTCACTGACCATATCCGCCTCTCCCGGCCTTGCGCTCTGAACCGCAAGGCCCGCAGGCTTAAAGCAGACCAGAATCTGAGAATCTTCCGCCAGTATTTTGGTTTTCATCGCTTTCTCCTTTCATCGCACCAGCCGGTTCAGCCGTTCGGATGCAGCCAGCATGAGAACGGCAAGCAGAAACAGATAACCCGAAAACAGCCCGATTCCCACCACGGAGGACAGCACGCCGAACAGCGGCGGCATCAGCGTCGTTCCCACATAAGCACAGGCCATCTGGATACCGATAATCGCCTGGGAGTTTTCCCTTCCGAAATGATCCGGCGTGGCATGGATGATGGAAGGGTAAATGGGCGCGCAGCCAAACCCGATGATAATCAGTCCGGCCAGAGAGACCTGATCCATTTCCACCGGAACAGCGACCAGCAAAATACCAGCGAACACCACCAGTGTGCCAATGCGGATCATCCGCTTATCTCCAAACCGGTCTGCCACGAAACCGCTCAGGAAACGTCCCGCCGTAATCCCGATACAGAACATGGAAGCAAATCTGGCCGCGACGGACGCATCGATTCCGCGAAACTGCACCAGATAGCTGCTGGCCCAGAGCAGCGCGGTCTGCTCCATCGCACAGTAGGAGAAAAAAGCGATTAAAACCATCACTACCCCGCGTATCCGGAGGGCCTGCCGAAGCGTCAGAGATCTCGCGCTCTCCGCCGCCGCTGTTTCTTCTGCCGCAGCTGTTCCTTCCGGTAAAGCTGTTTCTTTCGCTGCAGCCTCCTTCATCTCCCTGGCAGCCGCCTGCTGCGAAAGGCGCGCTTTTTTCCAGACCGGCAGACTGAGAAACAGAACTGCGGTAAGACACAGCTGCAGGAAGGAAACAATACGGTAGCCCTGCTGCCAGCCAAGCCCTCCCGTCAGGCTGTAGCTCATGATATAAGGGCTGATGATGGTGCCCACCCCCCAGAAGCAGTGCAGCCAGCTCATATCCCGGGAGGAATAGTGAAGCGCCACATAATTGTTCAATGCCGCGTCCACCGCACCGGCGCCCAGACCGTAGGGCACCGCCCAGAGACACAACATCCAGAATTCATTGGAAACGGAAAAGCCGAAAAGAGCGGCAGCCGTCATCAGAACGCTGACCGCGGTAACAGGTCCGGCTCCGAATTTTCTCGTCAGCCGGTCAGAAAAAAGGCTGGAAACTATGGTTCCCGCCGAAATGATCATGGTTACAAGCCCGGCCCATGAAACCGGGACGCCAAGCATCTCATGCATCACGGGCCAGGCCGATCCCAGAAGGGAATCCGGAAGGCCGAGACTGATGAATGCAGCATAGATAATTGCGAGCAAAAACGAATACATGGGTGTTTCCTCATTTCCGGAACGTCTGACTTTTTGCGTAACAAAGTCGTTTCCGGAAATAGCTTATCATATGCAATGCAAAATGCAAGTGAAAATTCGATTTTTCCCATCCATTTCAATCGTCCTCCATTTTCATCCAAACGCCTTCATATACCGGAAAACCAGCCTCTTTGCCAGACTCAGTTCCTGGTACAGATGATCCGCCGCATGCAGATACATTCTTCTGACAAAATCCTCCTCCGCTTCCTCCGGGTGCCCCGCCCCAAAAGCCGCCCTTTCCACAATTTCCCGAAGTCTTACGGCATCTGCACAGGGAAGGGAACAGACGGCGGCAAGCTTCTCTGCAAAGTCCTCCTGCGTCCCGTCATACTCCGTCATGTATCCGCAGAAATGCAGCATCTGAAGCAGCCTGTCGAACACCTGGCGGCAGCCCGCCTTCTCCATCCGTTTCCGGATACGGAGCCTTCTGTAGTCGAGAAACACAGGAAGTATAAGCACGGTGTAGACCGCGCAGGCGGCAGCAGCCGCCAGAAGCTCCCGGCGCTCCTGAAGGAAGGAGGAAATCCTTTCGCCAGGCGTTTCTCTCTCCGGCGCCCCGGCCGCTGCAGCTGTACCGGCTTCTCCTGCTTCCTCCTTGGCAAGGCTGGGAATTTCCATGTTCCAGCCACGCTCTGCCAGAAGAGCGTCCATCTGCTCCGGCGCAAAACCGGGATAGGCGGCAGATATCGCCCCGCTGTCCGACGGGGTCACCTCCACAGGCGTCCATCCATAATCCTCCAGGAAAATCTCCACCCAGGCATGGGCCTGTTCATCCGTCGCCTCCGCCCTCCAGGTTCCCTCCGCCGTCTGCCGGAAAGCCGACGGCGGCACCGCATACCCGGAAACGTATCTGGCAGGAATCCCGTACAGGCGGTACATCAGCGTTGCAGCCGCCGCGTAATGCACGCAGTAGCCTCTTTTTCCCTCAAAAAGAAAATATTCCACCACATCCTCATTGACCGGGGCACGTCCCGGAGTCAGCGTATAGGTGGTATTGCTCTGCAGAGTATACAGGATGAAGGCCGTTATTTCCTCCAGGCTCTCCATGGGATTTTCCTTCACAAGGGCCGTCAGCCTGGGAAGAAGCTCCGCCGGGACACAGGTATAGGCGGTCTGTGCCTCTTTCACATAGGCATCCTGTATCTCCTGGTACCATTCCATCTGCATCGCAAAGCTCTCCGGCACCTCACCCTCTCCGACATGCATATCCTGCTGTTCATAATACCGGAAGGCATAGCCCTCCTCCTCAGCGTCAGGAAAAAGCGGCCCCGCCCCTCTCTGGTTATAATAAGGCGCATAGGTATTATAATAGCTTCCGCCTGCATGGGTGATCCAGAGCGCTCTTGGAAGCGGCGCGTCCTCCACATAAACGCCATCATTCATCACGTAGTACATGCTGTAATACATGCCGCCGATCATGTACGACCATTCTCCCCAGTCAAGGCGCTCCTCCATCCGTTCAAACAGTGCCTCATCGTTGGAGCGAATCCAGTTTCCGCCCGTATACTCGCCGCCTTCAAATCCTTTCAGATACAGCGTTGCCGTGGGCTGTACATCCGTCTGGAGAACGAGCTGCACGGTTCCCGTCCGGTAATTGTTTCCCCGGCTGACGCGGCCGTCCGCGTTCGCCTCCTGCGCCAGTCCGGTCACATTCCGGAAGGTACGCGTCACATATCCCTCAACGCCGTACACCAGCCCATAAAGGGCATCCTGCTGCAGAAGAACGGGAACGGCGGCAGCCAGAACCGCAGCCCCGAAAAGTCCAGCAGCTGCCGCACAGCCCTTTATCGAAAGCTGGGGCCTTCCGACGCCGGAAAGGGAATGGCTTCCTCTTCCTTTTCCGGTATGGCGGATCACCTGAAAGGCGATCTGAAACAGCAGAAGCAGCGGATAACAGGCCAAGCGGGCGACGCGTATACCGGCAGGCGATGCCGCGTCCTCCTCTCTGACCGAAAGCATCGGGAGCATAAGCAGAGGAAGTGCGGTAAGAAACAGGCAGATGCCATGTTTCTCCATCACACATTCCAACAAAAAAAGAACGATGGTCAGAACAGCGGCAGCCAGAACCGCCGCCTGCGTGATATCTGCCGGTTCCCCGCCCATTCCCAACGCGAACCGGTCCAGCAGCCCGCCAAGCTGCAGCCGAAGCGTATCCCAAAGCAGATAAGCATACAGAACACCAGCCGGAGGCATGACGGAAAGCAGCAGATAAAACAGTCTTCTCTTTCGGTTCCAGCTCAGCCACAAAGCCCCGCCGAGAAGGCCGGTAAAGGGATAGATTGCCAACGCATGTATGCGCACTCCATCCAGCGAATGCAGAAACAGAAGCAGCCCGAATACGCCCGCCATGAAAAAAACAAGCTCAGCCGGGGAGCTCCTGTCCTCTCTCTTTTCCTCCTGTTTTCCGGTTCCGATTTCGATGCCGTCCATATCTGCCTGCCTCATTCCCGCATATTTTCTCCGATACATCTCAGACGCTTCCCGGCGCCCGCCCGGACAGCCTGCTACAAAACGAATACCATTTCTTCCACTTCCCGCTCCAGTCTCTGCCTCGAAAACTGATGGATCAGCCTTCCATTCCAATACAGCTCCAGATCCGGATTCAGGCAGAAGCCCTCTCCCATAGCTTTTCCCGGAAGTTCTCCGGCCGTCTCGTCCACAAAAGGAAAGCCCTCTTTATATAAAAACAGCAGAAGCTGTCTGAGGTCCTCCGGATTCCGGATCAGGAACCCTCCTTTTCTGCCGTTCTGATACATCTGTCCGTTCTTTTTTCTCTGCCAGTACACCCTTACCCGGATCTCCTGCTTCAAAAGGCCATGTATCAGCGCTGACAAAAGAAGGTAAAAATCGTCCAGTCGGCTCAGCCGCGCTTCCTCTCTCTGTTTTTTCCGAAAGCGCCTTTTTCCCTGGCCGGGCCGCCCCGGGAAAAGATAAATCTCTGCAATTTCTTCCGTTTCCCGTTCATATTCCCGCACCCAGAGGGCGTCCATTCGGGCGCTCTGGTTCCAGTGGATATCCCTGCCCAGATCTCCCGGGCGGTACTCCCGCAGCTGCCTGACCTCATCACGGCTGTCACCTGAAACCGCACAGGCCGATACAGTCTCCGGCTCTTCGCGCCCGGCTTCTGCAGAAGAAAAGACCAGCCTCAGTTCTGCCGGTGCCGGAAATACCGCCGCAGTCATTTCCTCCTGCAGCTTTTCTCCCGCAGAAAACAGGGAAAAGTAATCGTAGACACGCAGCCCGTCCAGAGAAATCCGCATCAGGCCGCAGTGTCCGGCCAGAATGCTGAAGCGAAGAACGCTCTCCCCGCTGTCACATCCGCCATACAGGACCATTCTGTATTTCTGCGGCCTTATGGCTCCATCTGCTCCCGCCCCTTTCCGGACGGCCTGTCCATCCCCATACCAGGCGCTGACGCGCAGTCCGAACCGGCTGACGGGAAGCCTTCCCGTATTCCTCACACGAAGCTCACACTCCAGCTCTTCCTCTTTCCGCGCCGTTTCACTTCTTCTTACCGGCTCCACGAGAAGCCTTCTTTTCAGATGGCGGGGCAGAAAAAACAGAAGCGGAAGGGAGAGGAGTGCCGCCGCGCTCAGTACAAGAAGGGGTGGGTACCGATACAGCCCTGCAATATAAAAGGATAAAATGACAAAAAGGAGGAAAGTCGCTCTTTTCATCGGCTCTTCTCCCCCATCGACGGTCTTTTTGTATTTTTCAGGATTTCCCTGACAATCTCCTCCTTCGGCCTGTTTTCCATTCTCGCTTCTGTATTCAAAGCGATCCGGTGCGTGATCACATAAGGAAACTGTTTTTCCACATCCGCAGGCGTCACATAATCCCGGCCCTCCAGCCAGGCCGAGGCCTTTGCCATTTTCACCATGGCGATGGTCGCTCTTGGGCTCGCTCCCCTTTCTATATAAGGATGATTCCTGGTCGCCGTCACCAGGCTGAGAATATACTCATACACCGCATCACTGATAAAAACCGTATGGATCGCGCTCTGTATGCCAAGAAGCGCTTCCCGCCGGATTCTCTGTGGCGATTACAAGAAAAGGCTTCGGCACGTCTCTGGTGACCCCTTCCACGGTCACCCGGCCTTCTTCCATCACCTCTAAAAGCGCCGACTGTGTTCTTGGGGAAGTTCTGTTAATTTCATCTGCCAGAAGCAGATTGCAGAAAACACAGCCGGGCTGATAGACAAACCTCTCTTCCTCCCTTCGGTAGATGGAAAAGCCGGTCAGATCCGACGGCATCACATCGGGAGTGAACTGGATCCGCCTGTAGTCCAGCCCAAGAACCCTGGAAAATGCAGCGGCCAGCGTGGTTTTTCCAACGCCGGGAATGTCTTCCAGAAGGATATGTCCATTCGCAAGAATGGCTGTCATGACCTCCCGTACTTCTTTTTCCTTACCCAGTATGACCCGGCACACCTGTGCTGCAGCCTTCTGTGCATTTTCCTGATCTGATGTCAATCGTTCCACCTCCGTTCGGATGAGGTCTGTATTTTCAAACTACATGATAATTGTAAAAAAATTGTGAGAAAAAAGTCATATTTTCTTGAATCTCTTGTGACATATAACAATCTTACTCCCTGCGCGGTGGCTGTCTGCGCCCGGCTTCTTTTTCCGAATAGCGGAACCAGAAAATATTCAGCCCTTCCCGGCAGTCCACCCCGTACTCCATTCCGTGGGCCTGCAGGATCGTGCTGACAATGGAGAGCCCCAGGCCTGTGCCTTCATGCCGTCCCCCCTGATGCTGGCTGCGCTGATACCGCTCCCAGATCAGCTCCCTTTCTTCTTCCGGGATGGCATCTCCCGGATTTTTTACCAGGACTGTGCTCTTTCCGTCTTTTTTCTCGATCTCCACCGTAATTTCCAGCCCGTCCTTCGTATGATTCAGCGCGTTGTACAGAAGATTTCTCACCACCTGGCTGATCTTCAGCGCATCCACGTACGCCGCGATCTCCTTTTCCGGCGCATCCAGCCGGAGGGTAATCCCATGCTCCGCAGCGCTCTGCTCGCACAAAAGCACCTCCGATTCCACGATCTCTACCAGATTGTACCAGTCTCTGCGAAGCTGCAGATAGCCTGCCTGAAGCTGAGAATAATCCAGAATATCGTTCACCATCTCGCTCATGCGGTGGGATTCCCTGATGATCAGATTCAGATCCTCTTCCCGTTTTTCCTGGTCCTTCCAGTGAATGTCCCGCACCATTTCCGCATAACCGCCGATCAGCGCCAAAGGCGAACGAAGCTCATGGGATACGTTTGCGATGACCTCCTTGCGCAGATCGTCCACCCGCCGAAGCGCCCTGCCCAGCTGCCGGACGGACTCCGCAAGCTGCCCGATCTCATCCTTTCTTATCAGATCCGGTTCTGCGGTCAGATTTCCCTTCGCCAGCTCATCCACCGTTCCCTTGATGATATGGATGGGCTTCGTAAAGCTCTTGGAGAGCAGCGCCGCCAGCACAGCGGAAACAAGGCTTAACAGAATGCTGAACGCAACCAGCTGCTTCCGGTTCATATCCAGCACCTCATACAGCTCCGTGAAGGAATGATACAGAATGGCGTAGGCTTCTTCTCCGTTATACTGCACCGGTATTCCGATTTCATAGGAATACAGCCGGCTTCCCTTTTTCTTTTCGCTGGTATAGCTCTCTCTCTCCAGAATGCAGTCATAAGAATCGCTCTTCTGAATGTCCTCCCACACCGTAATCTCCTGGGAATCGCTCTCCAGATCGATGGGCAGGCCGTAGCTGTACATCGCCATCAGCCTCCCATCCCCGTCCACCAGCAAAAGCTTTCCGTCCGCTGCCTTGCTGAGGGAGGAAAGCAGGTCGTCGTTTCCGGCCAGGTCATCCGTTTCCAGCTCCTCCATGATGGGCTCCAGTCTGTCCTGAATCCCGTTCACCGCCATATTCACATAATTTCTCTCCATAATGAGAACCTGGATCACCCACATCAGTCCGATGGTAAAGACCACCAGAACCATCATGATGAGCCAGAGCCTCACTCCCATCCGGGAATAGAAAGGAATTTTTTTTGCATTTGAGGGCCTCTCGCAAAACGTGGCCCCATTTTCTTTCTCAGGATTCCTTGTATTCAAATTTATATCCTACCCCCCATACGGTCTGAATCAGCCGCCGGTACTCGCCGAGATGCTCCCGCAGCGATTTGATATGCGTATCCACCGTCCGGGTATCTCCATAATATTCATAGCCCCAGACCGATTCCAGAAGCTGCTCCCGCTTCAGAACGATGTGTTCATTCCGCGCGAGCTTCACCAGAAGATCAAATTCCTTCGGCGGCAGGGAAATCGACTTATCTCCTGCCTTTACCAGCCGCTCCGCCGTCTGGATACAGAAATCTCCGAACCGCAGAATGGTACCCGCAGCATTTCCCATCCGTTTCAGCACGGCGTTCACCCGCGCCATCAGCTCCTTTGGGCTGAACGGCTTCGACACATAGTCATCCGCGCCCAGATTGAAGCCTAACAGCTTGTCGTACTCTTCACTTCTGGCCGTGAGCATGATCACCGGAACCTGGGAATGCTCCCGAATCCGGGACAGCGCCTCAAAACCGTCCGTTCCCGGCATCATCACGTCCAGAATCACAATATCAAATTCCGTCTGCTGCGTATTTTTTACCGCTTCCTGCGCGTCCTCCGCTTCCGTACACTGAAAATCCTCCAGCTCCGCATACGTCCGCACCAGCTTGCGCAGATGGGCGTCATCGTCCACAATCAGCATTTTTTTCATCCGGATATCTTCCTTCCCGTCATGACAGACTCTCACTTACTATTGAGTTTAATTGATTTGCAGGAAAAAGGGTACCTTTAATTTGTAATATTTTTGTGAAACTCGTTACAGTTAAGGCCAGTGCCGGTCACTCGCTGACCGGCACGTAAGGAAAACGCCCCTGTCTGAAAAATAGATGGAAAAACGGGATATGCCATCGGACAGTCTCCGAAATGCACTCCCGTTATCATAGAATCCCGTTGTGGTTTTTATCCGTTTTTAAGAAAATCAATCAGCGGTTCCAGATAGCTCCGGTCCGTCCAGTCACAGGACTTTCCCGCAGCGCTCACCAGCGCCCTTTCCCATGGTTCCAGAGCATCCGGCTCCTTCTTTTCCACCGACTTCATCAAAAGATGGCAAAGCGTCCTATCCGGCAGGCTCATAGCCGCCTCATTCCAGGCTCCTCTGCAGTAAAAGCAGGGAATTCCCTTCAGACCATCCTTAAAATTATGTGCATACAGCTCCTGAAACGCCTTCTCTTCATAGGGAGAGGCCCCTGCGCAGAACACCGCCAGCCGCTTTCCCTGAAGCTGCTTCAGATTCTTTCTCAAAAATCCGATTCCGGCAATTCCCGAAGCGTAAACTCCGCCTCCCAGCACAATCGTATCATAACAGCTCAGCTTCTCTACAGAAGCCTCTTTCGTCTGCATGATATCAAAGCCCGTTTCCTCCGCCAGCCACTCCGCATACTTTGCCGTTGCTCCATACTTGGAACGGTATAAAATCACTCCTTTTCCCATAGAATACCCCGCCCTTCTTTCACCTGTTTTATGAATCGCTTCAAAATCCTGCTCTGCCGCAGGTTCTTTCATCATAAAACAAACTTCCCGGAAGAATCTACCATGGGAATGTAAAATGTTTTCCTGTACAGCCATGCGTCCGGCGATCAGCCGCAGCCCATGCTGCCTCCGCCTGTGTTATGGCAGCCATTGCACAAATGCTGTCTTGTCCACACAGTTATATCCTGCCTTTACATAAAAATCCAAGGTACTCTGTTTTTTTGAGCCGGTCAGCAGCATCATTTTATAGCAGTTGTTTTTCATTGCGATTTTTCTCGCATGATTCAGACACTCCGTCGCGTATCCTTTCCCTCTGCATTTTTCATGGGTAACCACATTTTCAATAAGCGCGTATGGCCTGACTCCCCTTGTAAGGTTGGGAACGATGACACAGACACAGGAAGATACCAAAACTCCATCTGCCACATTCAGTATAATATGATGATTTTCATCCTTCATGATCGTATCCCATGTTTCCTGCAGAGCCTGAGAATCTTCCGGGATTTCCTGCTCATGCAGATACAGATACAGCTGCAGTAAGGCATTCAGATCCTCTTTCTTCGCTTCCCTTGTCATAACACTTCTCCTGCGTCCTTATCCCTCTGAATCCGAATATTTGAAAAGCATATCTGTTACTGCCGCAGTCTGTAATCCTCAGTCGGCTTAAGCCGTAAGAACTGCGGCGAAATATATTCTTTATGCTTCCATTCTTTCTCCTGCAGATAGTCATCGTCGTTCATGCTGACATAGGTATCTGTCAGTTCGGTATATGGGGCAAGCCTTTTTACCATCCGCAGCAGCCTGTTATACACTTTTGTAACGCACACAGGCCGCGGAACATATTCTCCCTTATCATCATAAAAGCCGGTCTGCACGTACAGCCGATGACCGCCCATAGATCAGTTCTCTTCCTGCCGCATATCTGATAATCACACATCCGCAGTCCAGCGCCGCTCCGGCAATCTGCAGAAAATCTTCATATCCCAGCCAGTAGTTGATCTATTTTTCCATGGTAAACTCTTACCTTACACCTTAAACCGATATCCGACTCCCCATATCGTCTCGATATACTGCGGGTTTGCGGTATCCGCCTCGATCTTTTCCCGGATTTTCTTGATATGCACGGTTACCGTCGCGATATCTCCGATGGAATCCATGTCCCAGATCTCCCGGAACAGCTCTTCCTTGGTGAACACATGGTTCGGGTTCTCCGCGAGGAAGGTGAGCAGATCGAATTCCTTGGTGGTAAAGGGCTTTTCCACACCGTTGATGAACACGCGGCGGGCGGTTTTATCGATCCGGATGCCGCGGATTTCCACAATATCGTTGGTTTTCTGATTGGAGCTGACCAGGCGGGTATAACGGGCCAGATGCGCCTTTACCCGGGCCACCAGCTCGCTGGGGCTGAAGGGCTTCGTCATATAGTCATCCGCGCCCAGACCCAGGCCGCGAATCTTATCGATGTCGTCCTTCTTGGCGGAAACCATCAGAATCGGGATATTCTTTTCGTCCCGGATCCGGCGGCAGATTTCAAAGCCGTCGATTCCAGGAAGCATCAGATCCAGAATGATCAGGTCGAAGTTCTCGCTCATGGCCGCTTCCAGACCTTTTTCTCCATCGTTTTCTATCTCCACCTGAAAACCGGACAGCTCCAGATAGTCCTTTTCAAGATCTGCAATCGCTTCTTCGTCCTCAATGATCAGAATTTTACTCATTCTCTTCTGCCTCCCTGTATTTTCTTATTACAAAGTGCAGGCATGTGCCCTCACCATCTTTGCTGGTTGCCCAGATATAGCCTCCGTGATCCTCGATGATCTTCTTCACGATGGAAAGGCCGATTCCGCTGCCGCCCGTGGAAGAATTCCGGGAAGCGTCCGTGCGGTAAAACCGTTCGAAAATCTTGCCCAGATCCTTCGTGGAAATCCCTTTTCCGTTATCCTCAATTTCCACCCGCACCGAATCCACCTCGTCCAGAATGCGGATATTGATGACGCCCTTCGGCTTATCCATATACTTAATGCTGTTTCCAACGATGTTGTCGATCACCTTTTTCAGCTGCTCCGGATCAGCGATAATCCGCGTGGACGGATCCACCAGATTGGAGTAGTTCAGCTCGATATTCTTGGATTCCAGATCCAGCCCCACATCCTCCACACAGTCCTGGAAAAATTCAGCCAGATTGATCCGATGGAAATTGTAGGGAATCCGGTTGCTGTCAATTCCTGAATAATAGGTCAGCTCGTTAATCAGCCGGTTCATGTCGTTGGCCTTGGTGTAAATGGTCTTGATATAGCGGTCCATCTTCTCCGGCGTGTCCGCCACACCGTCCATGATCCCCTCCACATAGCCCTTGATTGCCGTGATCGGGGTTTTCAGGTCATGGGAAATGTTGCTGACCAGCTCCCGGTTCTGCCGTTCGTTCTGGATTTTTTCCTCCGTGGATTCCTTCAGCCTCAGGCGCATATCCTCATAGTTGCGGTACAGCTCCCCGATCTCATTCGTATCCTCCGAGGTCAGGCTGTATTCAAAATTTCCCTCCGCGATCTGCTGCATGGCCACGTTCAGCCTGTTAATCGGTTCGAAAAATCCCTTGTATACCCACTGGGTCAAAACGATGCTGGTCAAAACCAGAATAAATATGATGGCTGAAAACAGATAAATCAGGAACGACCGGGAAACCACACTGTTAACGCGCGTTACCAGAAACAGACTCCCTTCGTCTCCATCGGAAAAAACAAAGTCAATCTGCTTCACCAGCTTCTGCATGTCGTTATAGTAAAAGCCCGAATTGGAGTCCTTGCTCTCAAATCCGTAGGCCGGCAGCCTGCTGAAAAAACGACCGCTCATCTCTTCATTTCCGGTATAATATTCCTCCGTTCCCTTCCGGACCACAATATAAGAGGAAACCCGCGAAGCTTCCTCATTGAGCTCCTCCAGAAACGCCTTATCTTCCAGTCTCCGTTCATCTTCCTCCGCGATATTTTCCAGACGGATATACATCATATTCGTCGTATTGCTGAGGGAAGCCAGCGAATCCGACAACGTACTTTCGTCCGAAATCTCAATCTGGAAATTCAGATCAGAATTGTAAGATACCATCGCTCCGACCGCGATAAAAGCGATCCCGGAAAGAAGAATCGGAAGAAGGATCACGATCAGGAACGTGATAATCAGCTTTGTGCGAAACTTCATAAATAATCTCCTTCCGGTACAAGAAAGCGGCCCGGGGCCGCTTCCTGGAAAAGACGCCCGTTCAGCGGGCAAGCTTTTTCCGTTAGAGTTATTCTACCATAAAATAAAAAGCTGTATATGAAATTGAAAAAATAATTTTCTAAAAAAAATATAAACAGGTTGACAGATCCTCTTTGCCCTGCTATAGTAACAGTAACAGTTATTGTTTTTGGCAGAAAGGAGGCGGTATAACGTGCTGAAATACAGCCGTCAGCGGGAAGCCATCAAAAATTTCCTGATGACCAGACACGACCATCCGACGGCAGATGTAGTTTACAGCAATGTAAGGACAGAATTTCCCAACATCAGTCTTGGAACCGTTTACCGGAATCTGACTTTGCTTGCCGATCTGGGTGAGATATCCCGGCTGCGTGTCGGAGACGGTGTAGATCATTTTGACGCGGATACTCATCCGCATTACCATTTTGTCTGTAATGAATGCGGCAGTGTGACCGATCTGGAAACAGAAGGAATTGATCGTGTTCTGGAGGCCGCTTCCAGACATTTTGACGGTCTGGTTCAGGGACATGTCACTTATTTTTATGGCCTGTGTCCGCATTGTATGCAGAAAGCACAGAAAACTTCCTGAGTTAGCCAGCAGCCGTTTATACGGCCGCTCTCTATAAAAATTTTTTCAGAAAAGGAGAAAAATACTATGAAATTCGTATGTCAGGTATGTGGTTATGTTTATGAAGGAGATGCAGCACCGGAGAAGTGCCCTGTCTGCGGCGCTCCCGCTGAGAAGTTCACC
>CAJFMW010000053.1 GCA_904392525.1 uncultured Eisenbergiella sp.
AAAAGCAGATAGCGGGAATCGAACCCGTCTCTCCAGCTTGGGAAGCTAGCGTTCTACCGATGAACTATATCTGCATGTCAGTTAGTATAACACAAACCCCCCAATTTGAAAAGAGAAAAATAAAAATGTTTTTCCGTTATTTTTTGCACGGCCTGCATGACGGCATACGATTACACAGTCTGTCCGTCGGCAGGCCGTCAGGCATTTATCGGATGGTGCGCAGAACCTGCAGAACTCCGTCATTGAGATTGGTATCGGCAACGAAGCGGGTGAGGCTTTTGATTTCCTTTCTGGCGTTGCCGATGGCGTAGCTTAAGTCGGCGCGCAGCAGCATGCCCGCATCGTTCATGTTATCTCCGAAGGCCATGGTTTCAGACGGCTGGATGCCGTGGCTGTTCTGGTATTCGGAAACGGCGATGCCTTTGTCGGCGTTTAAAGGGGTGAAATTCACCCACTGCTTCCCGGAGCAGACCACCTGAAGCTGGCTGTGGCCATGCCATTTCCGGTACAGTCCCTGGTTCGCAATTTCCTCCGCCGCTGTGGGATGATACATTTCCACACCCAGAATACCGTCCTCCGCAGGAAGGTCTTCGGGCATGCGGGAAAGCTTCGTGATATTTAAAAGATAGCCTTCTGTGAGCCAACGGTACAGCTCGTCAGCCCCTTCCTTCACATAACCGTTTTTCAGGGCGGAAACATAGGTGGTGCAGCCGGGGAGGGCTTCGATGTCACGGATGATTTCAAAGGCCAGCTCGCGGCGGATGGTATAGCAGTTCAGAACCCGGCCGCGGTAGATGGTACGCGCCCCGTTGTCACAGATGAACAGAATGTCGTCGATGACAGGGGCGAACAGCTTTTCCAGGCTGGAATAGGAGCGGCCGGATACGGCGGCAAAAAGAATCCCCGCCTTTTTCAGGCGGCGGATCTGGGAAAAATACTCCGGGTTCAGTTCATGGCCTCCATCCGGAACCAGGGTGCCGTCTACATCGGAACAGATCAGTTTCAGCATGCTTCAGCCTCCGTTTTGCTTTGAAAAAAGTTATCTTTTGCATCAAAAAACATAGCTTTATTTTAGAGGGAATTGGAAACCGCGTCAAGAAAGAAATCCGATTGAAAAAGTTTGCTGAAAGAAATCAAAGGGAACCTGGCTTATCATTTCACGGATTTTATGGTATGATCATACCGGTGCAGGAAGATTGCCGCCGCCCGCTCCTGTATACACGAAAAGCGGGGAGGTTTCAGGGCGGATTTTTATAAAAAGAACGATAAAATGCGGGAGAAAAAGGATGAGTGGGACCGGAAAAAGGAAAGAAAAGAACGGTACAGAGAACGGCGTGGGAAAAGGAACCGGGCAGAACCGCTGTGTGAATCAGAAGCGGTGCGGCAGCTGCCGGTATCTGTCCCTGACCTATGAACAGCAGCTGGCAAAAAAGGAAGAGTATGTGAGAAAGTCCCTGGAAAAGGGGCTGGTTAAGCGTATCATGCCGGTCATCGGAATGGAAGATCCCTACCACTACCGGAACAAGGTGACGGCTGTGTTCGCCCGGGACAGGAAGGGAAATCCGGTTTCCGGCGTATATGAGGGCGGAACGCACAATGTTCTTCCGGTGGAGGAATGTCTGATTGAGGATGCCCTGGCGGATAAGATCATCGGAACCATACGGGGGATGCTGAAGTCCTTTAAAATATGGATCTATGATGAAGATACGCGCAGAGGGCTTCTTCGGTATGTCCTGGTGCGAAGGGGATTTACCACCGGACAGGTGATGGTGGTTCTTGTGACGGCATCCCCGGTGTTTCCCTCCAAAAAGAATTTCGTCCAGGCCCTTCTGCGGGAGCATCCGGAAATCACAACGGTGGTCCAGAACATCAATCCGAGGACGGACAGCCTGATTCTGGGCGACAGGCAGCAGGTGCTGTATGGAAAGGGATACATTGAGGACGTGCTCTGTGGATGTACCTTCCGCATCTCTCCGTCCTCCTTTTATCAGATCAATCCGGTACAGACGGAGAAGCTGTACGGAAAGGCAATTGAGCTGGCAGCTCTTACGGGAAAGGAGAAGGTGATCGACGCCTACTGCGGGATCGGCACCATCGGACTGATTGCGGCCTCCCGTCCCGGGGGACGAAAAGCCGGATCGGTTCTGTCCATTGAACTGAACCCGAATGCAGTGCGGGATGCCATAACGAACGCGAAGAGAAACGGGATTGAAAACGTGCGTTTTTTCCGGGCGGATGCGGGGGATTTCATGGTAAAAATGGCCGCGCAGGGTGAGCGTGCGGACGTCCTCTTCATGGATCCGCCGCGGAGCGGGAGCACGGAGGCGTTTATGCGGAGCGCCGCAAAGCTGGGGCCGGAACGGATCGTTTATATTTCCTGCAATCCGGAAACTCTGGGGCGGGATTTGAAGGTATTTCGGAGGCTGGGTTATCAGGCCGGGGAGGTATGGCCGGTGGACATGTTCCCCTGGACAGAAAGTTGTGAGGCCGTCTGCCTCTTGAGCCACTGAAAACCTGATACAAACAAAGCATTGGCGGGCAGGAGGATTTTGATAAGTTTTAGGAATATTTTTTTGATAAATGCGTAAAATATTCCCAACTTTATTCCCAATGTGTTATAGTATTAGTGTTGGGAATAAAAGTTGGGAAAAGGATGAAGAAGTATGAATATCAAAAAATTAATTTCGCATTTCCCGTTAAGAGTTTCGATTTTTGAGGGAGAAACAAAAGGCTCTAATTTATTCTCCGTAAGAGAATTTGGGAATAATTGTCTGCTCTATACTTTGGATGAGGTTTTAAGGTATGCAGATGTATTGAACCTGATTCAGACAGATGAGAGCAGGCGGGTGGTGGAGCGTCCGGAAACACCGCTGTTTGATAACAAAGCCTTTAGAGAAGCAATTATAAATGCAGTTCTGCATAATCTGTGGATAAGCGGAAATGAACCAATGATTTCTGTGTTTTCAGACAGGATAGAAATTTTATCAAGAGGGACACTGCCGCCGGCGCAGACGATGGAAGGATTTTTCCTGGGAGAATCGGTTCCGGTAAATGAAAAGTTATCAGAAATTTTTTTGCAGCTGCATATCAGTGAAAAATCAGGCCGCGGCGTGCCTAAGATTATTGAGACTTATGGAAGGGAGGCATTTACTTTTAGAGAAAATTCGATTGTTGTTACAATCCCGCTGCATCGGATAAAAAAGATTGGGAATAAAGTTGAGAATAAAAAAGGATTAAATGCAAGAAGGCAAAGAATTATCACGGAAATGAGAGATAATCCTAATATTACTACCAGTGAACTGCATCAAATATTGGGAATTAGTGAAACAGCAGTGGAAAACAATCTTACATTCCTGAAAGAAAATGGATATGTGGAAAGGGTTGGAGCTAAAAAGACAGGTTATTGGAAAGTACTCGAGTAAGCTAATTCCCGGTGCGGGTAAGTTGCAAAGCCGTGACATTGTTGCAGGAAAAATCCATGAGGTAGCAGGTGGTGGACATCGTCCACACTTATGTGTGGAACAGGGAAAAGGGAGGAATGATATTTTATCATCAGCCCACGACGGCCGTAACAGTTCCGGCAGTGAGGAACTGGTGCGGCCGTTTGATCGAGCTGAAGCGCACCGCCCATATTGACAAAGGCGCACAGGGGTGATATGTTAGATATTGCTCATGGCGACACAGGAGGAAAGGTAAAGTGATACAGGCACGCGGACTGTGGGCGGACAGAAGATCTGATCTGGCGCTCACATTTTTGCTTTTGGTGTCCATACTTTGCATGATTACGGGAGAATTCGCTTCCGGAACTGCTGATTTGGCGGGACGTGAAGGGTTTTTTGCCATGCCCTGGCAGGAAACGGAGTGGCGGATTCTGTCCGGAAAACAGGAAGCAATTGAAGAGGTTAAGAATTCTGTCAGCGAGAAGGGGGAGGATGCTGCCTCTGCGGGCTGTGCTTCCACCCTGCTGTGGAAAAGCACGTCGCCAAGGCTCTCAAGAACCGCTGTTTTACTGGCGGGCTTTCTTTTTATGGGAAAATTTCTCCCTTTCTGTGCGGGAGGAAATCTGTCGGCGTTTCTGCATCGGGAGACGCCCGATCGTGCGCGTTTTCTGCGCGAACTGTTTATCCAGAAGAAAAAGGACGGAAAAAAACGCCGTGTTTTTTGACGGAAGAATCATATAAGAAGAAATAGAAGAGGAAAAGACAAAATCATGTTTTTCATAAATTTTTTGAAAAAACAGCCTCCCGGCCGGTTGATTGCAATGGGCTTTGCGTTTGTAATCCTGACCGGAGCTGTGGTTCTTGTACTTCCCGTTTCCGTCTGGCCGGATGCGGAGGTTTCCTTTGTGGATGCCCTGTTTACCTCTACCAGTGCGGTGTGTGTAACGGGACTGATCGCCATTGACGTGGCGGACCATTTTACCCCGTTCGGGCAGGCCGTGGTGGCGGTGCTCATTCAGATCGGCGGACTGGGAGTGACATCCGTCGGCGTTGGCCTGATTCTGGCGGCGGGAAAGCGCGTCAGCATCCGGGGAAGGCTGCTTGCCAAGGAAGCGCTGAACGTGGACAGCTTCCAGGGGATCGTTAAGCTTGTGCGCGCGGTTCTTTTCATGACTCTGTTTTTTGAAACACTGGGAGCCGTTCTGAGCTTCATCGTGTTCATACAGGATTATCCGCCGCTTCGTGCGCTGGGAATCAGCGTGTTCCATTCCATAGCGGCCTTTAACAACTCGGGCTTCGATATCCTGGGAGGGCTGCGCAACCTGATTCCCTATCAGGATAATATCCTTCTGAACCTGACGACTGCAGGGCTGATCATCTTCGGCGGTATCGGCTTCCTGGTCATCCTGGATGTGATGAAGCAGAAGCGGTTTAAAAAACTGACGCTGCATTCCAAGGTGGTCATTACGAGCAGTATTGTTCTGATCGTTGTGGGAACACTGCTTCTGAAGGCGACGGAGGATATTAGCTGGCTTGGGGCCTTTTTCCAGAGCGTTTCAGCCAGAACGGCGGGCTTTTCTACTTATACAATCGGGGAATTTACCAACGCGGGCCTGTTTGTGCTCTGCGTGCTGATGTTCATCGGCGCTTCTCCGGGATCTACGGGCGGCGGTATCAAGACGAGCACCTTTTTCGTGCTGGTGCAGGCGGCCAGAAGTATTTTTGTAAAGCGTCCTCTGAGCTCCTTCCGCAGGAACATTTCGCCGGAAAACCTTTCCAAGGCTTATCTGGTGACGATCCTGTCCCTGGGCGTGGTCTGCATCGCCACATTTCTGATGTGTATCCTGGAGCCGGACTGCACCTTTATCCAGCTTTTGTTTGAGGTGATTTCCGCGTTCGGCACGGTGGGACTGTCCACAGGCATCACGCCGGGGCTGTCCGTGGCGGGCAAGCTGGTCATTATCCTTGTGATGTATACGGGAAGAATCGGCGCCTTCACGCTGCTGTCCATGTGGATCGAGCATCCGGAACCGAATGCGAGATATACCCAGGAGGCTGTTACTATTGGCTGACAGCTCAGACAGTGTCCGTATCATCGGGACTGTCTGGAAAAAGTTCAAATGTGAATAAAGAAAGGATTCTATAGATGATGAGAAAGAAACAGGGAGCCGAATCCTTCGGCGTAATCGGCTTGGGCCGTTTCGGAACGGCGCTGGCCATAACAATAGCGAAAGCGGGCAAGGACGTGATCGTCATTGACCGGAATGAGGCAAAGGTCAAGGAGCTGCGTCAGTATACGGACTATGCTTTTGTGGTGGATGAGCTGAACTCGGATTCATTAAGAGAAGTGGGAATACAGAACTGTGATACGGTAATTGTCTGCATCGGGGAAAAGATGGACACCAGCATCCTTACCACCATGTGCGTGGTGGAAATGGGAATTCCCCACGTAATCGCAAAGGCGCTTACCGCGGAGCAGGGAGCTGTGCTGGAGAAGCTGGGCGCGCAGGTGGTGTATCCGGAGCGCGATATGGCAATCCGTCTGGGAAAACGGCTGATTTCCAGAAATTTTCTGGATTATGTTTCGCTGGATAACAGCGTGGAGATCCGTCAGATCATGGTTTCCGGCCGGCTTGTGGGAAAGACCATTGAGGAATACGGAATCCGTAAAAAGTACCGTCTGAATGTCATCGCCATTGAGCACGGACAGACGACGAACATAGAGGTGCAGCCCGATTACCGTCTGGAAGACGGGGATGTGATCGTGGTGATCGGAAAAATTGACAACATGGACCGTTTCGAAGCGGACCTTTAAGCGAGACGGATTCCCTTTTTTCGGCGGTTGACGCCCCTTCTGCCCGAAGTTATAATGGAAATATCAACCACACTGTCCGCCTCCTTTTGGAGGCGGACCGCTTCCAGGAAGGAGGGGCTTATGGCATTTTATTATGGGGAACCATCCAGAACTTTCAGCGAATTTCTTCTGATTCCGGGGTATTCTTCCACGGACTGCATTCCGTCGAAGGTGAGTCTGAAAACACCGCTGGTCAGATATGAAAAAGGACAGGAGCCGGAGCTTTCCATCAACATCCCGATGGTATCCGCGATCATGCAGTCTGTTTCCGACGACAGACTTGCGGTCGCGTTGGCACAGGAAGGCGGCCTGTCCTTTATTTATGGCTCTCAGCCGGTTAAGCAGCAGGCGGAAATGGTAAGAAGGGTGAAGCGTTACCGGGCCGGATTTGTGGTGAGCGATTCCAACGTGTCGCCGGATATGACGCTGGCAGACGTGCTCGATATCACGGAGAAAACGGGACATTCCACAGTCGCGGTGACGGATAACGGGAAAAGCGGAGGGAAGCTTCTTGGAATCGTGACGAACAAGGATTACCGCGTCAGCCGGATGGGACCGGAGACGAAGGTCGCCGAGTTCATGACGAAATTTGAGGATCTGGTCTATGCGGATGAGGATACCACGCTGAAGGAAGCGAACGACATCATCTGGGAGCACAAGATCAACTGTCTTCCTCTGGTGAACAAAAAGCAGGAGCTGGTCTATCTGGTATTCCGCAAGGACTATGATACGCATAAGAAAAATGAAAACGAACTGATCGATACGTCCAAGCGGTATATGGTTGGCGCGGGAATCAATACCAGGGATTATGAAGAAAGGGTGCCGGCTCTGGTGGAAGCGGGAGTGGACGCCCTGTGCATCGACAGCTCGGAAGGGTATTCCGAGTGGCAGAAGATCACGCTGGATTATATCCATAAAAAATACGGGCGCAGCGTCAAGGTTGGCGCGGGCAACGTGGTGGACGGAGACGGATTTCGCTTTCTGGCGGAGGCGGGCGCGGATTTTGTCAAGGTTGGAATCGGCGGAGGCGCGATCTGCATCACCAGAGAACAGAAGGGTATCGGAAGAGGACAGGCTACGGCTGTCATTGAGGTGGCGAAGGCCAGAGACGAATACTATCGGGAGACGGGAATTTACATTCCCATCTGCTCTGACGGCGGCATCGTGCACGATTATCACATCACCCTGGCGCTCGCCATGGGCGCGGATTTCGTGATGCTGGGCCGGTATTTCGCCCGTTTCGATGAGAGCCCTACCAAGCGGGTGAACATCAACGGAAGCTATATGAAGGAATACTGGGGCGAGGGCAGCGCCCGGGCGAGAAACTGGCAGCGGTATGATCTGGGCGGGGATAAGAAGCTTTCCTTTGAAGAGGGAGTGGATTCGCTGGTGCCCTATGCGGGAAGTCTGCATGACAATGTGAGCATGACGTTGAGCAAGGTAAAGTCCACCATGTGCAACTGCGGCGCGCTCACCATCCCGGAGCTGCAGCAGAAGGCGAAGATCACTCTGGTTTCCTCCACGAGCATTGTGGAGGGCGGTGCGCATGACGTAATGCTGCGTGACAAGAGATAAGGGAGCAGGGCCGGAGAAACGGGCCGGAAAACATCAGTGCTGAAGGAGTATGCTGGAAATGGAAAAGATGCAGAAGGTCAGGATTATCAAAAAAAATGACGCGGATTCCCTGGAATACGAGGTTGGAGATATCCTTTCCGTGGAAGGGACCTGGTACGGCGGCGTCAACGCAAAGGGCAGAAGCGGAATCCCCCTGTCGCTGGACCGGGAGGAATACGAAGAATACAGGCAGGAGCCGCAGAAAGCGGCCGGACAGGAGGAACGGACGGGAACGCAGGGCCGGGAAAACGGAGGGATCGATCCCTTTTCCTATCAGCTCGGCGTCATGGACTGCTTCTGTGAAATGGTCTCCTCCGGCGTGAAAAGGCTCGCCATGAGCCATCCCTTTTCGAACCGGGAGGAAAGAGACCATTACCGGGAGGAGGTAAAGCGTCTCTGCGAAAAATATGAAATCCTCTTTTATCCGGAGGAGGAAGCGCTCCTGACCGCGCTTTTTCCGAAGGAGGCGAACCGGGGAAAGCCTCTGTACCTTTTTTACGGAAAAGAGGAGACGCTGACAGCGTATCTGGCGCTGAAGGAGGAGCAGAAGCGCCTGATGGAGGAGGGGATCTATATGAAGGAAGAGGATGAGCGGCTCGCCCGCGAATTCGGACGTCTGCTTTCCTATCCAGAGGACGCGATCGACCGTCTGATCAGGAAAGCCGGAAACGCATAGAAAGGTTCAGGAGGAAGAATATGCCTTCAGACATGAAAGCGCGGATTGCCCGGGAGTTTGCAGAGCTTGCCCGGACGAAATCCATAGACAAGATTACGGTGAAGGATATTGTGGAGGCCTGCCATATCACGAGACAGACCTTCTATTACCATTTCCAGGACCTGATCGACGTGATCGACTGGTCGCTGCAGCAGGCTATGGAGGAACTGGTGGAAAAAAGCATCCGGATCGATTCCAGAGAGCAGGTAATAGAACTGTTTCTTTCCGAAGCGGTAAAGGCAAGAGGATTGCTCAGAAAGCTTCTGGCGTCCCAGCTGAGGGAACAGACGGAGCGCCTGATTGTGGAATCGGTACGTTCCTATTTTCGGGAGATGGTGGAGCGCAGAGAGCTCCTGCAGGATGTGAGCCGCTCCGACGCACAGGTGGCGCTTGATTTTTATACCTTTGCAACCGTCGGCATGATGCTGGAGTATTGTTCCAGGCCGAACCTGGATGTGAAGCGGCTGGCCGGACAGATCACGCGCCTGATGAGCGGGGACGCTCTGGAGAAAAGATGATTTCCGAAGATAGAAAGGCTTACAAAAAGGCCCGTGTGTAAGAATTTTTTACACACGGGCCTTTTTGTAAGGACAAATGGGAAAATCTGAGTGTGGATGCCGGGCCGGATTTCTGATAAAAAAGAAGAGTAGAAACGGAAAGAAGACTGGCACCCGGGCGGAGAAAGCTATGAAACGGAAGATTCGTCCGGAAACCGGCCGGTAAGGAAAGGAGAGCTGCGAAGTGGAGCAGGGAATTTTTTCTGTCAAGCTGTATGAAATGGAACAGCAGTATGGAAAGCTTCAGAGCCGGATTCAGCTGTGCCAGAGCAAGGATCATGAAAGGATCAGCGAAGAGATCCGACAGATGGAGGATGAAGAAGCCGAGACCAGTCTCCTTTTGCAGAAGAGAATAAAGGGAAGTGGGTATCCGGCTGCCGCACGGCTCGCCCAGGCCATGTTCACCTATGAGAACAGCGTAAAGGAGATTCTGCGGGAAGCGGAAAATGGAAATTATTCACGGGAACACAGGAAAACGGGAGATCCGGAGCCCGCTATTCTGTATGCGGAATATGCGGCCGACTTTGCCACCCAGTCCATGAACCATGCGCTTCTCGCCGCTCTGAGGGCGGTGGAAAAACAGCTTTCTTACGAGGAAGAGGAAAGGAGAACAGGGAATGAATGAGGTAAAAACTCCCAAAAAACCATTTATATTTTATTATGTCATAGTGATGCTCGTTCTGTTGCTGCTGAATCTTCTGGTGATGCCCAGAATGCTGCAGGCACAGATCATCGAAGTGGATTACGGCACCTTCATGGATATGACGGAAGAGAAGGATATCGGTCAGGTGGAGGTTCAGGATAACCAGATCCTTTTCACCAATAAGGACAATACCCAGATTTACAAAACGGGTCTGATGTATGATCCGGGTCTGACGGAACGTCTGCATGACTCCGGCGCTCAGTTCGCTTCCGAAATCATAGAGCAGGCATCTCCCATCGTGAGTTTCCTGATTTCCTGGGTACTGCCCATCGTGATCTTTGTGGCCATCGGGCAGTGGATGTATAAGAGAACGATGAACAAGATGGGCGGAGATTCCATGATGTTCGGCATGGGAAAGAGCAATGCGAAGGTTTACGTGAAGTCCTCCGCAGGCATCCGTTTCAGCGATGTGGCGGGTGAGGATGAGGCGAAGGAAAACCTGACCGAGATCGTCAATTATCTGCATGACCCGAAGCAGTATGAGGAAATCGGCGCTTCCATGCCCAAGGGCATCCTGCTTGTGGGCCCTCCCGGAACCGGTAAAACCATGCTGGCGAAGGCGGTTGCCGGTGAGGCGGACGTGCCGTTCTTTTCCATCTCCGGTTCGGAATTCGTGGAAATGTTCGTCGGCATGGGCGCGTCCAAGGTGCGTGACCTGTTCAGGCAGGCAAAGGAGAAGGCTCCCTGTATCGTATTCATCGATGAGATCGACGCCATCGGCAAGAAGCGTGACGGCCAGTACGGCGGAAACGACGAACGTGAACAGACCCTGAACCAGCTGCTGACGGAAATGGATGGATTTGAAGGAAATACGGGTGTTGTCATTCTGGCGGCGACCAACCGTCCGGAATCTCTGGATCCGGCTCTGCTCCGTCCCGGCCGGTTTGACAGACGGGTGCCCGTGGAACTTCCGGACCTGAAGGGACGTGAAGAGATCCTGAAGGTGCATGCGAAGAAGGTGAAGGTGAATTCCGATGTGGACTTCTCGGTGATCGCCCGCATGGCTTCCGGCGCTTCCGGCGCGGAACTTGCCAACATCGTCAACGAAGCCGCCCTGCGCGCGGTGCGTGACGGACGTAAGGTGGTAACCCAGGCGGATCTGGAAGAAAGCATCGAGGTGGTTATCGCCGGATACCAGAAGAAGAACGCCATCCTGACGGATCAGGAAAAGAAAATTGTGTCCTATCATGAGATCGGACATGCGCTGGTCGCCGCGAAGCAGACCAACTCCGCACCGGTGCAGAAGATCACCATCATCCCCAGAACCTCCGGAGCCCTGGGCTACACCATGCAGGTGGATGAGGGCAACCATTATCTCATGAGCAAGGAAGAGATTGAAAACAAGATCGCCACATTTACCGGCGGCCGTGCGGCGGAGGAAGTGGTTTTTGGTTCCATCACCACCGGCGCTTCCAACGACATCGAACAGGCCACCAGGCTGGCCCGCGCCATGATCACCCGGTATGGCATGAGCGAGGACTTCGATATGGTTGCCCTGGAGACCGTCACCAATCAGTATCTGGGCGGCGATGCATCCCTGGCCTGCTCCGCCGAGACCCAGACCGAGATCGACAGGCAGGTCGTGGAGCTGGTGAAGAAGCAGCATGAAAAGGCAGTAAAGATTCTGCAGGACAACAGGAAGAAGCTGGATGAGCTGGCGGAGTACCTGTATGAAAAGGAGACCATTACCGGAGAAGAGTTTATGAATATTCTGAACGCTCCGGAAGCGTAATTGGAAAGAGGGCGAAAGGGCGGATGCTGAAATCCTCCTTTTGCGAAATTCATAATACAAGAGGGTGCTGCGAAGGCGGCACCCTTATTTACTGCGTCCAGTTTTGTCCAATATAGGAAGAAAAGCGATTGAGAATAAATATTTTGCAAAAAAGCTTCAAAATAGTATATGATAATTGACAATAGCAGTAATAGATCATATAATATGAATATAATTTTGCGTATTTTCTGCAAAATGGAGGAAAATGTATGCTTTTGGAATTTAAAACATCAAATTATAAATCATTTAAAGATGAATTAGTATTTTCCCTTGTCCCGGCGCCGAAGCAGAAAGGGCTGGACTACAGTATTTTGGAAGAAAATATTGTCGGGAAAAAATACAGAGGTTTGTGTTCGGCTGTTATTTATGGGCCAAATGCTTCCGGAAAGACCAATATTATTGGTGCAATGGACACTTTCAAGTCGATTGTTTTACGTGGAAATCTGCGGAACGAAGAGGCTAAAATGGATCCAAACGCAGCGGCCGGTGCGCTTGAACTGATTCCAAATAATTCCATTGATATTGCGTTGCCGGTAAGCTTTTCAATCAAATTTACCACAGATGGAATGCTGATAGAGTATGGTTTTTCTGCTGATCTTGGAATGTTTCTGGATGCTTCTCATGACAGAAGGGTTTTAACGGAAGCTCTTTATGTAAATGAAGAAATGGTGTTTTTGCGAAATGATGAGCTGGAATTCGGCACTTTAAAAGAAATAGAACCGCTTCTGGTCAATGCGTTTGCTCAAAATCAGGAGGGTGCTGTTGCTCTGGCAAAAAGTAATCTGAGTGCAGAAGAACTGTTCCTGATGAACGGCTTCAAAAATATGTTCAGTGCGAAACTGGTAGCTACAATCAGTAACTGGCTTACTCATAAGTTTATGGTTATATATCGCGCGGACGCGATGCAGATCATTCGGAAATTCAGTGATCCGAAAAAGAAATCCATATATGTGGAAAAAACCCTGAACGAAGCAGCGGCCTGTTTTGGAATTAATTCCAATGCTCTGGGATATATTGTCGAGGGAGATGCGAACGAGGCAAAACTGTGTTCTATATTCAGACAGTCTGAAAAAGGGACTGCGATTCCGGCAGAATTGTTTGAATCTTATGGGACGATCCGTTTTATCAATATGTTCCCTCTGGTAGTAAATGCGCTGCTTAACGGCGGAACATTAGTAGTGGATGAGTTTGATGCGTCCATTCATCCAATGGCATTGATGAATATTATTAATATCTTTCATAATGATGAAATCAATGTGAACCATGCACAGCTGATCTTTAATACACATAACCCGATTTTTTTAAATTCCAATCTTTATCGAAGAGATGAAATCAAATTTGTCGAAAGAAATGATGATACGCATTTTAGCAGTCATTATTCGCTTTCTGATTTTGGAACGGCTGGGAAACAGGGTGTGCGCAAAAATGAGGATTACATGAAAAATTATTTTGTGGATAGATATGGCGCGATCAAGGATATTGATTTTACACCGATTTTTGAAGAATTAATGTCTGCGGAAAAAGAGAGGTAACAGATGCGCAGGGAAAACAGGACATATTATTTTTCTGTAGAGGGAGATACGGAGCAATGGTATTTGGAATGGTTGCAACGGACAATTAACGCAGAGCCGACTGCCAGATATACCGTAAAATTGGACTGTAAAATTCAAAAGGATCCCGTGTCCCGGGTGAAACGTATGACAGTTGTGGGAAAAACGGAGATCACACATATTTTTGATTATGAAAGTAATGAAGAAAAACATGTGAAAGAATTTAAGAACACGATAGACCGGATGAAAGAGGCGCAAAATTCAGGGAAAAATATTAAGTATCATTTGGGATACAGTAATTTTACGTTTGAACTTTGGATGATTTTGCACATGAATGAATGCAATGGCGTATTGACACACCGTCAGCAGTATCTGAATCCTCTGAATCGGGCTTATGGAGAGAATTTTGAAAATCTGGAACAGTATAAAGAAGAAAAAAATTTCAAACGAATTCTCGGAAAACTGACGCTTGAACACGTAAAGCAGGCGGTACACAGATCCGAAACAATCATGCGGAGAAATGAAGATTTGGGAAACAGACTGCAGCAGTATAAAGGGTACTGTTACTATAAAGAAAATCCATCCCTGACCGTTTGGGAGCAGATTAAGCGGATTTTGCAGGACTGCGGGATTCTGTAAAGGCTGACACGTACGCAGGCTGCTCTTTTTTTAGCTGCGGGAAACGAAACAAAGGAAGAAAACATGAAACAGAAAATTACAATAGGAACCCACATGTCAATCGCGCAGGGGCTTGAAAAAACGGCGGAGAACGTGGTGAAGATGGAAGCGGACACCATGCAGATTTTCAGCAGAAATCCCAGGGGCTCCAATTTCAGGACGCCGACCCAAAAGGAGGAGGAGGGCTTTCAGCGCATCCGGCGGGAACATGGCTTCGGCCCCATTCTGGCCCATGCGCCCTATACCATGAATCTGGCAAGCGACACGGAAAAGGTCTATGAGTTCGCCTGCACGGTGATCCGGGAGGATGTGGAGCGGATGGACGCGCTGGGCATTGAAAATCTGGTATTTCATCCGGGAAGCCATACGGGCATCGGGGTGGAAAAAGGAATTGCAAACATTATCGCCGGGCTGGATCAGGCCATCACAGGGGAGGAAAACATAACGGTCCTTCTGGAAACCATGAGCGGCAAGGGCACGGAGATCGGAGACCGGTTCGAGCAGCTGCGGGCCATCCGGGACGGAGTGAAGCATCCGGAACGGATCGGGATCTGCCTGGATACCTGCCATGTATTCGCCGCCGGATACGATATCGTAAACGACCTGGACGGCGTGCTGGAGGAATTCGACCGTATTCTGGGACTTTCCCTGCTGCGGGCAGTGCACTTAAACGACAGCTGTATGCCCTTCGGCTCGCACAAGGACAGGCACGCTGCCATCGGGGAGGGGCTGATCGGCTGGGAGGCGCTTCTGAACGTGCTGCGCCATCCGGCACTGAAGGGACTGCCTTTTTATCTGGAAACGCCCTTTGACGACGCGGGGCATAAGGAGGAGATCCGCAGGATACGGGAGGCGCTGTAAAGGCTGAAGAGAAAAGGCGCGTTGGAGGGAGGATTATGCTGTATCAGATTGCAAACGGCTGCGTGCGGTTCGGAGCCGATACCATACTGGAACATATCAATTTTGAAATCCGCAATACGGAAGTAGTGGGCAGAAACGGCTGCGGAAAAACCACGCTGCTGAGGCTGATCGCGGGAGAAGTGGAACTGTCCAAACGGGATTCGGACGAGGATATTTTCATCGCAAAGGCGGGAAAACCGACCATCGGCTACCTGAAACAGGTGGCCTTTGAGGATGAGAACATTACCGTGGAGGAGGAGATCCGCAAGGTGTTTGCTCCGGTTCTTTCCCTGCAGGGAAAAATGGAACAGGCCCTTTTGGAGGTGGAGCGGGAGGCCTCGGAGGAGAATGTGAAGCGATATTCCGCGCTGCAGGAGCGGTTTGAGGCCATGGGAGGCTATCACTATGACCGGGAATTTGACGGCCTGTTTTACAGCTTCGGATTCCGGGATGAGGACAGAAGCAGGAGGATGGCGGAATTTTCCGGCGGTCAGCGCTCCAAAATCGCCTTCATCAAGCTGCTTCTGTCAAAGCCGGACATCATGCTTCTGGACGAGCCGACCAACCATCTGGACATGGCCGCGGTGGAGTGGCTGGAGCAGTACCTGAAAAACTATAACAGAGCGGTGGTCGTGGTCTCCCATGACCGGATGTTTCTTGACAACGTGGCGGATGTGGTCTACGAGATCGAGTATGGAACCGCGAAACGATATCCCGGAAACTACAGCCATTTTGTGGAAACGAAGCAGGCGGATTATGAGAAGCAGTTAAAGGACTATACCCTGCAGCAGCAGGAAATCAAACGTCTGGAGACGCTGGTGGAGCGGTTTAAAAACAAGCCCACCAAGGTGGCGATGACCCGGTCCAAGAAAAAAGCCATCGAGCACATGGACAAAATTGAAAATCCGATGGCGGCGGATGTCAGAACTTTTCAGCGGAGTCTGAAGCCGGCGTTGGAATCCGGAAAGAATGTACTTTTCGTCCGGAATCTGGAGGTGGGCTATGACGTTCCCCTCGCCCGGATCAGCTTTGAACTGAAAAGGGGGGAGAAAATCGCCGTGGTCGGAGACAATGGAACGGGAAAATCCACCCTCTTAAAAACTCTGGTGGGACGGCTTCCGGCCCTGGGCGGGGAATTCGGCTTTGGCGTCAATGTGCAGACCGGCTATTTTGATCAGGAATCGGCCCAGTACGCTTCCGCGAAGGATGTACTGACGGATTTCTGGGAGGAATTTCCGGACCTGACTCAGACGGAGGCGAGGAGCGCCCTTGGCGCGTTTCTGTTCACCCAGGACGACGTATTCCGGCAGGTGAAGCTTCTTTCCGGCGGGGAAAAGGCGAGGCTGGCCCTGTGTAAAATCTTCCAGAGACGGCCGAACCTGCTGATTCTGGATGAGCCCACCAATCACATGGACATCGTGGGGAAGGAAACGCTGGAAAATCTGCTGAAGGCATATGAGGGCACGGTGCTTTTCGTTTCCCACGACCGATATTTTGTCAGACGCGTGGCGGATAAGCTGCTGGAGCTTCGGGCGGAAGGCGCTGCCTTTTATCCCTTCGGCTATGAGCAGTATGCCGAAGAGCGGGCGAAACGCAGGGAGGATGGGGAGGATAAGAAGGCTGCTTTCCGCATCCTTCCCGACCGCAGCGGGGAACCCGTGGGCCGCGCCACAGCTCCCGGAGGCAGTACCGCAGCAGCTTCCGGAAACAGTGGAAAGAACTATTTCAACCCCGGCAAGGAACAGGCGAAGCGGGAGCGGAGACTGGCAAAGCTGGAAGAAAGGATCGCCTCCTGCGAACAGAAGATTGCCGGACTGAAGGAGCAGTGGGCTTCTCCAAAGCTGGCGGCGGACTATGTCCGGCTGAATGAGCTGCAGCAGGAAATCGACGCTGCAGAAGAAGAGCTGGAAGGGCTGATGGAGGAATACCTGGAGCTGACATGAAAGGGCGGGCTGCACCGGAGAGGAAAGAAAATTTCCCGGAAGGTGCAGCCCGTTTTGTAAGCTGTGTCAGGTGCGTCCGGCCGTCTGGCCGGAAGAGGGAGTCCGTACAGAGGAAGAACCACGGTACTTTTTCATATACTCGCCGGGAGCGATTCCGGCGGTCCGCCTGAATACTTTTGTAAAATAGCTCTGGTCGTCGTAGCCGACCATCTGGGAGATGTCCGTCAGGCGAAGGGCGGTGGTGCGGATGAGCTCCTTTGCCTTGGTGATACGGACATTGTTCAGATACTGATGAAAACTGATTCCCGTTTCCTGGCGGAAGATGCGGCTCAGATAGTCCGGGGACAGGCAGACCATGCGCGCGGTATCCTCCAGTGTGAGCCGTTCCTGATATCCGGATCCGATGTGCTGAATGCAGCGGTGAATGATGTTGGCGTGCCTCGCGTCCGGATAGGCGGCGAGGCTGTCCAGCATATCCTCCACAACGGTGAGCAGCCAGGCGGAAACCGCCTGGAAGGAGGACAGAGAGGACAGGGTTTTCTGCCACTGCCGATGCAGAAGGAGAACCTGCTGCTCATCCATTCCATTTCCCGCGGCCGTGCGGGACAGAAGGACCAGAAGCTCTGAAATCTGTCCCCGGACCCGGCCAATCTCACTGCCTCCCGCATGGAGGGATGCCAGAAGCTCGGTCAGGTACTGCCTGGCCTCTTCCTTTTCTCCGTGGGAAATTGCCTGCAGGAGGGCGCGCTCCTTTTCAAAGGGGTAGTAGCCCGGAGTCCCGCGTCCTTTCAGATGGGAAATATAGGCGTTGATCTGTCCCTGGAGCAGGTCGGAGCGTTCCATTTCCAGCAGCCTGTTTTCTGCGGAAACATTGTTCATAAAGCCGACGGCCATGAAGAGCAGGACGGACAATTCCTGCACCTTTTTCGGAGAAACCTGGGGAACCGAAAGGAGAAGGCGGCAGACCTGTTCCTTCGCCTCCGGCGCCAGATGCATATGCTCGGATAGCTCACAGTCGATGAAGTCCTGTACCTCCACCATCATGAAGGGACCGACGGTGATTTTGGCCGTACTGCCTTCCTCGCCGATGATGGGGGAAACAAAGCAGGTCAGGCCGAAGGGACAGAAATAAATGTATTTTCCACCGAAGCGTTCCGCTTCAATCATTCCGTAATGATGCGCCTGGATGCAATTTTCCGCGGGGAGTCCGGCGGCCTGGCAGAGGCCGCAGCTTCCGCAGCCCGGACCATGTTCAAACAGAATTTTTCCGGAGATATCGGAAACGGTGCAGCCGAGCCCGGTGGAGGCGGAAAAGGAACGGGCGCATTCATCTGCCAGCTGGTGGTCAAAGGCTTCTGTTTTCATCAGACATTTCTCCATTCTATTCTATGTTTATGCAGGTTTCAGCCCTTTTCTCAATTATGAAATTATTTTTTTGGTAAGTCAAGAAAAGAGTTCGGAAAATCACCAAAAATCCCGATTTAATACAAGTAAAGAAAAGGCGGAATGATATAATAAGTCAAAAGAATGCCGACAGACGGCAGAATTGGAGGGTAAATATGGATATTTTAGTTGAAATCTCTGAAAACCTGCAGAAGGGAAAAGCGAAGGTTGTAAAGGAACTGGTAGGACAGGCAGTGGAGCAGGGCATTCCGGCCAAGGAAGTGCTGGAAAAGGGCCTTCTTGCCGGCATGGATGTAATCGGTGAGAAATTCAAGAACAATGAGGTGTTCGTGCCTGAGGTGCTTGTGGCAGCGCGTGCCATGAATATGGGAGCTTCCGTGCTGAAGCCTCTGCTTGCTGACGGGGATCAGACCTCTGCCGGAAAGGTATGTATCGGAACGGTCAAGGGAGATCTGCATGATATCGGCAAGAACCTGGTGAAGATGATGATGGAAGGAAAGGGTCTGGAAGTGGTGGACCTGGGCACGGATGTGGCGCCTGAGACCTATGTGGAAACAGCTGTGAACCAGCATTGCCAGATCATCTGCTGCTCGGCTCTTCTGACCACCACCATGCCCGTCATGGCGGAAGTTGTGAAGGCAGCGGAAAAGGCAGGAATCCGTGACAATGTGAAGATCATGATCGGCGGAGCGCCGGTAACGGAAGCCTTCTGCGAACAGATTGGTGCGGACAAATATACGCCGGATGCAGCAAGCGCTGCGGATGCCGCTGTGGAGCTTTGCCGCGCGGCCGGATGAGGAATGTAAGGACTCAGAAAGAAGGGAGATTGGAAAACGCGCCGAATTGGAGATTCGGCGCGCGTTCCTCAGCGTAGAAACGCTTCGGAATGGAGGAAGGAAAATGGAGGAACTGATGAGGGCTTTGCTGGAAGAGGCGCTTGCACTGGGAGCTTACCGCGCGGAGCTGGTAAAGGTGGAGGATATTTCCACGGACGCTTCCTTCCGCAGCCTGTGCGCCTCCAACGCCTGCGGTAATTATGGGAAGAACTATATGTGCCCGCCGGATATCGGCACCATTGAGGAGCTGATGCAGGAACTTCGTACCTATGAAACGGCTCTGGTATATCAGACGGTGGGATTCCTGGAGGACAGCTACGATTTCGAAGGGATGATGGAAGCGGGAAACCGGCACAACGAACTGGCACAGAAGCTTCGTGCATCCGCACAGGAAAGATCCGTCCAGGAGGATGGAATCGAGCTGCTGCATCTCGGCGCGGGAGGGTGCCGGGTATGCGCAACATGCGGAAAGAGAACCGGAGAGCCGTGCCGTTTTCCCGAAAAGGCAATCGGTTCTCTGGAAGCTTATGGGGTCAATGTATCCCTTCTGGCCCAGACTGCGGGCATGCGGTATATCAACGGACAGGATACGGTCACCTATTTCGGCACCATACTCTGCCGTACGAGGAGGTAAAGATTGAAAATGAATATGAAAGAATGGCTGAACGAACTCCGGGAGGCAGAAACAAAGAAGGCGATGCCGATTCTTTCCTTTCCGGCTGTGCAGCTGATGGGAATCAGTGTGAAGGAGCTGATTTCCAACAGTGACAGACAGGCGGAGGGAATGGTGCGGATTGCGGAAAGGGTGGATGCGGCGGCATCGGTGAGCCTGATGGATCTGTCTGTGGAAGCGGAGTGTTTCGGTTCGCAGATTGTGGTCAGCGAGGATGAGGTGCCCACGGTAAAGGGCAGCATCGTATCCGATCTGGAGGATGTGGAGAAGCTTCAGATTCCGCCTGTGGGAGCAGGACGTACGGATATCTATATTGACGCGGTCAGAAAAGCGGTGGAAAAAATACATGACAGGCCGGTGTTTGCCGGCATGATTGGCCCCTATTCTCTGGCGGGCCGTCTGCTGGATGTGACGGAAATCATGTTTTACTGCTATGATGAGCCGGAAATGGTTGCCCTTCTTCTGGATAAGGTTACGGAATTCCTGATTTCCTACGGAAAGGCATACAAAGAGACCGGAGCGAACGGAATCATGCTCGCAGAGCCTCTGGCAGGCCTGCTGTCTCCTGCTCTTGCGGAAGAATTTTCCGCTCCCTATGTGAAACGGATTGTGGACGCTCTTCAGGATGATAACTTCCTTGTGATTTATCATAACTGCGGAAACTGCACGATCCAGATGATCGATTCCATTCTGGATACGGGAGCGGCGGCTTATCATTTCGGAAACGCCATCGATATGGCGGAGATGATGAAGCACATTCCGGCGGATACGATTGCCATGGGAAATATAGACCCTGCCGGACAGTTCAGAAACGGGACTACGGAAAGCATCCGGACAGAGACGCTTGAGCTCATGAAGAAGTGCTGCTCTTATCCCAACTTCGTGATTTCTTCCGGATGCGATATTCCGCCCATGTCAAAATGGGAAAATATCGACGCCTTTTTCCAGGCGGTATCGGATTTTTATGGTAAATAATGAAAGAAAAAAGAGGGCCGGCTGTGAGCAGCCGGCCTGTTGATGAAATCGGACAGTAAAATGCAGCAATAAAAAGCAGCAGTAAAAAGCAGGGAGGAAAGGCAGATGGAAGCGACAGAGGTGACAGTCAACGGCAAAATCTTCCGGGCCGAAAAAGGAACGAATCTGGGAGAGCTTTTGAGAAAAGAAGGGCTGGCCATGCCGTGCGCAGGGATGGGGCGCTGCGGAAAGTGCCGGGTTCATGCGCAAGGGGAGCTGAGCGATCCGGATGCCGTTGAACGAAAGAAGCTCTCAGAACAGGAGCTTGCGGAACATATCAGGCTGGCCTGCCGGACCGTGATCCTCGGACCCTGCCGTGTAGAATGGGAAAGGGAAGCCGGGATGGAGGTCCGGCTGGGAGAGAAGGCCTCCTTTGGAAAGGGGGAGCCCCTGTTTGACCGGCTGGGAGCAGCAGTGGACGTGGGGACGACCACGCTTGCGGCTCAGCTTTATGCAAAAGAGGGACTGCTGGCTCAGGCAGGGGTAGAGAATCCTCAGAAGGCCTACGGCGCGGATGTGATATCCCGGGTGGAGAGAAGCCTTGCAGGCGAAGGGCAGGAACTGAAAAGTGCCGTGTGCGGAGGGATCGGGGAACTGCTTCGTGAACTTGCGGATCGTGCCGGCGTTTTACCAGAGCAGATTGATACGCTTGTGATCACGGGAAATACCTCCATGCTTTATCTGCTTACGGGCAGAAGTCCGGAATGTCTTTCCCACGCGCCGTTCCAGGCGGACTGGCTGGCGGGAGAATGGATAAAAGCGGATGTGCTGGGGCTTCCCTGCCCGAATGCGAGAGTGTATTTTCCGCCCTGCATTTCTGCCTTTGTCGGGGCGGACATTACCTGCGCCATGCTGCATACCGGTCTGGGAGACGCTGCAGAGCCGGAGCTTCTTGCGGATATCGGAACCAACGGCGAGATTGTTCTGAACAAGGGCGGGGAACTTTTCTGCTGTTCCACGGCGGCCGGACCGGCATTTGAGGGAGCGGGTTTAAGCTGTGGAATGCCCGGAAAGGATGGCGCCATTTTCCGTGTGGAATGGGACGGAAGTTCCCTGGAGAGCAGCGTGATCGGGGGCGGAGAGGCTAAGGGAATCTGCGGAAGCGGCGTGGTGGATGCGGTAAGCTGTCTTTTGCGAAGCGGCTGGATGGATGAAACCGGTTTTCTGGAAGAAGAGGCGGTGCTGGCGGAAGGCGTGGAGCTTCTTCAGGAGGATATCCGAAAGATTCAGCTCGCCAAGGGAGCGATTTTCGCAGGAATGCAGACCATGCTGCACCGGGCGGCTCTGCCCGCGCGGGAGGTATCCAGGATTCTGGTCGCAGGAGGCTTTGGGAGCAGTCTGAATATCAAAAATGCCATATCCATCGGCCTTCTGCCGGATGTGGAAGAGGGACGGATTGTGATTTGCGGCAATGCGGCGCTGGACGGAGCGGCAGACCTGCTTCTGGACGGCGACAGACGAAAAGCGGCGGAGGAGCTGGCACGGAGGGCGGTTACGGTGGAGCTTGCCGCTGATGAATATTTTAAGAACAGCTACATGGACGGTATGCTGTTTCCGGATGAAGAGTAAGGCCAGGAAGGAGGGGGATTTATGACTTCGAGAGAGCGTGTGCGCGCTGCGATTCTGCATCAGAATCCGGACCGGGTTCCGGCCGCGTTTGAAGCGGTGGGAACGGTGAACCGGAAGCTGATGGAGCATTATGGATTTACGGACTATGACCAGCTCCTGGAAAAATATGAGATTGATGTGGTTCCGGTGGGCCCCAGATATATCGGGCCTGAGCTTTTGTCCTGGAAGAATGAAAAGGGAGAGACAGTGACGAAGTCCTTCTGGGGATTCGAAACCACGGAGCATGTGACAGATATCGATACTTACGGGGTAACCACTTTTTTCCGCTGAACGGGGTGGAGTCCATTGAGGATATGAAGGAAAGGTATACCTTCCCTGATCCCGACTGGTTCGATTATGATTCCCTGAAGGAGCAGTGTGCCAGATATCCGGATAAGGCCCTGATCATGGGACATGAAGGCCCCTTTCAGATGGTGACGTTTCTCATTGAAATGGACCAGTTTTTCATGCTGATGGTTGACGCGCCGGAAACGGCAAAATATATTCTGGACAAAATGGTGGAGTTCGAGCTGGAATATTACCGCAGATGCTTTGAGGCGGTGCCCGGCAGAATCGATATTTTAAGACCCCACGATGATTACGGCACGCAGATTTCCCTTCTTTTCAGCGTGGATATGTGGAGAGAATTTTTTAAGGAAAACACGGAAAAGCTGGTACGTCTCGCCCACAGCCACGGCGCCTTTTATCAGCAGCATTCCTGCGGAGCGGTGGGACCGCTGATTCCGGAATTCATCGCCTGCGGCGTGGATGTGCTGGAGCCGGTCCAGAAGGTGCAGAGCCTTGAAGTGGAAACGCTTCGGGAGAAGTTTGACGGGAAAATCACCTTCCACGGTGGGATTGACACCCAGGGAGTGCTCCCTTACGGCACGCCTGAGGAGGTGGAACGGGAGACCCGGCTCTTCATCGATACGCTGGGAAAGGGCGGCGGTTACATCCTGATGGCAAGCCAGGCATTTGAAGGAGATGTCCCCATCGCAAACATTGAAGCGGTTTATTCCGCAGACAGACACGTTGGCGGGCGCCTGTCCACAGAATAATGCAGGGAACGGTTACAGAATATGGTATTCCGACAGGAACTGTTCAGCCATGCCGCGCTGTGAAACGGGCAGATCGATTGTCGTATACAGCCCTTTTCCACCAATTTCACCGGCTATGGTTCTGAAATCATCCGCATCACCGACAACATGAATATTTTTTCCGGACTTTCTGATCTGACGGTACACGTCAGGCCATTCTCCGGTTCGTGGAGCTCCCTCGCCGGGACACCACTGGATGGCATCCAGCTCCTGAATGCCCGCCAGCTGTGGAAGGTGAGGGAGTTCCCCTTTTCCGTCCATATGATACAGCGTATGCGGAAGCGCCCGGCCCAAAAACGATAAAGTTAACCATGGGAAAGGCGTCGCCGAGGTATTCCTGCTGCTCCAGTTCAAAGATGCCAAAACGGTGACAGGTAGCCTGTGACAGAAGTGGTACAGAATTCTGGCAGGACGTTCCGTCCCGCAGGGTGATCTTTACGATGGGGCGTTCCAGTGAATGGTCCCATCATTTTCCATAATTTTCCTTAATATGTGCCCAGTCTTCCGACGAAAAGCGAATGCTCATTTTCCCCTCCTGTTTTCCTGTAAAATTCTGTCAAATCCCCACGTTTGACAGCGGCCGGATGGAACGTTTGCGGCCTTTGAATTATATATAACAACGGGAAGCGGGTATGCCAAGAAGGAGCAACAGTAAACCTTTGGGTATATACCCAAAAACGGATTGATTCTTCTGAACGGGCCGAAAGAGTTTTACAATAAATACTGGCAGCATGATGTGAGTATTTACGGACTGGGAAGGAGGTTTTTCCTGGTGAAAAGAAGAACTGTGAAAAAAAAGAATCTGAGAAACCAACTGATTGTTTGGGCGGCAGTCATTTCGCTTTTTCCCGGAGCCTGTGCCAATGCAGGCGCACAGATACAGGACAGCGGCACAGAACAGGCGGCTCTGGAGGCAGGCGCTTCCGAACGGACAGCCAAAGAGATGACACAGCCTGTGGAAGCATCCGCCGGACCAGAAGAGGCACCGGCCCCTGACTTTCAGACGGACCCTTCTCAGGCAACGGTGACGGAGGGCACGCAGGAATACAGGGGTTTTCTGCTGGATAATGTGCTGCATTCGGCAGATGACGGGGACATTCATTACAGCGTTTATATTCCCGACAGCTACGACGGAAGCGAGCCTTATGCGGTTTTCTTCACTCTGCCGGGATATGAGGGGCTGTATTTTCAGGGCGTGGGAGAAAATCTGTACAGTGAGAACTTTGCCTTTGAGGCGAAGAATTACAATTCGAAGATGATCATTGTGGCGCCTCAGCTTTCCGACTGGGGAGAAACATCGGCCAGACAGACCATCGCCCTGGTGGAGTATTTTCTCTGCCACTATAACATTGATCCGGAAAAGGTCTATGCGGAAGGCTACTCCGGCGGCGGAGAGACCATGTCCCAGGTGATGGGAATGCGGCCGGAGCTTTTTACCGCGTATCTACAGTGCAGTTCCCAGTGGGACGGAGCGTATGAGCCGGTGGTGGAAAGCCGTACCCCGGTCTATCTGGCGGTGGGAGAGAGCGATGAATATTATGGCTTCGGGCCATCCGAGGAGGCTTATGAGAACCTGTATGAGCTGTACCGTCAGGAAGGGCTGTCCGACGAGGAAATCGGGGAGCTTCTGGTGCTGGATTTGAAGGACGCGGACTGGTTTGAGAGCCGGGGCTGGACGAATCAGCACGGCGGAGGCGGCCTGTTCGCTTCGGACGAGGAGATTATGGGGTGGCTCTTTGGCAAATGAGACTTTTGGTATTATCTTTTGGTTTATGCCGCATGGCAAACTGCGCAATTCCATGGGGATGGCGGTACAGATATAATGAAAACAGAAGAGGTTTGGCCGGCAATTTGCGTGGGAGCGTCGCAGATTGTTCCTGGCATCCAGCGCCCAACCACGGCAAATCGATGTTTTGACTACGCTCCGGAACGGAGGATTTTATGGAGTACAGACAGCTGCCCCACGGAACCGCGCAGGAAAAATTCAGCGCCCTCGGCCTTGGAATGGGCGGCATTCAGAACAGCCCGGATGCGGAAATAGAGAGCGTGGTGCGCACCGCCATTCAGAACGGCATCAATTTTTTTGATCTGTGCGCAGGCGGGAAAAACGTTTATGAGCCCTTCGGGCGTGCCATTGCAGGACAGCGGGAAAAGGTGTTTTTTCAGCTGCATTTCGGCGCGGTCTACAATGAAAAGGGAGAATACGGCTGGTCCCGGGATCTGGATGTCATCAAAGAAACCTTTGCCTGGGAGCTGAAGGCGCTTGAGACGGACTATGTGGATTTCGGATTCCTGCACTGCGTGGATGAGGACGAGGATTTTGACGAACTGATAAATTCCGGCATTTTTGATTATATTAAAAAACTGAAGGAAGAGGGAAAGGTGCATCATATCGGATTTTCCTCCCATACGCCGTCCGTCGCCAACCGGGTGCTGGATACGGGAGTCATCGATATGATGATGTTTTCCATCAATCCGGCCTATGATCTGGAACAGGGAGATGAGCTCGGCATCGGTTCCACTTCGGAACGGGCGGCGCTTTTTCGCCGCTGCGAATCCATGGGAGTCGGCATTTCCGTCATGAAGCCCTTCCACGGCGGGAAGCTGCTGGATGAAAAGACATCCCCCTTCCATACGGCGATGACCCGGTTTCAGTGCATCCAGTATGCTCTGGACCGGCCCGGCGTGCTTGCTGTTGTCCCCGGTGTGCGGGATCTGAAGGACTTAAACGCCCTGCTCGGCTTTGCCGACGCGCCGGAAGCGGAAAAGGACTACTCTGTCATCGGAGAATTTACCCCGCAGGCGGCGCAGGGAAACTGTGTGTACTGCAATCACTGTCAGCCCTGTCCCGCAGGAATCGACGTGGGGCTGGTTAATAAATACTACGACCTGGCGCTCGCCGGCGATCATATGGCGGCGAATCATTATGAAAAACTCGCCGTGAAGGCGGACGCCTGCATCGGCTGCGGCCACTGCGACAGACGCTGCCCGTTCCATACCCGCCAGAGCGCGAGGATGAAGGAAATTGCGGCGTATTTTGGATAATAAGTGCCGCCTGTGGCGGCAGAAGTGTGAGGCTGGCGTGAACCTTCGGGTTGCGCTGTGAATGGATGCCGCCCCAGGATCATTTCCTGGAGAGCATGGCGGATGCCTGCAAGGCTGTCCTCAGCCACAAAGGTGCGGAAAATATGCTTTATATCAACGTGGCGAACCGTCTGAGCGTGGACTGTGACTGTGATTCCCATCCTGCGGAGCCGGAAATGGCGGATCTGGGTATTTTTGCATCCACGGACCCGGTAGCAGTGGATCAGGCCTGCTATGACGCGGTAGTGAACTCTCCCGACCCGGGGAAAAAGGCGCTCATCGAGCGCATGAACTCCCGCCACGGCATTCATACCGTGGAAGCTGCCGCGCAGCATGGTCTGGGAAGCCGGGAATATGAAATCGTCTCTCTGGATAACTGAACCGGATGAGACGGATTTTTCGGACAGAGAATTTTTATAAAGAAGAAAAAGTGGGGCCGTCGGTTTATCCGGCGGCCCTGCTGCATATCTGATGGTATGTCACCAGCGATACGTTTCCAAGTTCTTTTGCAGCGTCTATGCATCCTTTTGTGAATCCTTTTTTGGCAAACAGATACAGGTGCGTTTTTTGATAGGGGAACAGCCGGCTGCGGTTTACCAGGGTATTAAGAACTCCTGTATCTACATTTTCATTTATCCATTTACACTCGCCGAATACTGCGGTGTCCTTATCCTGCTCTCCCATAATATCAATTTCCGCCTGGCTTCGTGTGGATGGATCCGTACCCCACCACCGTCCGAGATTCCCAAAAAGAATGGGAGATTCTCCATCAAGCAGAAGCCTCCACAGGTACTGTGTGCAGATATCTTCAAATACCTTTCCCATATAGTCGGACAGGTGTGGCTCGATTCTCCGGTAAGCAAGGTCCGCGGCACCGAGGGCAATGATGGAGTTATTTTCCGGTATAAACCGATACCAGAAACGGAAGAGGTTGTCTGCAACGGTATAAATGGATTTTCTGGAGAATTTTTCTCCATAGGGCGTTTCTTTTCTGATCAGGCCGAGCGCCGTCAGGTTCTTCAGATAACCGGAACAGACGCTGGTATCCTCTCCGGTCTTTGTGGAGATTTCCGCCATGCGGGAGGCACCGGAGGCGACAGCGGTTATGACTGCATTGTAAAGTGCCGGCTCCCGTACCTCCTGTTTGAGCAGATTCTCCGGTTCTTCGAAAAGAAATGAGGCCGGATTCAAAAGGGTATTTTTGATATTTTCCGATACGCTCAGTCTGTCATCCATCTGAAGAAGATATTGGGGCGTTCCGCCTACGATGCCATAGATCAGCGCCAGATCCTCTTCGGAAAAGTTCCTGAAACAGCGGCAGGTATCCGTAAAGTCAAAGGGAAGGATTTTCAACTGAGCGGTTCTTCTTCCATACAGGGGAGCTTTGTAGGAAAGAACGTGATCTTCCATGTAGGACATGGAGGAACCGCACAAAATCAGCATCAGTCTGGAAGCGTCCTGATATCTGTCAATCAGCATCTGGAGCGTGGAAGTCAGGCTTTTGGCGGAACGGGCGACATAAGGATATTCATCAATGACAAGGATAAGCCGTTCCTTTTCCGCCAGTCTGAATACATATTCCAGGGCGGCCTGAAAAGACGAAAAGACGGTATCTGCCGGGATTCCAACAGTGTATTCCAGAATACTTTTGCTGAAGTTTTCCAGATTCTGCTGCAGATTGCTCTCCACCCCCATAAAGTAGATTGCTTTTCTGTCTTTTATGAACTGGTTAATAAGGGCTGTTTTTCCCACACGCCGGCGTCCATAAATGACGGCGAATTCAAATTTATCAGAAGCATATAGATGATTCAGGGAAGCGAGCTCACGTTCACGTCCAACAAACATATTTCCCCTCCTTTCACTGCCGAATGGCGCCAGTCATTCTTTGGCTGCATCGGGCAGTGATGAAACTGTGAGAAACAATCGTTTACCGGTACAGCCCGGGAACTGCACCGATTTCATTATAACATGCCACCTTAAATTAGTAAAATATAATTTACTAAATTATAAATTACTAAATTATAACTAATTAATTTTGGAGCTGATCGAGCTTTTTACCAGCTGCCATGCAATGCTTCCTTCCCGCAGCTTTTCCAGAGCATGTTCGAAGGGAACCCATTCGGCGGAATCCACTTCGCCGGACAGGGTGAAGTCCTTCTTTTTCACACGGGCCCGGTAGCCGAGCATGAGCATTTCCTTTTTCTCAAAGGGATAGCTTTTGACAAAATGCAGTTCTTCCACATCGAGGCCCAGTTCCTCCTTCACCTCGCGGACGACCGCATCCTCTGCGGATTCTCCCATTTTCATGATTCCTGCGACACACACATGGCTGGCAGTGGATACATAATCCTGCCGCAGCAGTGCGATTTCATTCTGCTCATCGACCACTGCAGCGATGATGCTGGTGGTGAACATATCCCATAGGGGAACGCTGCAGGTTTCGCAGAAGGGGATCAGCCCTTCGTCGCCGATTTCCTTTTTTACCAGCCTGCTTCCGCAATGCGGACAGTATGTGAAATGCATGTGAGATTCCTTCTTTCTTCCATAATTTTTGTGACTGACACGAAAAAATTCCGGCAAAAGATATGTCCGTTCACAGCAGACGCCGGGACGCAGCCACGGTTTCATTATAGCAGATCTCAGCGTCATGACAACCTGCAGGGAACGTAGATACCGTTTGAATTCATCCTGGCCTTCTGTTAGACTTAAAGCACAGGGGCACAGACAAAACAGAGCGCAGATAACGTACTTCGGAAAGGAGGCAGATTTCCTTGCTGCTTCGACAGATCAAATATTTCGTAACCGTCGTTGACTGCAACAGCTTTACGGAGGCGGCGGAACAGCTGTTTATTTCCCAGTCCGCCATTTCCCAGCAGATTCAGGCGCTGGAAAAGGAGCTGGGCGTACAGCTCATCATCCGGCAGAACCGCCGCTTTTCCCTGACGCCGGCGGGGGAATATTTTTACAATCGGGGGAAAGGGCTTCTGGATGAGTCGGATGAACTCTGCCGGGAAACCATCCGCATCGGGCAGGACGATGAATCCACGCTGCGGATCGGGTATCTGCGCTGCTACAGCGGTCAGGAACTCCACCAGGCCGTCGCGGAATTTTCCCGGCTTTATCCGGAAGTCTCCATTCATATCGTCAACGGCACCCATGAGGAACTGTATGATCTGCTGCGTTTTGGCGGCGTGGACGTGATCCTCAGTGACCAGAGACGGGCCTTTTCCGAGGAATACGTGAATTTCCAGCTTCTTTCCTGCGGCTGCTACGCGGAGCTGTCCGTACAGAACCCGCTGAGCGCAGGGCAGTCCGTGCAGCTGGAGGAACTGAAGCGCCTGCCCTGTATTCTGATTTCTTCCAGAGAGCAGCAGAACGTGGAACAGGACTATTATAAAAATACCCTGGGTTTCGGCGGCAGCTTTCTGTTCGCGGAAAATCTGGAGGAGGGCCGCCTGATGGTGGTGGGAGGAAGGGGCTTTCTGCCTGTCGAAAGCATCGGCACGCTTCCTCCGGTGGGCGCTTCCATCAAAAGGCTTCCGGTCTGCCGCGGGGACAGACAGATTTTCCGGAATTACTGCCTTTTCTGGAACAAAGAGCACAGCAACTATTACATCGAGGAATTTGCCGGACTGCTGAAAAAACTGATCCTCAGGGAATGAAACGAGGTTGCATGTCAGACCCTGACCGCACTTGGTGCGGGGGCAGGTGCCGATATGAACCGGCAGGCGCACAGCCCTGGAGGCCGCAGCCGTTTTCATATAAGCTGTACTGATCTGAAAACCGTGAAAGGAAAATTGCTGATTTTACAATACGGATTAAAATATAAATCAGGAATTAAGTGCCGCCTGCGGCGGCAGAACAGGAGGAAGCGCTTATATGAAAAACGTTATGATTTTAACTGGTGCGGGGCAGATCGGCATGGCCATTGCCCGTCGGATGGGATATGGAATGAAAATCTTCATCGGCGATAAAAGAATGGAGAATGCCCGGACCATTTCCAGGATCATGAACGAGGCCGGGTTTGATACCGAAGCGATGGAAATGGATCTTTCCTCCCGCGAATCGATCCGGAATCTGATTGCGGAAGCACAGAAAGCAGGCCCCATCACCATGCTGGTAAACGCTGCCGGTGTTTCACCCAGCCAGGCGCCCATCGAAGCCATTCTGAAGGTGGATCTGTACGGCACTGCCGTACTGCTGGAGGAGGTGGGAAAGGTCATCGCTCCCGGCGGTGTGGGCGTGACCATTTCCAGCCAGTCCGGACACCGCATGCCGGCCCTTACTCCGGCGGAGGATGAGCAGCTGGCCTGTACGCCCACAGAGGAGCTTTTAAAGCTGGATCTCCTTCAGCCGGAAAATATCCGCGACACCCTTCACGCCTATCAGCTGGCAAAGCGCTGCAATGAGAAGCGCGTCATGGCGGAATCGGTAAAATGGGGAGAAAAGGGCGCCCGGATCAACTCCATATCCCCTGGCATCATCGTCACGCCGCTTGCGCTGGATGAATTCAACGGGCCCCGCGGAGATTTTTATAAGAACATGTTTGCCAAATGCCCTGCCGGCCGCCCCGGCATAAGGGCGCCTTTATAACGGGAGCGGATTTCCTCATCGACGGCGGCGCGACGGCTTCTTATTTTTATGGGCCGCTGAAGCCGGAGGGATAAAACCGGATCAGATACGGGGAAGGGGGCTCAGGAAACCTGAAGCACAACCTTCCCTACATTTTCCCTTCTATACAGAATATCCTGTGCCGCTTCACATTCCTGAACAGGAAGGACGCGGTATATGGTGGGCCGGATCAGTCCCTGTTCCACCTTCGGCCAGACATGCTTTACCAGATCGGAACAGATCTG
>CAJFMW010000054.1 GCA_904392525.1 uncultured Eisenbergiella sp.
CCAAGCCGGAGATGCCCTTGCGGTCACCTCCGGCTTGAGGGCTTGCGCCCTATAGAAGAAAGAATACACCCCGCCCTATACGAGCAAGCTCGAACGGGCGGGATGCCTTCTTTCTTCTGCATGGCTTGATTGTACAACATCACGAACAATGTGGTGAAAATTGCGATATGTGCAAGATTTTGTACAATAAATTCAGGAAAAGAAACTTGTATACAATGGAGAATTCCGTTATAATTTTAATCAGACAAATGCGGAAGACAGAAGAAAACGGAAACGAGGAAAGGAGCAAAAAACATGTCCTACATTGACATCATTAAAGAGAAGGCAAGATCGGACAAGAAAACGATCGTTATGCCTGAGACGAACGACAAGAGAACACTGATTGCGGCAGCCCATGTGCTGGAAGAAGGGATTGCCAATATCATCATGGTAGGTAATGAAGAAAAGATCATGGACGGCGCAGGCTGGCTGGAAGTGGACCTGACGGGAGTCAGGGTAGTGGATCCCACCAAGACGGAAAAGTTTGAGGAATATGCCCAGCTTCTGTACGAGACGAGAAAGGCGAAGGGAATGACGCTGGAGCAGGCGAGACAGAAGCTTCTGGACGATCCGTTAACGTTCGGTGTGGTTATGGTAAAGGCGAACGATGCGGACGGTATGGTAGCGGGCGCGTGCCACGCAACGGCAGATGTGCTTCGTCCGTCCCTGCAGATCCTGCGGACGGCTCCGGGCGTGAAGCTGGTATCCGCATTCTTCATTCTGGATGTGCCTGACTGCGAATACGGCGAGCATGGAACCTTCCTGTTTGCGGACTGCGGTCTGAATCAGGATCCTACGGCTGAGGAGCTTGCGGCAATCGCGGATACCAGTGCAAAGAGCTTCAAGCAGCTGATCGGTGCGAAGCCTATCATCGCCATGCTTTCTCATTCCACGAAGGGAAGCGCTCATCACGCCCTGGTGGACAAGGTGGTGAAGGCGGTGGAGATCGCCCATGAGGAATATCCGCATCTGACGCTGGATGGCGAGCTGCAGACCGACGCGGCCTTGGTGCCTAAAGTGGCGAAGTCGAAAGCGCCCGGAAGTGATGTGGCCGGCAAGGCAAATGTGCTGATTTTCCCGAACCTGGATGCCGGAAACATCGGTTATAAGCTGGTTGAGCGTCTTGGAAAGGCGGAGGCTTATGGCCCGATGCTGCAGGGAATCGCAAAGCCGGTCAATGACCTGTCCAGAGGCTGTGACTGGGAAGATATCGTGGGCGTTGTTGCCCTGACAGCGGTACAGGCACAGCTGGCATAAGCGCAGCGGAAAATATTGATGGGGAGAACCGGATGAGAACCGGTTTTGTAAGGGTATATGCGCCGTATGTTCGGCGGAAAATATGAGGTAAGCAATGAATATTCTGGTAATAAACTGTGGAAGCTCCTCGCTGAAGTTTCAGCTGATCGATGCGCAAAGCGAGAAGCTGATCGCGAAGGGGCTCTGTGAGAGAATTGGGATTGACGGAAGCCGGCTGGTATACACGCCTGCCGGCGGGAAGAAACAGATTACGGAAGCGGAGATGAAGGATCATACGGCGGCGATCAGCCTGGTGCTGAAAGCGCTGATGGATCCGGAAACCGGAGCTGTAAAGGATCTGTCTGAGATCGGCGCTGTGGGACACCGTATCGTTCACGGCGGAGAGAATTTCTCCAAAGCCACGCTGATCACGGAGGACGTGAAGAAGGCCATCGCGGACTGCAGCGATCTTGCGCCGCTTCACAATCCGGCCAACCTGATCGGAATCGAGGCATGCGAGGCGCTGATGCCGTCCGTGCCGATGGTGGCTGTCTTTGATACGGCCTTCCATCAGACCATGCCGGAGGAATCGTATCTGTATGCGCTTCCTTATCACTATTATAAGGATTATCGGATCAGAAGATACGGATTCCATGGAACCAGCCATGAATATGTGTCGTCGCGTGCAGCGGCTGTGCTGGGAAAGCCGATTGAGGAGCTGAAAATTATCGTCTGCCATCTGGGAAACGGCGCCTCCATTTCAGCGGTGAAATATGGGAAATGCGTGGATACATCCATGGGGCTTACGCCACTGGAGGGGCTGGTAATGGGTACCAGAAGCGGCGATATTGACCCTGCCATCGTGGAATTTATTGCGAACAAGGAAGGGAAAAGCGTCAGCGAAATTCTTCGTGTGCTGAACAAGGAATCCGGAGTTTACGGAGTTTCCGATGGATTTTCTTCCGATTTCCGTGACCTTGAGGATGCCTATGAGGCTGGAAATGAGAATGCAAAGCGGGCAATGGAGGTGTTCATCCACAGCGTGGTGAAATACATCGGCGCATATACGGCGGAGATGAACGGTGTGGACGCCATCTGCTTTACTGCCGGTGTGGGAGAGAACAGTCCGATCATCCGTGACAGAATCCTTCAGCATCTCACCTATATGAATATTACCATTGATGAAGTGGCAAATCATAAGCGCGGGGAGGAAATCGTGATTTCCAATCCCGGACCGGGGCCGAATGTGCTGGTGATTCCCACGAATGAGGAGCTGTCCATCGCGAGGCAGACCTACGCGATTGTGGCCGGTGAAAACTGAAAAGTGACGTATTGAGGAGCCGGCGGAATGCCGGCTTCTTTTCAGCCAGAAGAATGATAGAATACAGAGCTGTGATTGACGCAGGGAGGAGTAATATACAGCTATGGTAAAAGAAAAGGATTCATTGATGGTGACCGTGGGATCTGTTTCCGGGCTTACGGTCAGCCTGTGCGAAAAGACACTTCAGATCTGCATTGCGGCAGGAGCTGCAGAGTGGAAAACGGAAAGCTCTGTCCGTCCGGTCGTCGTTACGACGCAGGAAGAGCTGGATTTTTCCAGATGGGAAAAAATCAGCCATGAGACGGTGAAAACCGGGTATGGCAGGGGAATACGATCCAGCTACCGCGCGCTTGACGGGAAAGAGGATTCCTATGCCTTTGATACATATTGCTGGATCGAAGAGACCGGAGAGGGACCGGAGGAGGGCTGCGTGGGAAAGGTACATTTTGAGTGGATTCCCATCTGCGAGAAAGACCTTTCCGTAAAAGAGGTCCGCTGGCCGGTTCCCATGGCGTTCACTTCGGCTTCTGCCAGCGGATGCGCTGAGAAAGAAAATCGTATTCCCGGATGGTATACGCTGATCAACGAGGGACAGGGCCTTCTGCTTCCCAATGACTGGGAGACGGCAGTGGACAGTCTGAGCTTTCGCGGACAATTTCTGACGGCCGGCGGCTATATGCCCTGGTTCGGCCAGATAAAAGAGAGACACGGCTATATCGCCATCGCGGATACGCCCTGGAATGCGGGGGCGTATGTGGACCATCCCGCAGGAGGACCTTACACTCATATCGGCATCTGGTGGGAGCCGAGCCTGGGGAAGATAGATTACAGAAGAAGCGCCACCTATGCGTTTCTGGATGACTGTGATTACAATGATCTGTGCGGCATTTACCGTACTTATGCAAAGCAGACCGGAAAGCTGGTTACGCTGAAGGAAAAGGCGGCCAGGCTTCCTTCTGTGGAGAAGCTTTATGGCTGCGCTTTTGTCCACTGCGGAATCAAGACCAATGTGCATCCGCTTTCTGATTTTTATGATAAGGAACAACCGGAAAAAAATAATCATGTGACACCGTTTGCAAAGCGGGCGCGGCTGATTGAGGACATCAGAAAGCGGGGCGTAGAAAAGCTCTATCTGCATCTGGACGGATGGGCGGAACCCGGCTATGACAATAAGCATCCGGATTATCTTCCTGCCTGTGAGGAGGCCGGAGGCTGGGAAGGAATGAAGCAGCTTGTCGATACGGTGCATGCCTGCGGATACCTGTTCGGCATTCATGACCAGTATCGGGATTATTATCTGAACGCGGAAAGCTTTGACGAGAAGGAAGCGGTGCGCCTTGCAGACGGCACCATGCCGCAGCACAGCCGTTGGGCCGGAGGTCCTCAGACCTATCTGTGCGCGACGAGAGCGCCCTACTACGTAAAACGCAATTTTCACGAAATTCTGTCCCATGGAATCGAGATGGACGGCGCTTACCTGGATGTGTTCACCTGTAACGAGGGTGATGAGTGCGACAACCCTCATCACCGGATGAGCAGGAAAGAATGCTACGAGTATCGGAAGCAGTGCTTTGACTGGCTGCTTTCCAGAGGAATACTTCCCAGCTCCGAGGAGGTGTCCGACTGGAGCATGCAAAGCCTGGTGTTCTGCCACTATGCGCCCTATCATTTCATGCTGCAGGCTCCCGGAACGCCCAGAAGCGGAATCCCGGTGCCGCTGTTCAACCTGGTTTATCACGACTGTGTCATCGAGCCGTGGATGATGGACATTCTGGAGTATGAGGGAGCGGATGGGAGCAGAAGCAGGGAGGATCTGATGCTCTATGCGCTTCTGAACGCGGGAGCGCCTTACCTGATCCGGGACGGCGCCTATGAGAATACGGACGGCTCCTTTGCCGGATGCGGAAGTCTGGGGCCGGAGGAAACGGCGGAGCGCTGCCGTATTGTCCAGAAGCTTCATGAACGGCTGGCCTGCTGCCGGATGATGCGCCATGAACTGCTGGATGCGGACGGGGAGCGCCAGCGGACGGTCTTTTCCGATGGCACCAGCGTGGCCGTGGATCTGAGAAACGGAGACTATCGGATCGAGGAAGGGAAGCAGGACGAATAAAACGATAAATGTACGATAATTTAGCTAAAAAACAGGGAGGACAAAATGAAAACAAGGGAACTGCTGCCGAAGGATGTAACATACTACAAGGCGAATCTTCACTGCCATACCGTATTTTCCGATGGAAAGATGACGCCGGAGGAGGTGAAGAAGCACTATCAGGAGAAGGGCTATCAGGTGCTCGCTATCACGGATCACGATCACTACGGCGGTCACAGATCGCTTTGCGATGAGAATTTTGTCGCGATTGCGGCGCTGGAGACGGATATGGACCAGGCGGGAGACATGATCTGGAATTATCGCCGCACCTGGCACATGAACTGGTACGATACCTGCCCGGATGAGCATAAGGAGATCAAGGAAGCTCTGGCCAGACCGGAGGTTCCCTATGAGAATATTGACGCGATCAACACATATGTGGAAGAAATGGCGAAGCTCGGCTTTATCGGCTGCTATAATCATCCTTACTGGTCTCTGCAGACCTGCGATGAGTACATGAAGCTGAAGGGAATGTGGGGCATGGAAATTTACAACCATGGCTGTGAGATGGATGGTCTGTATGGCTATCATCCCCAGGCCTACGATGAGATGCTCAGAAGCGGCCAGAGGCTTTTCTGTGTCTCCACGGACGACAACCACAACACCATGGCTGAGGACTGCGGTCTGTATGATTCTTTCGGCGGCTATATTATGATCGGTGCCAGGAGCCTTACCTATGACGGAAGATTGATGCCTAACTTTCCCCTCGCACCTGGGAAGGCGACATCCCGGTTTCCCTCTTAAAGGCTCTGGAAAAATAGCTCTGGCTGTTGAAGCCTAGAACATCCGCTGTACGGGAAACGGTTTCTCCGCCCTGAAGAAGCTGCGCGGCAGTCTTGATTTTCAGCTTCAGGAGATATTTATGAACGCCGATTCCGGCGTATTTGTCGAAGAGACGTTTCAGACCGGCTTCGCTGATGCCGCAGAAACGGGCGACTTCCGGAAGGGAGGGCTGACGGTGGATGTTGCTGTTGAGAAAGTTTACCGCCCTGCTGAAGAGGATGGCGTCCGGCGCGCTGGACGCGGAGGAAACGGCTCCTGCTTCGGCAAGAGAGAGCATGAGAAGCTCCAGGTAAGAGGCCACCGTCTGGGAATAGGCGGGCAGCCGGTCAAAGGGCTCCAGATAGCGGCGGTAACAATCCGGATTCCAGCCGAAGGGACGTTCCGCGTTTCGGCCTGGGGCGTTTTCCGCTTTCCGCCGGGCAAAGTGAAACAGATCCAGCAGGAGCTTCTGCTGGGAGTCTGTGAGCGCAAACACCTTTTCGCGCAGCCAGGCGGTGAGCGGACCTTCTGCGGCAAAGGAGAAGATGAACAGGTCCGCTCCGTCTGCGCCCGTCACGATGAATTTGTGCAGCTCCAGCGGTTTATGAAAAATAATGGCGCCGCGGGTGAGGTTATAGACCCTCTCATCTCCCGAGACGCAGACCTCCCCCTCTGCCACATAGAGACATTCCCAGAAATTGTGGCTTTCCCCTGGAAATTCATATCCTTTTTCGTAATGCACTTCAAACAGAGAATAAATATCCGTCAGTTTGATCTGTTGTGTAATAGGATGTGCGACCCAGACCATATTACCTTCCTTTGAATTGAGCTGAAAGTATCCGCTATTGAGCGGATTTGATATAGTTATATACTTTTTATGATGTTATCATAGCATCAACAGGGAGCGCTGTAAAGCCGAAGGGCGCAGCGGATCAGACTGCGGCAGGATACAGAACAAAAAAGGAGAGGACGAAATGCAGGAGATTAAAATCGGTTTTATCGGACTGGGAAACAGAGGCTGCGGACTTCTGAAGGATGTGGTATTAAAGCAGGGGGAACAGGTTGTGGCCGTCTGCGATGTTTACGAGGACAGAACGCGGAAGGGAGCGGAGCTTGTGGTGGAAGCCGGGCAGGCTGGGCCCGCGGAATATTCGAATTACCAGGATGTGATCCGGGATGAAAATGTGAATACCGTCATCATCGCCACCGCCTGGGAGAGCCATGTGAGGATCGCGCTGGAAGCGATGTACGCGGGCAAGGCGGTTGCCATGGAGGTGGGCGGGGCCTACGGGCTGAAGGACTGCCGGGATCTGGTGGAGGCTTATGAGAAAACGGGAACGCCGTTCATGTTCCTGGAAAACTGCTGCTTCGGCAGACGGGAAATGATGGCGCTGAACATGGTGCGAAAAGGGCTGTTCGGCGAGGTGGTTCACTGTGCGGGAGGCTATCAGCACGATCTGCGGGACGAAATTTCCTTCGGCAGGGAGAACCGCCACTACAGGCTGAGAAACTATCTGAACCGCAACTGTGAAAATTATCCCACCCATGATCTGGGCCCCATCGCGAAGGTGCTGAACATCAATCGGGGAAACCGGATGCTGACGCTGGCTTCCACGGCGTCAAAAGCGGCCGGACTTCGGGATTATATTCTGGAAAACAAGAGCGACGATGAATTTCTGAAAAATCAGACCTTCGCGCAGGGAGATGTGGTGACTACGGTGATCCGGTGCGCCCATGGAGAGACCATCGTGCTCACCCTGGATACGACCCTGCCCAGATACTACAGCCGCAATTTTACGGTGAGAGGAACGAAGGGAATGTATGAGGAGGTCACGGATTCGGTCTTTCTTGACCGGCCGGAGGACAGGGCCCATGACTTTGACTGGAGAAAAGCCTGCAGCGGCAACGCCGCGCAGTACGAAGCGGAATATGATCATCCGGTCTGGAAAAAGTACATCCGGGAAGGCGTTCAGGGCGGCCATGATGGAATGGACTGGCTGGAATTTCAGACCTTTTTCGCCTGCCTGAGAGAGAATAAGCCCATGCCCGTGGATGTGTATGATGCGGCAAGCTGGATGGCGGTTACCGCACTGTCGGAAATGTCCATCGCCAGAGGCGGCGCGGTGGTGGATATTCCGGATTTTACCTGCGGCAGATGGCACGAACGCCTTCCGCAGGAATAAGCTTTCGGCCGGAACAGCGATATCATATCACTGCCCCGGCCGTTTCAGCCTTTATTTGTGCTCACAGCACGGTTTCGGTTTTTCTTTGTCGCAGAGAAGCGGAACAATCAGAACCAGCTTTTCACGGAGCGTATCTTCCGGCGTGTATGATTTAAAGCGTATTCAGAATACGCAGCACCTGTTTCAGCTCTTCCGGCTTCACCTTATCCGGGAAACGTCCTTCATTGACGCAGTCCTTAAAATACCGGATTTCTTCAGCGTAGGCATCTGTCTGCGGAAGGTCGATATCGCCCGTGTCATTCTGTGATGCGGTGGACAGATCCAGGACTGTTCCGTCATTCTGATAGATCAGGCATTTTCCGCCCTCCCAGACAACAAGCGCCTTTTCAAACAGGAAGCGGAAGGAGGCGGTGAAGGGATAGGGCGCGGCGAACCAGGAGCTTTCCGTGGTGATGAAGAAGCCGGGGAACTGATAGACCGCGCTGATATAGTCCTGCTTCGGAAGCTTTACCCTGTTTTTCTGAACCTCTGTAGGCGCGCCGAAGGCGTAAACGCAGAAATCCAGATCATGGATGTGCAGGTCGAAGGGAATCAGGCCGCTGCGCGCTTCATCCAGCATCCAGTCGTCCCAGCTCCATTTCGGATAGCCGTTCAGGCGGCCCATATAGCCGGAAAGAAGCTTCCCGTATCTGCCGGAGTCATACAGCTCCTTAATCAGCTCATATTCCGGCCAGAAGCGGAGCACCTGCGCCACCATGAAGCAGACATGGTTTTCACGGGCCGTCTGATAAGCGCGGTCCACATCCTCCTCCTTCAGGGAAACGGGCTTTTCGCAGATTACATGGATTCCCTTTTTCATCGCTTTCACCGCAAAATCCACATGAAGAAAGGTGGGAAGGCAAATATCCAGAATATCCAGATCCTCTTTTTCCAGCATTTCATCAAAATTCTGATAATGATGTTTGTCGGGGTAGGGCTCCATGCGCTCCGGACGGATGTCGCAGAGCGCAGCAAGTTTTGTATCTTCCATGGCGTCCCAGGCGGGAATGTGGGAACCGCTGATTCCCCCTACGCCGACCAGACCAACTTTTAACATGTTTTTTCCTCCTGTTTTGCCGCCGCAGACGGTATTTTTTATGAATAGATATTATCAATCACTGCCTGCAGGTAATCCCTGGCCTTCAGGATATCCGAAAGCTGTTCGTCGCCCTCGATTTCCCGTTCGATGGTTACGTAAGAATCGTAGCCGAGCGCATGCAGCTTTTCGAAGAGTGCAATGAAATCCACCTTTCCTTCGCCGATGGGCACCTCCAGCCCCAGATCATGGCCGTTCACCGGATACAGGCCGTCCTTGGCGTGCAGATTGCGCACATAACTTCCGAATACGTCCAGCGCGTCCACGGGATTGGCCTTTCCGTAGAGGATCAGATTGGCCGTATCCAGATTGATGCCCAGATTAGCCATGCCCACGCGCTCAAAGCAACGAAGCATGGTAACGGGGGTTTCCTGGCCCGTTTCAAAGAGCAGGAACTGACCGTTCTTTTTCAGATGCTGCGCAACAGTGCGGACCGCTACGCAGAAGCCCGCGAAGTTTGGATCATTGGGATTTTCCGGAATGAAGCCCATGTGAGTGACCACATCCGTAATTCCGAGCAGATGAGCGAAGTCCGCTCCATCGCACAGGTTCTGCACGCGCATCTGTCGGTATTCGGGCGGCACAAGTCCCAGCGTGATCTGCCCGTCGTAGAAATCCCAGACCTTCGGCCCCTCCCAGCCGCACCAGAATGCGGATACGCAGATGCCGTATTTTTCAAGGAGCTTTTTTAACTGCGCCGCATTCTCTCCGGTCCATATGGCAGGATTCCAGGCGAGAAGCTGACAGGAATCAAAATTATTTTTCCGCAGGGTTTCCAGCTTTTCCTCGATTCCCTCCATGCTGTTGAGTGAAACACAGGTTCCGATTTTCATATCTACCTCTTTTCCCACCGCCGATAGGCGGCATTTTTGTTGCTTCTACAGTACCATGGAAAGGAAGGATGAGGAAGGAGTTTTTTGACCAGTATTTGTAATATTTTTACCTTCGCCCGTTCGTGCTGAAGTCGCTCTGTTTGATCATCGAAAGGCGGATCAGGAAGCCGTGTTTGAAGAATATGGGGCTGTTAGAAGTGGGCGCACGGGCCGAGAGAGAATACGGACTGTGAAGTCAGGTATGGATAGCAGGCTTAAACGAGAGGAAGCCTGTCTTTAAAGTGGAAACCCAGTCGCTTTTGGCGTACAGAAAACGGATCACTGTTACCTGGTTTCCTTCGACTACATAGAAGGCAAAATAGTTTTTTATCTGTATGAAACGGACGCCCCAGGCGGCAAGCAGTTTATCTTCCACAACAGGATGCTCTTGAGGAAACGGCAGCAGGGCATTGATCTTCTGATCCGTTTCCTCCAGGAGAACATTAGCTGCCTTTGGATTTTTCAGGACAAACTCAATATAATCGACAGCCTGGGAAATATCCCTTTCTGCAACGCCTGTGATATACAGTTGATAATTCATCGGCTGCGTCTCCTCCGTATGTCTGCCATTGCTTCGGAGAACGGGCGGGTTTTCCCTTCGGAAAGGTCATCCATGCCATCCTGAAGAAGCCCGTATAATTCACATCTGCCCGCAAGCTGTTCGTATGCTTCAATGCTCATAACAGCCAAGTCACCCTTGCCGTTTTTGGTGATAAAAACAGGCTCTGCATATTCGTGGCAGAAAGTGGAAATTTCATTATAGCGGTTGCGCAGGTCTGCGCTTGACCGGATATGTGGCATAACAGCACCTCGCTTTCTCCGCCGTCAGGCGGAATTGCATGTATCATGCAGAAACAGGTTCATGTTGTCTCCTTTATAAAGAAATTATAACTGAATTTTTTTATATTGTAAATGGGAAAAGTAAAAATAACACAAAAGAAACTGCAAATATCTGATGCGTCAGCAGAGCCGGTGTGATAGGATATAGACAGAAAAAAGCGGTATATCCGGAGACTGTCGGACGAATGCCGCGAATGGACAAAGGAAGGAAAACAGGATGAAAAAATTCAGAGCGGCAGTGATCGGCTGCGGAAATATTTCGGTGATGCATCTGGATTCCATCACACATCTGGATGGACTTGAGCTTGCGGCGGTGTGCGATATCAAACAGGAACGGGCACAGGCTGCTGCGGACAAATATCACACGAAGGCATACACGGATTACCACAGGCTTCTGGAGGAGGAGAAGCCGGACGCGGTGCACCTGTGCCTGCCCCATTATCTGCACACGCCCGTGGCGCAGGAGGCATTCCGTGCGGGCGTTCATGTGCTCAGCGAAAAGCCCATGAGCATCCGGTATGAGGACGCAGAGGAGACGGTGCGGCTTGCGGAAAAATGCGGTCTTCAGTACGGCGTGATTTTTCAGTGCCGTTATAATACCCCTTCTCAGCTTGTGAAAAAAAGAATTGAGGACGGCAGGCTGGGAAGGGTGAAATGTGCGAGAAGCACTCTGACCTGGTACAGGCCGGATGATTACTATGCCGGTTCGGACTGGAAGGGAACCTGGGATAAGGAGGGCGGCGGTGTGATCATCGACCAGGCCATCCATTCCCTGGATCTGGCGAACTGGTTCATTGACAGCACTCCTGTTTCGCTCCAGGCTTCCCTTCACAACCGGGGACATAAGGGGATGGCGGTGGAGGATACCGGGGAGGGAATGATCCGGTATGAAAACGGCAGCACGCTTTTCTTTTACGCCATGAACAATTATCTGGTGGACGAGCCCATAGAGATCAGGCTGGTATGCGAAAACGGCACGGCACGTCTGTCCTACGATGAGGCGGTGATCCGTTATGCGGATCAGACGGTGGAAGCGGTGAAGAACCAGCCGCAGCAGATTGTTTCCTATACCGGGGGCAAGCCCTACTGGGGCAGTCAGCACGCAGTCCAGATCGATCAGTTCTACCGGGCTCTTTCCGGACTGGAAGAGCTGGAAATCAGCGGCAGAGAGGCGCTGAAGATTCAGAAGATCATCTGTGACATCTATAAAAGCCCGGTGGAAAGAACGGTATCGGATGAAGGTTCCTGCTGAAAAACGGAGGGCGGATATGCTGGATGCTTATAAGGAACTCACGCCGGTCATTTATGGAGAAAATGCGGTAAAATATCTTTATCTGGAACACCCGGCGCCGCAGGAGCTGTGTTTTGCGATGCATTGGCATGAGCGGATGGAGCTGCTCTACGTTCAGAGCGGAAGTCTGGAGCTGCATGCGCAGGAGGGGAGATATACCGTCCGCGCAGGACAGACGGCCGTCCTGGCGCCCCGCCAGATGCACGGCGGCTTTGCGGGAGGCGAAGGGGTAGTTTACCATACGATTATGTTCGACGTGGAAAAATTCTGCAACACCACTCTGGCGGCACAGAAATATCTGGTTCCTGTCTGTGAAGGCAGGATCGGCTTTCAGAGAGTCATCGATGACGATGCGTTACGGAAAACGGAGGAACGGCTTCTGGCAGCGCTTGATGACAGCGGGCAGCATCCTCTGTCGGTCATTGGCATCATCTATGAGCTGCTGGGTATTCTGTACCGTTTTCGTGACGACAATATCCGTGTTTTGATGAAACAGAGTCAGGCCTTTTCAGAAATCCTGAAATACATAAACGACCGTTTTACGCAGAAACTCTCCCCGAAGGAGGTCAGTGAGAAATTTGGCTATAATGAAACCTATTTCTGCCGCCGGTTTAAGGAGATTACGGGCCTGACCTTCACCGGCTATCTTCTTGCCCTGCGCATGGAACGGGCGCAGAAGCTCCTTATGGAAACGCAGGAGGAAATCGGAACGATTGCATGGAAGTGCGGATATGCGGATGTGAGCTATTTTTCCCACTGTTTTAAGAAGCAGTTCGGGGTGAGTCCGATGGGATTCAGAAAGGAAAAGGATTCCGCAATTTTACAATAATATTAAGAAAATATGAAGTTAAAGAAATATGAGGAAATGCTCTTTTTTTTCCGCTGAAAATGTATTATGCTTATTAGGCTGCATGAAGGAATACCAAAGATATCATGCGGGAAAGTGGAGTGAGAGACGTGGCAGGTTTGGAATTGGGAAGATTGATCGGAGAAAATAGTCTGGTATTCAGCAGTCTGGAGTTCCTGTTTCGATTCCTGCCTGTTTTTTTGATTGCGTTTTATCTGACGCCTCCGAGGCACAGAAAAATAACGCTGTTTATCGGAAGCGTTCTGCTGTATGCATGCGCGCAGCCAAAGTACGTGCTTCTGCTGCTTGCAGTTACCGCGCTGAACTATCTTGTCGGACTGAGAATGGAAGAGGCCTCGCAGATTCATCACCGCAGGCGAAGAAGGCTGACCATGTTCAAATGGCTGCTTCTTGCGGGGGCGACGGACATCGGCATCCTCGCTTTTTTCAAGATCGCGGGGGCGGCGACGGGAAATCTGCTTCTGCCTTTGGGACTGAGCTTCTATACGTTTAAGCTGGTTTCCTATCAGGCGGATGTATTCCGCGGAAGGATAGAGGCGGAAACCTCCTTCTGGAAGCTGGGCTCATATATCTGCATGTTTCCGCAGATCACCAGCGGCCCGATTATGCGCTATGAGGATGCGCTGGAGGGGCTTGCAGGAGAACGGATCCGTCCGGAACGGTTTGAGGAGGGGCTTCGGGTTCTCATCCTGGGCCTTGCCGCCAAGGTGCTGCTCGCGGACCGGCTGGGCATACTGTGGAATGACATTCAGACCATCGGGTTTGAAAGCATTTCCACCCCGCTTGCATGGCTGGGAGCATTTGCCTATTCCCTCCGGCTGTATTTTGACTTCGAGGGTTATTCCCTGATGGCGGCGGGAATTGGGGTCATGCTCGGCTTTCCGTACATCCGGAACTTCAATCAACCCTACAGCGCTGTTTCCGTAAGCGATTTCTGGCGCCGCTGGCATATCACGCTGGGCAGCTGGTTCCGGGATTATGTTTATATTCCTCTGGGAGGAAACCGGCATGGGACGAAGCGCCTGATTTCCAATCTGGCCTTTGTATGGCTGCTCACCGGCATCTGGCATGGAAACGGCCTGAACTTCATTCTCTGGGGGCTTGTTCTGGGCGGACTCATCATCCTGGAAAAGCTGACCTATGGAAAATGGCTGAAAAAGACAAAAGTGCTTTCCCATATTTATGTGACTGCGGTCATTCCGCTCACATGGATGATTTTTGCCATTACGGATCTGAGGGAGCTGGGCGTCTATTTCGCCAGGCTGTTTCCGGTCTTCGGTGTCGGCCAGACGCTGAATCAGGGAGATATCGGAAAATATCTGTCCATGTACTGGCCGTATCTTCTGGCGGGTGTGCTGTGCTGTATTCCGGCGCTGTCCTGTTTTTATGAAAAATGGAAAAAGAAATGGTTTGTTACAGTCCTGCTGGTCATTCTGTTCTGGGCGGCGGTATACCGGCTTTCCGTTTCGGCCGGAAATCCGTTCATGTATTTCAGCTTCTGATGGACGGCAGGCGGGGAGGCCAATATGAAAAGATGGAAACAGTATTCCCTGTTTCTCCTTCTGCTCATCAGCGGATTATTGCTGACGGGCGCCGGGGTTGCGGGAGAACATACAATATATGCGGATTATTCCAGACCAAACGGCTGGATGACGCCCGCCCTGTCCCTGGTTTTCCAGGGGGTGAAGGACGGCGTTGCTCCGTGGGAGCTGTTTGGGAAACCGGTACAGACCTCGGCGGAGCCGGATGCAGAGGAGGAAGCTTCCGGAGAAGCTCAGGCGTCGGAAGAGAGCGGGGAAGGCGGAGCCGGTGAAAGCCTTCCGTCCGGAGACATATCCGGAAATAATGTATCTGGAAACGATATATCCGAAAACGACGCTTTCGGAAACGGCGTTTCAGAAAATGGCGTTTCTCAAAACGGTCTCTCAGGAAACTCTGTTCCGGAGGGCTCTGCATCTGCAGGGCAGGAAACAAAAGAAGAGCAGGTTCAGGATTCCGGATCAGAGGCAGTGTATACCGCATCCGACGGAAAGCAGTACGACCGGTTTGGCCAGCTGATTGATCCGGGTCAGGCGGATACGGCGCCTTCGGAATCAGAAGTGATAGAAGAAACAGAAAGTATGCCGGAAACGGTGCCGGAGGAAACCGTGCAGCAGACCGAGCCCTCTCAGGAGGAGCCCTCCCGGACAGAGAGCACGCAGGAAGCCGGTACACAGCAGGACGGAACGGACGGCACATCCGGGGAACAGACGGACGGCCAGGAGACCAGTTCATTTACGCAGGTGCAGGACAGCTATTTCGACGATGCATTGTTCATCGGAGATTCCCGGACAGTGGGGCTGTATGAATACGGAGGTTTTCAGGAGAGTACCACTTTCTTTGCAAAGACCTCGCTTACCATCTATGATCTGTTTGAAGAACCGGAGAAATTTGCCCGGCTTTCGGATGGGAAAAAGGCTACGCTGGAGGAAGCGCTCACAGAGAGGAAATTCGGAAAAATCTACATCATGCTCGGAATCAACGAGCTGGGACGGGGAACCACCGAAAGCTTCTTTAACGTTTATGCAGATGCGGTGAACCGGATCCGTATGCTTCAGCCTGATGCGGTGATTTTCATTCAGGGGATCATGCGTGTGGGAGAGGAAAAGAACAATACGGATAAAATTTTCAACAATACCAACATCAATGAACGCAATCAGGCGATCTCGCTGATGGCAGACAACCGGACCATATTTTATCTGGAGGTCAACGACGCGGTCTGCGATGAAAACGGGAACCTGATATCCGAGTATACCTTTGATCAGATCCATCTGAAGGCCAAATATTATCAGCTTTGGAAGGACTATCTGTTCGCTCATGGAATTGTGAGAAATTAGCGGAAAAACTGCGATGTTTTTTGTTGACAAACAGAATCCGGTTATGTATAATTAACAAAGTGCGAATTGGGAGTTTGCTATGTTGATTAATCTGACGGATGTCTTTACAGAAGAAGGAAAATCTGTTGCCAGAGAGGTTCCGCTGGAATTGACGGGAGTTGATTTTCAGGGAGAGCATTTCAGGATTCTGGACAAGAGCCCGGTGAAGCTTAAGCTTTCCCATTCCGGTGCCGGAAAGGCCCTGGTAGAAGCCGATGCTGAGGTGAGCGTTGCCATGAAGTGCGACAGGTGCCTGAAGGATGTGACGAAGAAGTTTGAACTGCATATATCCACGGAAGTCTTTTCCCCTGAAAAGGCGGATGCAGACGAAGCGGAAGAGCAGAGCGGCTTTATGGAAGGTTATCAGCTGAATGTGGACGGCCTGATCAGCAATGAAATCTTTACCTGCTGGCCTTTAAAGGTTCTGTGCAGAGAGGACTGCAAGGGACTGTGCAGAGTCTGCGGGAAAGACCTAAACGAAGGGGAGTGCGGCTGCGATACCTTCGTTCCAGACCCCAGAATGGCGGCAATCATGGATATATTTCGTGAGAACAAGGAGGTGTAAGTAATG
>CAJFMW010000055.1 GCA_904392525.1 uncultured Eisenbergiella sp.
TGAGAACAAGGAGGTGTAAGTAATGTCTATCTGCCCTAAGAATAAATCTTCCAAATCCAGAAGAGACAAGAGAAGAGCGAACTGGAAAATGAGCGCTCCGACCCTGGTAAAGTGCAGCAAGTGCGGCGCGCTGATGATGCCTCACAGAGTCTGCAAGGCCTGCGGCTCTTACAACAAGAGAGAGATCATCAATACCGAGGCTTAAGTTTTACGAATATGTATGAAAATGAGGAGAAAACCGGATGGTTTTCTCCTTTTTGCTTCATTTGACGATTATATGCAGGATGGGGGCCGGGAGGACAGAGGGATTCGTATGGTGACTTCTGTACCGCATTCAGACGAACTGGTGAGAGTAAGACCATATTCCTCGCCAAAAAACAGTTTCAGCCTTTCATTGACATTGCGGATTCCGATGTGATCGGTTTCCAGAAGAAAAAGTTCTTCCAGACGGTTTTTGGGTATGCCTGTGCCGTTATCCAGTATTTTGATAAAACACAGACCCTCTGCCTTATCGCTGGAAAGCAGGATTTGTATCTGCCGGTCCGGCCGCCTGCTGTTTCTCAGACCGTGTTCGATGGCATTTTCTACCAGGGGCTGTAGAATCAGACATGGAATGGGAAGCTCAAGGAGGGATTGATCCAGATCGTATTTTACCTGAAAAGAATTGTCTGTGAGCGTCAGCTGTATGGAAAGATAAGCGCGTATGTTGTCAAGTTCATTCCCGATTGTGGTGATATCGTTTCCGTTGTTCAGAGAGGTTCTGTAAAAAAGCGCAAGGAGCTGGACGGTCCGGCTGATATCATTCTGGCCGGACATGATTGCGCGGGCGCTGATCTGGGAAAGTGTATTATACAGAAAATGAGGATTAATCTGTGCTCTCAACGCATTGAAATGATATTCCTTTGCCTTTAACTTCTGTACATAAGCTTCATCAATCAGAGTGCGCATCCTTTTCAGCATGGTGTTGAAGGTCTGAATCAGAGTTCCGATTTCGTCACGTCTTCCCGGAATGATCAGGATCTCGTGATTGCCCATGTTTTCCAGAGAAATTTTCTCGATCACTTTTGTAAGCTGAGCCAGAGGGGAAAGAATGGAATTTACAGTAAAAAAGGTCAGAAAATAGAGCAGTGCAAAACAGACGGCGATCATGAAAAAGGTGGTCAGAACGGTCTGGGTTACAGTGTTTTTGATGGTTTTGATGGGACTGTAGTAATATACGGTCCATCCGACCGGTTCAATTTCTGCGTTTAAAAAAAGATACTTCCCGGAAAGGCGCGAAGAGATATCACCAAAGTTTTCGCTCAGTGCACCGGCATCTATGGGAGCGGCTCCATCGGGAAAGGAAGTATACTGATAGAGCAGGGAATGGTCTTCGTCGGTTATAACGAGGCCATAGTTGTCCTGTGTGATGGATGCCATTCCGGAAAAGAAGTAATTATAATCTGTCTCCAGATAGAGATAATTTTCGTAAGGATAGACAGAATTCTGGGGAAGCTTTCGTATGTAGGCGAGAGCTTCCTTTCCGTTGTCAGAAAGGGTAACCCATTGGTGGACAGATTCCGGGGATGAACGGAACCAGGGCATGTTTTTCAGCTCATCCAGATCATCGACAGCATTCATATAAGGGATAAGGCCGCAGGAGGTATAAATTTTGATGTCGGTAACCTCCGGGATCAGGCATTGATACACATATATATCCGGCAGAATATCGTTGCTGTATGCGGTATACATCCGAAAATAGTCCGTACCGTAAGTCTGGTTGCAGGCACTCAGCATATCATCGTTATTATAAATAAAGTTAGACAGATTTATGGTATCATTTATGTAAATTTCCAGCTGAGAAATCCCCTGCTGAAGAGAATTGCTCAGAGAAGAACGTTCGTGTGCGAAAAGCTGCCTCCCGATGGCGGCGTTGAGTACGAAAATCAGCAGAAAAAAGGCAACGAGGGAGGAAAAAAGATAGATGACCTTCAGCTTTGTTTTCAGCTTCAGGCTGCGAAAGAGAGCAAAAATGTGTTCAAAAAAAGTCATGATTTTTTCCCTCCCTGTTTCCGGCTGTTTTTCTGCCGATATTTTTCGGGACTGATGCCAAAGGTACTTGTAAAGGTGCGGATGAAGTAAGCGCAGTTCTGATAGCCGACCGCCGCGCTGATTGCAGTGATTTTCTGCTGGCTGTTTTCCAGAAGCTGGCATGCTTTATTCATTCGGATGGTTTTTATATAGCGGTTCAGATTCATCCCCGTTTCCTTCTTGAACATGCGTGACAGGTAATCGGGATGAATATAAATCATGTCGGCAAGTCCCTCCAGACTCAGGTCTTCGCTGTAATGAGAGGATATGTAGTCGCAGATAAAGCGGACTTTCCCGTTGGAAGAATCCAGGCCGGAAACATCTGAAGCAAAAGAGGTGCCGGAAGAAGATTCCTTCTGCCTGGAACCGGAAAGCTCGGAGGTCATGTATTCCACGAGATCATGAAGGGACCGTGGAGAGGTATCCTCTGTGACGGCGGCCTGCAGGGGAATGCGCAGAATCTGCTCCTTTTCGATCTGCTTCGTAAGCTGTAGGATCAGCTCTGTAAATTCCTCTGGATTGACTGGTTTCAGAAGATATTCCTTGACGCCGAGCGAAATGGCGGTTTTGGCATAGGAAAAATCCTGATAGCCACTGCTGATTACAATTTTGATATAAGGATACAACCGAAGCGCTTCTCCTGCCAGGGAGAGGCCGTCCAGGAAAGGCATCCGTATATCCGTTATCAGAAGATCAAAGCGTTCTTTTTTCAGTTTTTCGAGAGCCTCTTCTCCATTGGAGGCGGTCACAGCATCCAGTGGAAGGCTGTTCTTTTCAATCAGAAAAAGGAGTACATCGAGTTCCGTTTTTGAGTCATCTGCTATAAGTGTATGAATCATTCCCTGTTTCTCCTTTCGTTTTTACCGTTCTCCGCTATTTTAACATATAATTAGGAACAAATAGAGATGTTTGTATAAAAAGTACAATAAAGTGAAATGAATGTCAGATATTTAATATATAAATCGTCAAAATTATTATTTATAATGATTATACAATAAAAAAATATACATAAAGCACAAAGCAATAAACAAAAACAAAGATAAAAACTGTTGCTTTGGGAAAGGAGAGGAAGATGGTGAAAAAGAAAATTTTCAGGGGGGGTATCCGCAGCACTGGCATTGATGCTGACCGTATCTCTTGCGGCGTGCGGAAGTACGGAAACCGGTTCACAGTCAGTGGCCCCTGCAGCTGAGAGTACCCAGGAGGAAGCGGCTGCTTCGGAGGAAACCGGCCAAACAGCAGTGGCAGAAGCGGAAGTGGATTCGTATGGGCCGGTGTCGGAACCTGTGACTCTGCATATTGGAAGAAGCGAGGATACGAGCGTCAGCTATCTGGACGGTCAGGATTCCTCTAACAATTACCTGGTAAATCATATCAGTGAACAGCTTGGAGTTGAGTTTGTCTATGATTTCTCTGTGGCAAGCGATACCTATGAAACCAAGGTAAGCATGGCGATTACATCGGGAGAGATGCCGGATGTTATGACGGTGAATGAGTCACAGTTACGCCAGCTGGTGGCGGCAGGAGCCGTAGAAGATATGACGGATGCATATAATACCTATGCGTCTGACAATCTGAAGGCAGCATATGATACCACAAACGGGATCAGCTTTGGCAATGTGACCTTTGATGGAAAGATTATGGCAATGCCCAACATCAGCCCTGGAGCAGACGGAATCCCCATGCTGTTTGTGCGTGGTGACTGGATGGAAGAACTGGGACTGGAAGCACCGGAAACTCTGGATGATATTGTGAATATTGTGAATGCATTCAAAGAAGAAAAGGGAGCAACCAACGGACTGGTAGTATCATCCAATATTGTTTCGGACGGTGGAAACAATGCTTATGGTATTGACGCCCTGTTCGCAATGTATGGTTCTTATCCGAAACATTTCGTGACAGATGCAGACGGAAATATCGTCTATGGTTCCAACACGGCGGAAACAAGAACGGCTCTGGAGGAAATCCGTAAGCTTGTGGAATCCGGTGTGATTGATTCTTCCTTTGTTGTCAGGGACAGTACAACCTGTGAGGAGATTGTAACCAGCGGTCAGGCCGGTGTTTTCTTTGGCGCATGGTGGAACCTGAACTGGCCTTTAAACAATATGCTGGCGGATGATCCATCTATTTACTGGAACTGCTATCTGGCGCCTCTGACAGAAGAGGGCGTATATAATACTTCGATGATTTCTCCTTCCAGCAGCTATCTTGTAGTTAAGGCCGGATCTTCTGAGGCTGTCAAGGAAGCGGTTATCAAGACGATGAACTATCAGTTTGATATTGATCAGGATCAGGGCGTGAGCCTGAAAGCGGATCCGTCTGATCCCTACAGCTGGACCATGATGCCCTTCTCCCTTCTGCTTTCCAGATATGATGATAAGGAAGCAAAGGCCCTGGCGGCTTTGGCCGTGATCAATGGGGAAGCAGATGAATCCTCATTAAGCGGTGAAGCGCTTCAGTGGTATGAGTCCTATGTGGCTGCGGAAGAGGATATCGCGGCGGCTAATGCGGCAAACAATGTGGCGGGCTGGGCCTATGTGAGAGCGGCCGGACTTCTGGGAGAGGAAGCAGACAACATGAATCAGGTATTTGATTCCTCCTATTCCCAGACAGAGTCCATGGACAGCAAATGGGCGACATTGGAAAAACTGGAGGATGAAACCTTCCTGAAAATCCTGAATGGTGAAGCCGGAATTGAAGCGTTTGATGATTATGTGGAGCAGTGGAATGCGCTTGGAGGCACCGATATTCTGGCAGAACTTGAGGCTTTAGAGCAGTAATAGCTGAAGCGCCGGAAAATTATTAAGATTGTCAGGAAAAAACGGGGAGAGCACGAATGCATCTCCCCGTTTTCAAAAGCAGGAGGGCAGACACTTGAAAAATACAAAAAAGAAAAAGGTTTCCCTGAAAAGAACCTGGCCGCTGCATCTTATGCTGCTGCCCGGAATTCTGATTCTGTTTATTTATACGATTCTTCCCTTTTTTGGGAATATTATGGCCTTTCAGAATTTTCAGCCGATCCTGGGCTTCTTTAAATCCCCGTGGGTAGGCCTTGATAATTTCAAATATATGTTCATGCTTCCCGACACCTTCAATATTTTTCGAAATACGTTGGTAATAGCGGTAGGGAAAATTGTATTTAATCTGATCATGTCGATATTTTTTGCAATTCTGCTCTATGAAATGGGAGGAAAACGGTTTAAAAAGATGGTACAGACCATCTGTTTCCTGCCGCATTTTCTTTCCTGGGTTATTCTCGCGATGATCTTCCGGGATATTCTGGATGGGAGCGGAATCATCAATACGACATTGATCAATCTGGGAATCATCAGTGAGCCGATTGTATTTCTGGGGAGCAACGACCTGTTTCAGGGAATTATGATAGCAACTGATGTCTGGAAAGAATTCGGATATGGAGCAATCATCTTCATTGCGGCACTGGCAGGGATTAATCAGGAACTGTATGAGGCAGCATCCATCGACGGAGCGAGCAGGCTTCAGAAAATATGGAATATCACATTGCCCGGAATCAAGGTAACGGTAGTTCTGGTTGCAACTCTGAATGTGGCGAATGTGCTGAATGCAGGTTTCGACCAGATTTACAATATGTATTCCCCGATTGTATATGAAACGGGAGATATCATTGATACCTATGTTTATCGAATGAGTTTTGAAAGTGCACAGTATTCCCTTGCGACAGCGGTTGGACTTCTGAAATCCATAGTGAGCTTTCTGCTGATCGTTTCGTCCAATTTCCTTGCGAGAAAGTTCGCGAATTACAGGATATTCTAGGAGGTGCGGCATGATAAAATACAAAACAATGGAAAACAGAATCTTTGATTTTGTGGTGACCGTGCTGTTGGTTCTTCTGGGGCTTTTCTGCCTGCTGCCGCTGCTCCATGTTCTTGTGCTTTCGCTGAGCAGCAAAAACGCGGCTGTATCAGGACAGGTGAGTTTCTGGCCGGTGCAGTTTACTCTGGCTTCCTATGAGTATCTGCTTCAGGATTCCCGTTTCCTGGATGCTTTTCTGGTATCCGTAAAAAGGGTGATTCTGGGTGGAGGCCTGAATCTGATCTGTACAGTGCTCATGGCTTATCCGCTCTCCCTGGAGAAGGACGAATTCCCTTCCCGCGACCGGTATATGTGGTTCACTATTTTCTGTATGCTGTTTGGTGCGAGTGTGGTTCCCTGGTATTTTGTCATTAAGGAAACCGGGCTTCTGGACAGCATCTGGGCTCTGGTGGTGCCTTCGGCCGTTCCCGTCTATAACGTTATTCTGCTGATGAATTTTTTCAGGGGGCAGCCGAAAGCAATTAAGGAATCAGCCAAGATTGATGGTATTAATCAGGTTCAGATGATGCTTCTGATCTGTGTTCCGCTGGCGAAGCCGGCGATTGCGACAGTGACCCTGTTTTCCATTGTCAGCCATTGGAACAATTTCTTTGACGGAATGCTTCTCATCAATACTCCGTCAAAAGTACCGCTGCAGACCTATATACAGTCCCTCGTTATCAATATGTCCAATACGTCGCAGATGTCCACAGAACAGATGATTAATCTGATGTCGCAGAGAACGTTTAATTCTTCCAAAATCGTTGTGGCGACCATTCCGATTCTCATTATCTATCCGTTCATGCAGAAATATTTTGTGACGGGCATTACGCTGGGGTCGGTGAAGGAGTAAATAAGAAATGTATCGGTTGTGTAAATTATATTTAAAATCATTAATACATATATTGAAATAACATAAATTGCAGTGTTATACTCCTTTTCGTAAACAGATGAGAGAACTTCCGGGCCCGAAGGTTTCCCTGTTATTTTACGAAAAAGAGGTTAATGGAAATGAAAAAGAAACTGGTAGCAGGATTATTGGCATTTGCTCTTGTAGCGACGGCCGGAATCTCTGCCATTGCGGCAACGGTGCATTACAATGACAGCTCCGTTACGGGAGTAAGCGCCGCATGGCAGGCATGGACAGCAAACTGGGAGACTCTTGCAAACGATTACACGCAGGTGTCCATCGCTCCCGGCGAGGACGAGACCGAGATCAATCTGGCATGGTACAGCCTGAAGAACGGGGAATCCACTCCTGTGGTTCATTTTGGAACCAGCGAGGACAATATGAAGACATTCACCGGCGTTGCCGGAGATGTGGATCCGTCTCTCACGAACAACATACAGTATGAGTTCAACCGTGTAAAGGTGACCGGCCTGCGCCCTGGTACCACGTATTACTATACGGTGGAGAAGAACGGTGTGGAGACAGAGCCTGAGGTTTTCTATGCGAGAGAAACCGATGAGACAAAGATCCTGTACGTGGGCGATCCGCAGATTGGCGCCTCCAAGGGACAGCCTCAGAACGGAGAGGCTCTGACGGAAGAAGCGGGCGCTGCGAATACGGCCGCGAGAAATGACGGCTTCGCATGGAACCGCACGCTGGAAACTGCGTTTGCCCAGACTCCGGACATCAACTTCGTGATTTCCGCAGGCGACCAGGTGAACAACACCGGAAAGCCGAAGGAAGAAGAGTATGCGGCTTATCTGTTCCCGAAGGCATTAAAGACCGTTCCGGTTGCAACCACCATCGGAAACCATGATTCCCTGAATGCGGATTACGCTTATCATTTTTACAATCCCAACCCCACCGACAACGGCCTGACCGAGGCGGGCGGAGATTATTACTACTCCTATGGAGATGGCCTGTTCATCGTTCTGAACACCAACAACTACAACGTGGCTGAGCACGCGGAAACGATTCAGGAAGCAGTCGCATCCGATCCTTCCGCCACCTGGAGAGTGGTGACCATCCATCAGGATATCTACGGCTCTGGTCTGGATCACTCTGATACGGACGGTATGATCTTAAGAACCCAGCTGACTCCGGTATTTGACAGCTATGATATCGATGTGGTTTTGCAGGGACATGACCATACCTACAGCAGAACGAAGATGCTTTACGGCGACGGCCAGGTACATTCCGGCTATGAGTTCCGCCTGAATGAGGACGGAAGCGATTATGACTGGGATCACGCCTACAATGTGGCAAGCGGCGAGAGCATTCCGCTGGCTCCCGAAGAGGGAGATGAGGCAGGAGCTGCGGCTCTGGCAGCATTCCAGGCTGACAACAACTGCTACACCATCGAGAATACCACGGGCAACACCGTTGTAGACCCTCAGGGCATCCTGTACATGACGGCAAACTCCGCATCCGGTTCCAAGTACTATGAGCTGATCGGTACGCAGCAGGATTATGTTGCAAACCGCAGCCAGAACTGGCTTCCCAGTTACTCCATCATCACGATGACCGATGACACGTTCCAGATTGACACCTATCAGATTCTGAACGACGGCACGACTGAGAAGATCGACGATACCTTTACGATCATCAAGACGAAGTAATCGTGGAGAAATTTTATTTGGGCGGGCGGCTGTCCGTAAGGGCGGCCGTCCGTCTGATTTTGCTTGCAGCGGCAGGGATAGGACTGCTGCTGTTTACCGTGTGGCTGAACCGGGTGGACAAGGTCCCGCTCATTTCCAGGGAAGGACAGACCTTTGAAAAGGCTGTGGTGACACAGATCATGCAGGATAATATGACGGAAACGGGAACCCGCGTGGGGGAACAGGTGGTCGAGGTGAAAATTCTCACCGGCGAGAAAAAAGGAGAGCTCCTTGAGGTGACCAGCAGCGCGGGATTTCTGTTCGGCGCGCCCTGTACGCCGGGCATGCGGGTCATCGTGATGCAGAGCGTAGCGGGGGATACCACCATCGCCAGCGTCTATTCCCAGGACAGGGAATGGGTGATCTACCTGTTCGGCATTCTCTATCTGGTGGTTCTGGTTCTGGTGGGGGGAAAACAGGGGGTGAAGGGCGGCGTCGGCCTTCTGTTCACCTTTTTCTCCATCCTGCTGTGGTATCTTCCCATGGTGTACCGGGGATTTTCTCCGTTCTGGTCGGCTGTGTTCATCTGTATCATCACGACGCTGGTAACCATGCTTTTAATCGGCGGTTTTACGAAAAAGACGGTCGTCGCCACCATAGGAACCGTGGGCGGCGTGCTGACGGCGGGAATTTCCGCGACGCTTTTCAGTTATGCGTCGGGAATTACCGGATATAATGTATCCGATATTGAGACGCTGATGACGCTGTGGACCGTACAGGGGATTCAGGTGGGAAGCCTGCTTTTTGCCGGGTTGCTGATTTCCAGCCTTGGCGCGGTAATGGATGTGGCCATGTCCATCGGAAGCTCCATGAGTGAGATCCTGGCTCAGAACGCTTCCCTGAGCCGGAAGGAGCTCTGGAAGGCGGGTATCCGTGTGGGAAGAGATATGATGGGAACGGACAGCAACACGCTGATCCTGGCTTTTGCAGGAGGAAGCCTGAGCATGCTGCTCCTGGATTATGCCTATGATCTGCCCTACCTGCAGATCATCAACTCCAACAACATCGGCATCGCCATCATGCAGGGACTGTCCGGCAGCTTCGGTGTGGTGCTTTCCGTGCCGATCACCGTGGCGGCGGGAGCGATCCTGTATACGATGAAAAGCAGACACGGCGAGATGCTTCCTGTGGCGGAGGAGCGTGAAGAAGAGACGGAGACCTGAAAAAGCAGCATCCGGTCCGGCGAGAGCAGATCGGGTGTTGCTTTTTTTGCGGCATTTCGTGCACCTTTTACGCCCCGATATTTGACTTTTGGCCCCATGTTTAGTATATTAGACTTATGCCGTCTGCGCGGTCATGCGCGGACGTTTACACCTGCGGACGATCCGGAAAGGGGAGCGTCCGTTGTCTGAGAAATGCGGCGGGACGCTGCGGAAAAAGAGGATGACAGGAAGTATGGCTGAATATGTGAAGGTGGCGGTGGACGCCATGGGTGGAGACAACGCGCCGGGAGAGATCGTAAAGGGCGCCGTGGAAGCGGTGCAGGCGGAAAAGAATATCAAGGTCTATCTGGTGGGAAAACAGGATCAGGTGGAAGCGGAGCTGGCAAAGTATGAGTATCCCAAAGATCAGGTAGAGGTGGTGAACGCCACGGAAGTGATCGCCATGGCGGAATCGCCTGTGGCCGCGATCAAGGGCAAAAAGGACTCCTCCATCGTGAAGGGTCTGTATATGGTGCGTGAGGGCAAATGCGACGCCTTCGTATCCGCAGGAAGCACGGGAGCGGTTCTGGTCGGCGGACAGGTGATCGTGGGCCGGGCGAAGGGCGTGGAGCGGCCGCCGCTCGCACCGCTGATTCCAACCGAAAAGGGAGCCTCCCTTCTGGTGGACTGCGGGGCAAACGTGGACGCGAAGCCTTCCAACCTGGTGCAGTTTGCGCGGATGGGTTCCATTTATATGGAGCATGTGGTCGGCATTAAAAATCCCAGGGTCGGCATCGTCAACAACGGCGCGGAGGAAGAAAAGGGAAACGCGCTCGTGAAGGCCACCTTCCCTCTTCTGAAGGCCTGTCCCGACATCAACTTCATCGGCAGCGTGGAAGCGAGGGATATTCCCTCCGGCGCGGCGGACGTGATCGTCTGCGAGGCTTTTGTGGGAAATGTGATCCTCAAGCTGTATGAAGGCGTAGGCGGAACGCTGATCAGGATGGTGAAGGCGGGAATGATGACGAGCACGAGAAGCAAGGTCGGAGCGCTTCTTGTCAAGCCCGCCCTGAAGGAAACGCTGAAGGCCTTTGACCTGGAGCAGTACGGCGGAGCGCCGCTTCTGGGCTTAAAGGGGCTTGTGGTCAAGACCCATGGAAGCTCGAAGGCCATTGAGATCAGGAACACGATCCTGCAGTGCCTGACTTTCCGTGAGCAGGATATTAACGGCAAGATCCAGAAAGCGATTTCGGGGTCCGTCGGTTAAGGAAGGACGAAGGATATGGAGCTTGACAAGCTGAGAAAGATCATTGCGGAGGTCCTGTGCGTGGACACGAGAGAGATCACGGAGGAGACCACGTTTGTGGATGACCTGTGTGCGGATTCCCTGGATCTTTACCAGATCGTGATGGGAATCGAGGAGGAATTTGCCATCGAAATATCACAGACGGACGCGGAGAAGATCACGACGGTGGGAGAAGCCGTCCGTCTGATCAAAAGCAGCACGGGAGGCGGTGAATGACAGGCTTTCAGGAAAGCCCGCGGCGGGGACATGCGGCAGCGAACAGCAAATGCCGGCCCCGGCGGGCTTTTCATACGGCATGAAATGAAATTTCCTGCCGTATGAAAACCTCCGGTGGATCGCACTGCGGCGGAAAGGAAGGTGTCGCTTGCGCGACCCGCCGCAGGCGGCGAATCCCGCTTGCGGGATTCGTTTTTATAGTGTAAACGTTATTGGAAAGGATCGAAAACGTGGTTTACAATCTGGAAGAACTGGAAAAAAAGATCGGTTATATTTTTCAGGATAAAAAGCTCTTAAAACAGGCGCTTACCCACAGCTCATTTGCCAATGAGCAGCGGATCAACCGGCTGGGAAGCTATGAGCGGCTGGAATTTCTGGGGGATGCGGTGCTGGAGCTTGTCTCCAGCGATTTTCTGTTTCATGAAAATCCGGAAATGCCGGAGGGACAGCTGACCAGGCTGCGCTCCTCCATGGTCTGCGAGCCTGCGCTCGCCTACTGTGCCAGGGATCTGGAACTGGAGAAGTTTATCCTGCTGGGAAAGGGTGAGGAAGGAACAGGGGGCCGGAACCGGGATTCCATCATTTCAGACGTGATGGAGGCCGTGATCGGGGCGCTGTATCTGGACGGCGGCTTTCAGGCGGCCCATCGCTTCATCCACCGTTTCGTGCTGTCCGATCTGGAAAACAAGATTCTTTTCTACGACAGCAAGTCGGTGCTGCAGGAAATGATCCAGAGTATACCCGGCGGCGCGCAGCTTACCTACGTGCTGGTGGGAGAAGAGGGCCCCGACCACGATAAGCAGTTTATCGTGGAGGCCAGACTGGACGGGCAGACGGCCGGACATGGAAAGGGCCGCACCAAGAAAGCGGCGGAGCAGCAGGCTGCCTACCAGGCCATACTCGCCCTCAGGAAACAGACGGGAGAAGACGGGACGGAAAAACATGTATTTAAAGAGCATTGAGGTACACGGATTCAAATCCTTTGCAAATAAAATCACGTTTGAGTTCCATAACGGAATCACGGGAATCGTGGGCCCCAACGGCAGCGGAAAGAGCAACGTGGCGGACGCGGTGCGCTGGGTGCTGGGTGAGCAGCGGGTGAAGCAGCTGCGCGGCGCTTCCATGCAGGATGTCATTTTCTCCGGCACCGAGGTGAGAAAGCCCATGAGCTATGCCTATGTGGCGATCACTCTGGACAACTCGGATCATCAGCTGGCGGTGGACTATGACGAGGTTACGGTGGCGAGACGGATTTACCGCTCCGGCGAGAGTGAGTACCTGATGAACGGCACCCCCTGCAGGCTCAAGGATGTGAATGAGCTTTTCTACGATACGGGTATCGGTAAGGAGGGATATTCCATCATCGGGCAGGGCCAGATCGACCGGATTCTTTCCGGCAAGCCGGAGGAGAGAAGGGAGCTGTTTGACGAGGCGGCCGGTATTGTGAAATTCAAACGGAGAAAGGCCGCAGCGCAGAAGAAGCTGGAGGATGAAAAGCAGAACCTGCTGCGCGTCCGGGACATCCTTTCTGAACTGGAAAAGCAGACCGGACCTCTGGAAAAGCAGGCGGAGAAGGCCAGAATCTACCTGAAGAAAAAGGAAGATCAGAAGAAGCTGGACGTGAACGTTTTCCTGCTGGAAAACCGCAGGCTTTCCGAGCAGCTTTCCGATCTGAACGGAAAATACGAAAACGCCTCGAAGGAACTGGAAGAGACCACGGAAAAATATGGCCGGATCCGGGAAGAATATGAAAGCGTACAGACGGAAATCGATGCGCTGGATAAGAGCATTGAGCAGACCAGAACGGAGCTTTCGGATGCTGCCATGCTGAAAAGCCGTCTGGAAGGCGAGATTAATGTATTAAAAGAACAGATCAATTCCGCGCAGGCGAGCGCCCGCCATCTGTCGGGACGTAAAGGAACGCTGGAACGGGAGATTGAGGAACGCGTGAAGGAGCGGGAAAGGATCGAGGCCGGCAAGGAAGAGACTGACCGGAGCCTTTCGGAGATAGAGGAAAAGCGGGTACATGCCGCGGAATTGCTTGCTGCCATTCAGGCGAGGGCGGATGAGACCGACGGCCTTATTGACGAAGGGCGTAGCCGGATCATTGAAGTGCTGAACGAGCGCGCCGCCATCAAGACCCGGTTGGGACGTTTCGACACCATGTTGGAACAGGTTCAGATCCGCAGAGCGGAGCTGAACTCCAGGCTGCTTCGGGCCAAATCGGACGAGGAACAGCAGGATACGAACATTCAGGAGCTGGAGGAGGAGTTCAACCGGATAAGCGAGGGCATTTCCGCCCTGAATGATTCCATCAGCACTCTGGAGGAACAGCTGAACGGGATTCGGGACGAGCTGGCGAAGAAGGACCAGTCGGTGCGTGACACCCAGGTCATTTATCATCAGGAAAAATCAAGGCTGGACGCCCTGGTCAACCTGACGGAGCGCTATGAGGGCTACGGCGGAAGCGTAAAGCGGGTCATGGAGCAGAAGGAGAAGCATCCCGGCATTCTCGGCGTGGTGGCGGACCTTCTGAAGGTGGAGAAAAAGTATGAAACCGCCATCGAAACGGCTCTTGGCGGCAGCATCCAGAACATCGTGACGGACAACGAGGATACCGCAAAGGAAATGATCGCCTTCCTGAAGGCGGTGAAGGGCGGAAGAGCCACCTTCTTGCCTTTGACCAGCGTGAAGAGCAGACCGGAGTTCCGGTCGGAATTCCGCCAGAGGCAGCTGCTTTTGGAGCCCGGTGTCATCGGCCTTGCGGATTCTCTGGTGACCACGGAGGAAAAGTACCGGGATGTGGCGGCTTCCCTTCTTGGAAGGATTCTGGTGGTCGATCACGTGGACAATGCGGTGCGGCTTGCCAGAAAGACGGGCTACAGTCTGCGCATGGTCACGCTGGAGGGCGAACTTTTCACGCCTGGAGGCGCGATCAGCGGCGGCGCGTTTAAAAACAGCAGCAACCTGTTGGGACGGCGCCGAGAGATCGAGCAGCTTCAGGAAAAGGTCAGAGAAACGCTGCGGCAGGTGGATGCCATGCTGGAGGAAGCGGAGGAAATCCGGAAGCGGCGCGCTCTCCTGCGGGTGAAGCTGGATCAGACGAAGGCGCAGCTGCAGCAGGAATTCATCCGCCAGAATACGGCGCGCATGAACGTGGCGGCGGCCCGGGAGAAAAAAGAACAGACCCAGGCGGGCTATGACGATCTGAAGAAGGAGCAGGAGGAAATTACCGGACGTCTGGCTGAGCTTAAGGACAGCAGGGAGCAGACGGAACGGGAGCTGGAGGCTTCCGAACAGACGGAGAAGGATCTGGAAGCGCAGATTGCCGCGGCTCAGGAAAAGCTGGAGAAAATCAGAGAGGAACAAAGCGGGCAGGCAGCTCAGGTATCCGCCATTGAAATGGAAGCTGAGAAGATCCGTCAGACCCAGGGCTTTGCACGGGAAAATCTGGACCGTGTCCGCGGCGAGCTTTCCCGTTTTGAGGAGGAGCGCGAAGAGGTTCTTGCCGGAATGGCTGAAAACGAAAAGCAGATGCAGGAAAAGGAACAGCAGATCCGCTCTCTGACGGAGAGCCTGTCTGCATCCGGCGTGGCTGGAAGCGAAGGGCAGCTGAGGCTGCAGGCGGATCTGGAGAGGAAGGAAGCGCTTGCCGCAAAACAGAAGCGTTTCTTCACGGAACGGGAAAGTCTGTCCGAAACGGTTTCCGGCCTGGACAAGGAGGTTTACCGTCTGAACGCTCAGAGAGAAAAGACGGAAGAAGCCATCGAGAGCCAGATCAATTATATGTGGGACGAATATGAGCTGACTCTGACAGGCGCCTCTGCTCTCCGGGATGAGGCTCTGCAGGATCTGGGAGCCATGAAGAAGGAGATCGCCTCCCTGAAGGATGAGATCCGAAGGCTGGGAGACGTGAATGTGAACGCCATTGAGGATTATAAAAACCTGATGGACCGCTACACCTTCCTGAAGGGTCAGCACGACGATCTGGTGCAGGCGGAGGAAACGCTGCGGGGAATTATTCTGCAGCTGGACGAGGCCATGCGCAGGCAGTTTAAGGAAAAATTCGCGCAGATTGCGGAGGAGTTTGACAAGGTATTCGGGGAGCTGTTCGGCGGCGGAAAGGGAACCTTGGAGCTTCTGGAGGATGAGGACATTCTGGAGGCGGGTATCCGTATTATTGCCCAGCCGCCGGGGAAAAAGCTGCAGAACATGATGCAGCTGTCCGGCGGAGAAAAGGCGCTGACCGCCATCGCGCTGCTGTTCGCCATTCAGAATCTGAAGCCGTCCCCTTTCTGTCTGCTGGACGAGATTGAGGCGGCGCTGGACGACAGCAACGTGGGCCGTTTTGCCGGTTATCTGCACAAGCTGACGAAGCACACCCAGTTCATCGTCATCACTCACAGAAGGGGAACGATGGAAAAGGCGGACCGGCTGTACGGAATCACCATGCAGGAAAAGGGTGTGTCCACGCTGGTGAGCGTGAGCCTGATCGATAAGGAACTGACGAACTGAGGGTTTGACAGGGCGGATGCGGCGATAAGCCGCGCGGAGCCCGCGAAGGGAGAAATGTATGGCTGAAGAAAAGAAAGGCTTTTTTGCCAGGCTGAAGGAAGGCCTGAACAAAACGAGAAATAATATTGTGAGCGGGATCGACTCCGTGTTCAGCGGTTTTTCCGCCATAGACGACGAGTTCTACGAGGAGCTGGAGGAAACCCTGATCATGGGAGACATCGGCGTGAACGCCACCTCCGATATTTCTGACCGTCTGAAAAAGCAGGTGAAGGAGCGGCACATCAAGGATCCCTCAGACTGCAGGCAGCTTCTGATCGACAGCATCCGGGAGCAGATGCAGGTCGGAGAGACGGCTTACGATTTTGAAAAAAAGCAGTCCGTCATTCTGGTGATCGGCGTGAACGGGGTGGGAAAAACCACCTCTGTAGGGAAGCTTGCCGGCATGCTGAAGGCGCAGGGCAGAAAGGTGCTCATCGCCGCGGC
>CAJFMW010000056.1 GCA_904392525.1 uncultured Eisenbergiella sp.
TGCTTGAGTCCGCCGTAGCGGCTTCCCATACCCGCTGCCAGAATTACAAGTACCGGTTTGTCCATTTTTTCTTCCCCTTCTGCGTGTTTTTCACGCGATACCAGGGTTGTGAAGCCAACATCCTTAAAAATGTCAAATTGTTTGTAAAGTCCGCAGGCCCGCTTCACTTTACCCTTTTATTTTATCTGGAAACCTGCGCATTCCGCAACTGCCATTTGTTATATAGAGCTGTCGAAATGTTAAGTCAGGTTTGCCTTCCATTTTTGCCGCAGATGAAGTGTTCTCCCTGAGACTCCCCACCGCGTTTTCTTCGTATTCATCTTACCACAAATAGCCCGCAGTGGCAATTTTCCAATCAATGCTTTTTTTGTCACTTTTGTCCGCACGTTACTATTCAGAGCCGATTCAGAATGGACAACACGCGCGTCGTGCTCGCACGTAAGCACGTGTTATCCATTCTGAATCTCCCCCTATGAGCAGCCTTAGCGCCGCAAGGTGCGGGACTGGAGCCTCGAAGAGGCGACGGGTGCGAATGAGGGTGGGATGGCTGTGAATGGTAACGTCCGCACAGCCAAAAACGGCCGTGCCCTCCGACGGGCTTTCGGCCGTTTCCGTTATTCGCAGGTTATTTTCTATGATGCAGAATCCTTCCTGAAAACTTCAGGACCGCGGCCGCAGACCGGACATTTGAAATCGTCCGGGAGCGTTTTCCCTTCGTAGACGTAGCCGCAGATTCCGCAGATCCATTTTCCGCCGGACGCCTTCTGCTCTGGCTGGTCAGGCTGGTAGGTGGGCGCGTTTTTCGGGGCCTTTCCCTTGATTACGCGGTGATAATAGGAATAGGTCATCGGGGTTTGGGAACCGTCCAGAATCTCCGCTTCCTCCGCCTGCCCCAGAAAAATGGTGTGGGTGGGCGTCTCCAGCGTTCCAATCAGGCGGCAGACAACATAGCCGCAGGAAGAGGCAATCACGGGAAGGCCCGCCGCCGTCTTTACGGACACATTCCGGAATTTATCCGTGTCTCTGCTGCTGTGGAAACCGAAAGCACCGATCAGCGCAGGATCTGCCTCTTCTCCCAGGATTGAAAAGGCAAATTTTCCCGTCTTTTCGATACAGTCGTGGGTATAATTGTCGTGATTGACGCTCACCGCAAAGGTGGCCGGTTCCGCGGTAATCTGCATGATGCTGTTGGTCACACAGCCCACAGGCCTTTCCCCGTCAAGAGTCGTGGTGATATAAACGCCGTAATTTAACTGAAAAAAAGTCTGAATATTCATTCTCTTCCTCCATTTGATTTTCAGGTCAGGCAGGACTGAAACGTTGCGATTTTCAGGTCATCGCCGCTCCGTCCACAGACAGAATCTCTCCGGTAACATAGGATGCCAGGTCACTCGCCAGGAACAGGAAGGCGTTCGCCACGTCCTCCGGCTCTCCCACGCGTCCCAGCGGAATGGTCCGGATGAGCGGCTCGATCAGCTCCTTCGGAAGCGCCGCAACCATATCCGTCCGGATGACGCCGGGCGCCACCGCATTCACCCGGATATGATCCCGCCCCAGCTCCCTCGCCAGGGACTTTGTCAGACCGTTCACCCCGAATTTGGATGCCGGATAGCCCACGCCTGCGGCCTGTCCGTAGATGCTCACCATGGAGCTGGTGTTTAAGATCACGCCGCCGCCCTGTTCCTTCATCAGAACCGCAGCCGCCTTGCTACAGCGGAATACCGCATTCAGGTTCAGATCCGTGATCTTCTCAAAGTCCTCTTCTTTATAATCATACAGACTCTCTCTGGCAGAAATGCCCGCGTTATTCACCAGAATATCCACCCTGCCAAGCTGCTCCTTCACACGGTTCATTGCAGCTTCCACCTCCTGTAAGCTGCCAAGGTCCGGCGACATGCCAATCACTTTCCAGTCCGGATTCTCCGCCCGCAGCTTTGCAAGCGCGCCATCCACGGTTTCCTGTCTGGAACCCCAGAGCGCGACCGCCGCACCGTTCTCCAAAAATTTTCTTACTACCGCAAATCCGATTCCTCTGGTTCCCCCTGTCACAACTGCTGTCTTTCCTTTCAGCATAGTATATCCTCCTTTTCAATTTTAATAATCATTATTATTATTAACTTTATAATAACATATTTTTCCTGTTTGTCAATATGAAATCAGGATTGACGGATATATCTGTATTTATTCTGAAAATGGGGGGATTCCGAAGTTTTCAGGAAAAGCTACGGCCCGCCGACAAACCGGCGGGCCGTAATCCCGAAAAAATATGAAAAAAGATGTTTATCCGGTCACGAGCCTGCGCACCGCCGGAATTTTTTCCAGAAGGAAGGTCGCAAGCAGAGCCGGGATAATGAGAGCCAGCGTTTTCAGAATGTTGGCACCCACGCTGAATCGGGTGAAAAGCAGGGCCATATGCGGCACAAGGAGCCACCCGAAAATCCAGTGCAGATAGTAAATGCCCAGAGTTCTTTTCGCCACAGCACGCACAGCAGTGGAAAGGATCCTGTTTTTAATGGTAAGATCCCGACAGAGCAGAAAAACGCCCACCGCAAGCAGAATCACGGGGATATGGCGATACCCTTCCGTCAGAAGAATGCCGTCCCAGACAGGCGTTCCGCTCAGATACCATTTCACTGCCCAGATACCCGGAAGGCCGAGGACAGCCATCGCCGCGCCGATCAGACACTGTGTATGCAGACTTCCTCCGATGGCCGGCCCGGTGTGAATCCAGGCTCCCAGCAGGAAAAATCCCAGCATATTGGCATAGGTCCCGAAAGGATTGAGAACGTCAAGAGCGGAAAGGGAAACAGTCCCGATCCAGCCCGATGCCGCAAGGCCGTTCAGCAGGATCTGAAGAGCGTTCATTCCATTGGTCATAAGCAGACCGTATATGGCAAAAAACAGAATCAGCTTTCTCCCGAACGGGAGATCGAAGCAGATCCGGAACAGGGGAAACAACAGATAGACCGCCAGAAGCGCCTCGATAAACCACAGGTGCCCCGTTCCGATTCCTTCCAGATTTCCAAAAGCGAACAGATAAAGAAGCAGTTCATTTTTCCCGAATCCGGCAATCGGAACGTGGTTGATCGCTCCGATGGACAGCAGATAGATCAGCCGCCAGATGACCAGAACCAGATAGATGGTAAGCGTCTTATAAATGTGCTTTTTTAAGTTCAGCGGCCGGGTAAACAGAAGCGCGCCGTTCACCATGAAAAACATGGGCACTCCCGACCAGCATGCCGACATGAAAAGATTGGCCGGAACGCTTTCTGAAAGAAGCACAAAATGACAGAACACCACCAGAAAAATGGCAATTACCTTTACAATATCCAGATATTCTATTCTTTTTTTCACGTTTCCCCTCATCCTGTATCTGCGGCAGACCGCCACTGACAATCCGCAGTCCGCGCTGCGTTTTCACGCGTACGGTTCAGCGTACGGCCCTTCCATTTCGAATTTCTGTTTTCACGTTTCTCACAGCCGGACCGGTTTTCCCGCTTTCGGTTTCACCGCCTGAATCTGGGGAAAGCGTGAAGATAGCAACCGGTAAAAGGGCTGCGTGTCCTCTTCCCTGGATGCAGGCGGGAAGGCGTCGTCAAAATGATCCAGCAGGATTCGTTTCGGCTTCAGCCTTTCCACGATCTCACAGGCCGCTTCCTCCGGTCTGCGTTTTCCCTGATAAGGGAGAATCAACAGATCCGCTCCCTGGGGATATTCGGTTTTATCATCCAGTGCCATGCTTCCCAGCAGCAGGATTTTCCGTCCCTCCGCTTCGATCTCATATACGAGCGTGTCCTTTCTTTCCCGAAAACGGGGATGCGCCCAGGCCAGGAACAGCAGATTTTTCGGCCGTCTGAAAACCTTCGGAGAAAAAAAACGCTGAAGCACCAGAGATGGCGAAAATGCCACATGCTTTCCCCGGTATGCCGTAATCCGCAGCTCTCCCAGCTTCCAGCTGTCCCCCGGCCCGGTGAGCACGACGTTTCCGTTATCCTCCAGAAAGCCCTCCAGCGTACGCACCGCTGCGGCAGGACAGTGCACGGTGGCGTCCTGCCCTTCCACCAGCTCCGGTATGAAAAAAAGATGGTCCAGGTGGCCATGAGTGACACAGATATCGCTCACTCCCTCAAAATCCTCCAGCGTGTTCGGATTGCTTCCTCCATCCAGCTCCACAAAGGGATCAAACAGCAGCTTCTGTCCGCACGCCTCGATGAGAATGGACGCCGTTCCAAGCCAGGTTATTGTAATCATGGGTTCCTCCGTCGTTTTTTCTTACTTTTGTCTGATGACATTATACCCTGAAACCGCTCTTTTTTCCATAGCAGTTCTTTTACGGCACAATCCGGTGGATGTCTCTGGGGAACAGGCAGGACCTGCGCACGTTGTCCTGTTCCAGAAGCCTTGCGGTGAAGCGCTCCAGCCCAATGCCCAGACCGCCGTGGGGCGGCATGCCATGCTTATGGATCTGCAGATAGCTTTCAAACTGCTCCGGGTCCATGCCCCTGGCCTTCATTTTGGTAAGCTGTGTGGCGTAATCGTGAATGCGCTGGCCTCCCGTGGTCACCTCCAGTCCCCGGAACAGGAGGTCAAAGCTTTTCGTCACCTGCGGATTTTCTTCATCCTCCATGGCGTAAAAGGGCCGCTTTGCCGCAGGGTAATGGGTGACGAATACGAACTCGCTGCCCGTTTCTTCCTCCACCAGCTGACACAGCAATTTTTCCTCCTCCGGGTCCAGATCCTCCTTTTCCCGGATGGGCCTGTGATACTTCCGGGAAATCCGCTCCTTCGCTTCGTGAAAACGAATGAAAGGGATGGAATGGATCTGAGGAATACGCACCTGCAGCAGTTCCAGCTCCTCCGGACAGATTTCCTCCAGGCTCTCCAGGGCGTGACGGATCATGGCTTCCTCCATGCGGCACAACTCCTCAAAGCCTTCGATATATCCCATTTCAAAGTCCACGCCGGTATACTCGTTCAGATGCCTTGCCGTATCGTGTTTTTCCGCCCGGAAAACCGGCCCGATCTCAAATACCCTTTCATATACGCCCACCATCATCTGTTTATAAAACTGGGGGCTTTGGGCCAGATAAGCCTCCTTTCCGAAATAATCCAGCCGGAAAATGTTGGCGCCGCCTTCTGCGCCCTGACTGACCAGCTTCGGTGTGTGAATCTGCACAAAATCCTCTTTCTGCAGAAATTCGGTGAAGCCTCTTACCAGCGCATCCTGAATCCGGAAAATGGCCCGCTCCCTTTCATTGCGCAAGGTCAGCGGACGGTAATCCAGAATGGTTTCCAGAGAAGCTGGAATCTCTTTGCCGTGAATGACCACGGGCATGACTTCTGCCGGAACAGACAGAATCCGGATACGGGCGGGATGCAGCTCCCAGCCCGTCCGGGAACGGGGTTCCTCCACCGCCTGCGCCTCCATGCGGATGCACATTTCCTCCTTCAGCGCTCCTTCCCACGGAGCGCCGTCCGGCCCAAGAATCTCACACTTTTCCGGTTCCAGAATGCACTGAACCAGCCTGTGGGCCGTACGCAGGATGAGGAAGGAGAAGCCGCTCATTTTCCGCAGCCTGTGGATGCTGCCATGGATATTCATCGTTTTTCCATTTTTTTCATTCATATTCTTTTCTGTCCTTTCTGTTTTCCTTTTGATCTGTTTCCTGCCTGTGAAACAAATTTTCCGGAATCCAGATGGACATCGTCTTTATGCCACATGCTATCACCTCCTTATCCGCGCCGCTGCTGCGGCGGGAACAGCCCGCCCCATCCAGGTGTGGCGACCACGGATTTGTCCGGCAAATGACCGTTCATGCAGGCATGAGGGCCGCTTGCCGGGCTTATCGCAAACAAAAGGCCGGGCCCGCAACTGCTGTGCGGACCCGGCCCGGAATAAGCTCTGCCACACAGGTACAGCACGAAAAGCGTCTGTACCTGTGATGACTTTCTGCTAAAGTTCAATCACGGATACAGGCGCTGACGATCATCGTCCCTGTGAAGCTGTAAGGTCTGATTCCTGTACATTCTTCCTGTTTAAATGCCCGGAATAACAGCTCGGACTAATCCAGACCGTTACCCCTCAGGCACTTTTCTCCTGTCCTTTGTTTGCCACAGCATAACACCGGCGGGCGGGAATGTCAATCCTATTTTGTCGGTTTTTAATCACATTTGATTTTCGATGTCACTTTTTTCGAGATAGGGAAAAAGTAAAAACGATCGCTGAAATTCAGAGACACTTGAGAATTTTCTATTCTTAACCGTACAAAATTATTGAAAAATACGGTTCAATGGCTAAAATCGCTTTTTCATCCGTATTAATAAAGGCCTCAATACGGTGCTGAAAGAAAAAATCCCGTTCTGCACCGTATCGGGTAATCATTCATTCTCTTTTCCCTCCGCGAAAAAGTAATTTCCCGATTCCTGTTCATAAGCATAACAGAAGAGCGTTATCTCCAGGATCAAATCTGCCTTGACACAAAATGGAACACCTTATCCTCATTGGATAAAATATGCGGAATCAGTTCCTCCGGATATACCTTTACCCCCTTCCGCAATTCTTCCAGTGAAACCCAGCAGAAATCAAGATTGATTCTTTCGTTTCCCAGTTCATCATATCCATGGAATATGCCGCTTAACGGAATGGCCTCCGGATCACACAAGTGAATCTTATAATACAGGCAGATCTGATGGCATGGACGCTTTCCCCACGGAAAAAAAATTTCTCCCACTGCCATCAGGCTGTCCACTTCAATCTTTGCTCTGATTTCTTCTTCGAATTCACGTTTCAGTGTCTGCTCCGTCGTTTCCATCGCTGTGACATGTCCGCCAATGATGGCATAATCGTCATTTTGTGGTTTCTGAAGAAGGATTTTCCCATCATGCAGCAGTATTCCACCTGTCCGATACGAAAAAATATATGTTTCATTTTTGAACAGGATATCATTTTCCAATCTCCCCCACCTCCTTCCCAATCCACACACAGGTCCTTCCCCGCAGCGCCTCCTCCGGCGTCGTTCCGGTGAGCACGCCGGCGAAAGCCACGCCTGCCCGTTCGGCGGCGGCAGCGTCCACCGCGCTGTCTCCCACATAAAGGGTTTCTTCCTTCCGCACACCCAGCCTCTCTATTGCGAGCAGAAGCCCTTCCGGATCGGGCTTTTCCTCCTTCACATCCTCCGCGCCAATGATGCAGTCCACCGAATCCGTCAAACCGTACTTTCCCAGGATCTGCAGGATCCGGTAACGGAACTTGGTGGTGACGATTCCTGTCCGGATCCCCTGCGCCCGAAGGGCCTTAAGAAGCGGCGGTACGGAAGGGTACAGCACCGCGCTTTCCGCCATGACCTGATCAGCCTTCTCCCTGAAAAAGGCGGTAAAGCTGTCCGCTGCCTGCGGATTTTCGTCTCCGGTCAGGGCGCGGTAAGTATCCCGCAGGGAGAGACCGACTGTCCTCCGGATGGCTTCCTCAGACTGTGCTTCCAGACCCATCCGCTGAAGCGCCGCATTGGCGGACAGGACGATTCCCTTCGTGGAATCGCCCAGCGTGTAGTCAAAATCAAAGAGAATCGCTCTGTACTTCATATTCCGTTTCCCCTTCAGCTTCTGCAGCCTTTTCTGATCCCACCGCCTTTTCCGGTTCCGTTTCCTTTCCCGGCCCCCAGCTCTCCAGAGGTTTGTCCTTCCGGTAATCCTTCGCCAGAATGAAGGAGGCAAACAGAACGCCGTTTAATCCCAGCAGGAGCAGCACATCGATCCACCGGATCACCTGGCCGCTGATCACGTCGCCGGTTCCGGCCATGACGGCGATCAGGTTATTATTATAAAAATGCATGATTACGGGAACCCATATGTTTTTCGTCTTCATCATGGCCAGGCCGAAGAAAATGCCCAGGCCGATGCAGGTGGTCTGCTGGGTGAGCACGCTCTGCAGCCAGGTGTCAGGGCTGTAATAAAACAGGTTCAGCGGCAGATGCCACAATCCCCAGCACACGCCCAGGATGAGCACGCCCAGCCGTTTAAAAAAGCCCCGCCAGCCGTACTCTTCTCCGAAAAACGCGGTATAGGCCATGAAAAAACTCAATGGGAGCAGCGCCAGATTCAGCCACACATACGGGTTCGCAAAGGGCGGGAAAAATGCGCCCGGCATGCCTTCCACCACATAATTCAGAAAAATGCGAAGGAAATACAGGAATAAAAACAGGAGAATCCACAGCCAGGGGCGGATTCCCTGCCGGGCTTCTCCCGGAGTCTCACTGTCTTCCCGGGAGCCCCTTCCCCAGCCGAGTCCGAATTTCCTGCGAATCTCCTTTTTCTCCAGAAGCAGAAGCACCCAGGAAATCAGGCTTCCCACAATAAGTACCAGATTTACCGCAGCCGCCATGCTGACCTGCGGAAGGAATACACTCACCACACAGAGCGCCATCAGAATCCCTGTCAGAACCAGAAATCCTGTGTAGAATTTCACCGGAACCCTGTCCTCCGGCTTCCTGGTCAGAAGAACGGCCAGCATCACGCCTGCCGCAGGATAATACATCTGCGCATTGGGAAAGACGCTCACGTCCGCTCCTCTGTAAAAATTGATACCCATCAGCACTCCCATCAGAAGAGGTAATCCAAAGGCCGCAGCCACAAAGATCCAAAGCTGCTTTTTTTCCTGTTTTGTCAGTCTTTTTTCCATCGTTCCTTTCCTTTTGTAAAAACCTTTCCGCCCCGTTCGTTTTCCTTTTTTACAGGGCTTTTTCATTCAGAATACCATCCCGCCTGCGAATTGTAAACAACGTTTTTTTATGACGTAATATCGTTATTTTTATCTGTATAAATTTCCGCTGGATCCGGGAAAAATAAAAAAGGAAAAGACGCCGCTTCCTGCGGCAGAAAGGATTGGATAAAACGATGAAAATGGAACCTGTATTTCTGACGGATAAGAATCGAACCGTTCTTCTGGAGGCGCTGGAGGGCATCGTGGATGCCGCGCTTCCCGACTGCTGCCATCCCTTTGAGCCGCTGTCTCCAAACACCGCGGAAAGCACTGCCGCAGCCGGAGAAAAACATCTGCCTGTGGTGGAAACGGACGGCCAGAGGGTGACGATAAAGGTGGGCAGCATTTTTCATCCCATGAGCGAGGAGCACAGCATCGGCTGGGTCAGCCTGAGCACGAAAAACGGCCGGACCTACCGCGCCCGGATGGCGCCAGGGCAGGAGCCGATGGTGCATTTTACCCTGGAAGAGGGGGACGCGCCGAAGGCTGCCTACGCCTGGTGCAATCTGCATGGCTTCTGGAAAACGACGGTCTGATGGCTCACACCGATTCCCGGATGGCCCTGCAGGTACGTTCGATCATCTCGTCGGAATGGGCCGCTGAGACAAACATGGCCTCAAACTGGGAGGGCGCCACATAAATGCCCCGTTCCAGCATATTGGCAAAATACGCGGCAAAGGCTTTCGTATCGGAACGAAGCGCCGAACGGTAATCGGTGACCGGCTCTTTTGTGAAGAAGCAGGAAAGGAGGGAACCCACGCGGTTGACGGTAAAACCTCTCTCCCGATAGGTTTCTTCCAGCTTTTCAGCCTTCCGGTCGATCTCCGCATAAATCTCCGGATGAGCGATGAGCTGCCGGAGGGTTTCCAGACCGGCAGTCACCGCCACCGGATTACCGGACAGGGTGCCCGCCTGATAGACCGGCCCCAGCGGGGCGATGCAGCCCATGACGTCCCTGCGGCCGCCATAGGCCGCAAGGGGCATGCCGCCGCCGATGATTTTGCCGAAGGTGGACAGATCCGGGCGGATTTTATAATATTCCTGCGCGCCGCCCAGGGAAAGGCGGAAGCCGGTGATCACCTCATCAAAAATCAGCAGAGCGCCGTTCTTTTCCGTGATCTCCCGCAGAAACGGAAGGAACCCTTCCGCAGGCGGCACAACACCCATGTTGGCCGCCACAGGCTCCACGATGACGCAGGCGATCTGATCCCGATAAGCATCAAACAGGCGGGATACGCTGTCCGGGTCGTTATAAACCGCCAGCAGCGTGTTTTCCGCATAGCCTGCCGGCACGCCCGCGCTGTCGGGAATGGCCTCCGTCATCAGGCCGCTTCCCGCCTTCACCAGAAGGCCGTCGGAATGACCGTGGTAGCAGCCCTCAAACTTGATGATTTTATCCCGTCCGGTAAATCCTCTCGCCGCCCGGATGGCGCTCATGCAGGCCTCCGTTCCGGAGCTGACCAGCCGCATCATTTCCATGGAGGGCACGCACTCGTTCACCAGCTCCGCCAGCTCCACCTCTTTTTCCGTGGGCGCGCCGTAGGTCAGCCCCTTCTCGCAGGCTCTGCGCACCGCCTCGATGACGGCCGGATGGGCATGTCCCAGAATCCCCGGTCCCCAGGAGCATACATAATCCAGATACCGGTTGTGATCCGCGTCGATCAGAAAAGCGCCGGCGGCCTTTTCCACAAAAAAGGGAGTTTTTCCCACCGAACGGAAGGAGCGCACCGGGCTGTTCACTCCGCCGGGCATCCATTTACAGGCTCTTTCATATAACTGTTCCGATTTTGCTCTCATTTTTTCCTCTTTTCCCGCCGCAGGCGGCTTTGAATCCGGCACGAATCAGTCGGTTCGTACCATCCATGTCGCAGCGTTTCCTTTCACGCTTCCTCTCTGAGCCAGGCCGCCATATCCAGAGCGTGGTAGGTGATGATCACCTTCGCTCCCGCCCGCTTCATGGCCGTCAGGTTCTCTATGACAATTCTTCTCTCATCAATCCAGCCGTTGGCGGCGGCCGCCTTCACCATGGCGTACTCTCCGCTCACATTGTAGACTGCCAGCGGCAGATCGAAGGTGAGGGAGGCTTCCTTGAGCACGTCCAGATAGGCCAGCGCAGGCTTAACCATGACGATATCGGCGCCTTCTGCGATGTCCGCTTCGATCTCACGGATGGCTTCGTGCCCGTTTGCCGGGTCCATCTGATAGCTCTTTCTGTCACCGAAGCCCGGCGCGGAATGGGCCGCTTCCCGGAACGGTCCATAGTAGGCGGAAGCGAATTTCGCGCTGTATGCCATGATGGGAATGTCCGTAAAACCGTTTTCATCCAGAGCTGACCGGATGGCCTCCACCCTGCCGTCCATCATGTCGGACGGCGCGATCATGTCCGCTCCGGCCTGCGCCAGACTCACCGCCATCTTCGAAAGGAGCGGCAGCGTCTCGTCGTTCAGGATGCAGTCCCCTTCCACCACACCGCAGTGTCCGTGAGAGGTGTATTCACACAGGCAGACATCCACAATACAGTACAATTCCGGATAATCCTTTTTGATCTTCCTCACCGCCCTCTGGGTAATTCCGTCCGGCGCATAGGCCTGGCTTCCCAGCTCGTCCTTATGGGCGGGGATGCCGAACAACAGGACGCCGGAAATGCCGCTCTCCCGCACCCTGTTTAAAATCCCGTCCAGCCGATCCAGAGAATACTGAAATACTCCGGGCATGGATGCCACGGGATTTTCCAGGTTTTCTCCCTCCGCCACGAAAATAGGATAGATGAAATCCTTCGGATGCAGTCTGGTCTCCTGCATCATTCCTCTGATCACTGCGTTTTTTCTCAATCTGCGAAATCTCTGCATTGCTGTATCCTTCTTTCTGTCTGTTTTCTGTCTGCCGCTCCATAGCTTACGGACGGCGCATTTTAATCTCCATTCCGGAGCCTCACACGATCCTCCGCTACAGCCCGGATCAGGCCGTCTATGTTGAATTCCTCCGCCGTGAAAGCTTCCGGCAGCTTTGGCAAAAGCTGCTTAAGCCGCCCCTTTTCTTCCTCCCAGGCGTCCAGACACTGCGGGCCGATGCAGCCGACGCGGGACAGGGCGCATCTTTGGCGGACATTTTGGTCCGGAGTCTGCATGAGTCCATCCACAAAGCTCCGGACGCCGGAGGCGCTTCCGAAAAGCAGGTAATCCGGCTGCGCTTCCCGCAGCCTCCGGAATGCCTCCTCCCTCTGTTCAGGCTTCGCCCGCAGTTCATACAGGGGAAAATTCTGATACTCCCTTCCCGCCGCGGACAGCTCCCGCGTCAGCGCGGGACTCCCAAGCTCCGACCGCAGAAGCAAAGCCCTTTCTTTTTCCCCCATCCTTTCGGCCAGGGCCGCTCCCAGATGTGCGGCATCATGGATCTGAGGCATGAGGTCATAAAAAAGGCCGCTTTCTTCCAGCGCCTCCCCGGTTCCCGGGCCGATGACGGCGATCTTCTTCCCGGCAAGTCCACGCAGGTCCCGGCGCTCCTGTCTCATTTTTTTCTGAAAAAGCCGGACTCCGTTTGGACTCGTAAAGACCAGCCAGGAAAAACCAGAAATCTCCGGCAGGGGCTGCTCTGTGGGCACGGTCTCAAGAAAGCTCAGATCCACCGTCTCCGCTCCCTGCTTCCGAAGCGCCACACTGAGCCTTGCCGCAAAGCCGTCCGTTCCTGTCACGGCCACACGGGCGCCGGAAAGCGGCCCGCAGGCCTGCTGCTCCGATGCGCCCTGCGGCAAAGCATCCGTCTGAGAAAAAGACATCGGCGCAAGATGCAGGGAGGCCGTTTCCCCGATCACAATGACCGAAGGCGCCTTTAAACCGGTCCGAACGGCTTCCTCCGCCAGCCTTTCCAGCGGGGCGCGCACCCATCTCTGCCTCTTTGTCGCTCCCTCCATCACCACAGCCGCCGGGCGGGAGGGAGACATACCCGCGCCGATCAGCCGGTCCGTCAGCTCCTTCAAATGATGCATCCCCATGAGGATGACCAGGGTGCCGGAAAGGCGGGCGAGCGCCTCGTAATCCGCTTCTGTCAGCTGCTCCGCCCCTTCCATCAGACTGGATGCCGTAAACACCGTCACCGAACGGCTCAGTCCCCGGTGGGTGACCGGAATGCCCGCTGCAGCAGGAGCCGCAAAGGCGGAGGAAATGCCGGGTACCTCCTCACAGGCGATTCCTGCTTCCAGCAGGGCGAGCATTTCCTCTCCCCCTCTGCCAAACACATACGGATCTCCCCCCTTCAGGCGGACCACCGTTTTCCCCTCCTGCGCCTTCTGAATCAGCAGCCTGTTGATTTCCTCCTGAGAAGCGGCACGTCCGCCATACCGCTTTCCCACATCGATCCGCTCGCAGTCCGGCCGCGCCCGGTCCAGAAGCTCCTTCGCAGAAAGGCTGTCATAAAGCAGAACGTCGCAGCTTTCCACCAGAGAAAGTCCCTTCACCGTGATCAGCTCCGGCCCACCGCATCCCGCTCCCACCAGCCAGACCTTTCCTGCTTCCCGTTCTCCCTGGCCGGAAGCTTCCCTGACCTTTCTGCAGAGGGAATCCGCCAGCGCAAGCCGCTGTGTCTCCGGCGCCGTCCCGGACCGTTCCCGTCCATCGTACATCACCGACAGCTCCAACCAAAGCCCGCACGCCTTCTGAGCCTGACCGTCTGACCCGCCCGGCCTCAGAATCCTGCAGTAAGCTGCCGCCGGAGCGCTGCAGTCCGCTCCAAAATTGAAGAGCGCCCGCCGCTCCGTTTCGAAGGCAATCCGTGTCAGCCGGTCATCCACCGCAGCCGCAAGTCGCAGGAAATCGTCCTGACACCGGCCCTCCACAGCGATGATTCCCTGACAGGCAGCAGGAAGGAAACGACATTCCGGAATCGGGAGAAACAGGAAACGCTCCCGTTCCCGCTCAGTAATTCCCAGCCGGTCCAGTCCCGCTTTCGCCAGAATGATTCCGTCGTATCCACCGCTCTCCAGTTTTTTCAGTCTGCTGTCCACATTTCCCCGGATCAGACGAAAGGACGTCTGTGGACAAAGACGTTTCCCATAAAGCTGCCGCCGGATACTGCCCGTTCCGATCACAGCCCCCTCCGGAAGCGCGGCAAAGGCCTGCAGGGCCGCTTCTTCGGAGCCATCGTTTTCCCACGCGCCGCGTCTGGGAAGCACCAGAACATCCCTGGCGTCCGCACGGGGCAGGACGGCCAGAATATCCAGCCCGTCCGCCAGCCGTGCGGGCAGATCCTTCCCGCTGTGCACGGCCAGATCAATCCGCCCTTCCAGCAGGGCAGTTTCAAACTCCGAAACGAATACGCCCTTCTGCCCCACCTGAGAAAGCGGCCTGTCCTGCACCTGGTCCCCTTTTGTACGCAGAATCACAAGCTCCGTTTCCAGGCCGGGCCAGGCTGCCCGAAGCGCCTGTTCCACTTGAGACGCCTGCGCCAGAGCCAGACTGCTCCCCCTCGTGCCGATTCTCAGCCGTTTCCCGTCCATTCCCTTTGTTCCATCCATTTTTGCTGTGCTGTCCTTTCCAGTTATTTCAAGTCTTTCCATCCATCTGCGCTGTTGTCTTCTTTCTTTTCTCGAAGAAGCGCTTCCAGAAACTCCTCCAGCTCTCCATCCTTCAGAAGAAAATCCTTTTCCTCACAGAAGGCAAAGAGCCGCTTTAACAGCGCTGCCCGCACGTCCGCCTCCGGCACGCTTTTTTTCACCTGCTCCCGCAGCTCCCCCAGCCGGGTTACCGCTTCTCCCATCCCCTCCGGAACCATCCGCTCCGCTTTCCTGCGGAGCCAGGAAGCCGCCGCCGGGCTGCATCCTCCCGTGGAAATCCCCACGGTCACAGGGCCGCGCTGCACCAACGCCGGAAAATAGAAGCTGCAGTTTTTCCGATCGTCCACCGCATTAATCAGAACTCCCTTTTCCCGGCACAGCTCAGACACCCATGCATTCGTCTCCGGACTGTCCGTCGCTGCGATCACAAAAAAAGCTCCCTCCAGATCCGCTTCCTCTGCCCTGCGGTAAATCAGCCGCAGTCCGCCCGGTCCCTCCGGACAGGATGCAGCCATGCGCTCAATCTCCCCGCAGATGACCGGCGCGATGCAGACAAGCTGCGGCAGAAAGGGAAGCAGAGCGGCGATTTTTCCCGCCGCGATCCGCCCCCCGCCAAGGATCACGCCCCGCTTTCCCGCAATATCCATGTAAAAAGGAAAATATGCCATACTACCTCCATCCCGGAGCGTCATCAACGCTCCTTCAGCGCCTGAAGAACCGCCTTTAAAGACGCCGCATCCAGCCTGTCTTTCAGGTAGAACAGGAAGCGTTCCACGGAATATCCTGCGAACCGCTCCCGGATCTGATCCAGTTCGCCGGCCGTTTCATGGAAAAGAAGAGATTTATACAGCTCCTCCATCTCTTCCTCAAGAAGCGCCCCGGCATCCCGTACCGCCTGCTGCTTTTTCCGGTTGTTTTCCTCCGCCAGCCGTTCAAAATCATCCATCCCCACAACCCGGCAGCCCGGAAGGGAGGCGATCTGCCGGTCGATATCCGCCGGAATCGCAATATCGATAAACAGACGTTCTTTCTCCGGGCCGGACCGCTTCAGACATTCCCCGGCCTCTCCGGCCGTAATGGTATAATGAGGGCTTTCCGTGGCGGATACGATCACGTCCGCGCATTCCAGAAAACGATACCGCTCCCGATAATCCACGATGGACAGACGGCCGTCTTCCCGCTCTCCCAGACTATGACTGCGCCGTGTGGCATATACATGAATGCCTTCCCTTCCCAACAGATTTTTCAGCACGCTTCCGCCCATCTTCCCGCTGCCGCCGATGAGCAGCACCTGAAGCTCCCCCTTATCCGTATGCGCACCGTCCGCCTCTCTGCTTCTGAGCTTTTCAAACCGGAAAATTTCCGCACAGGCGAGGGTCGCCACGGAAACGGAGGTTTTGGACAGAAGGGTTTCCGTCTTAATCTTCTTCGCGCAGGCGAGAGCCCCCTGAAAGACGGCGTTCAGCTCATAACCGCAGCGTCCCCTTTCTGAAGAAAACAGATAGGCAGTCCGCACCTGTCCCAAAATCTCATCCTCCCCTACCACCATGGAATCCATCCCACAGGTGACCCGGTACAGATGGGCACAGGCCTTTTCTCCGGAAAAACGTCTTGTAATCCGCTTCACCTCCGTGACCTCCATGCCGCTTTTTTCGGCGAGAAGCCGTTCCAGCCGCTCAAAGCTCCCTTCTCCCGCCGCATATACCTCCGTCCGGTTACAGGTGGAAAGCAGCACTGCCTCCCCTGCCTCTTTCAGAAACGTTTCCCGCTCATTTATGCCTGCTTCTCCTGCCGGAAACGCAAAGCGCTTCCGGATCTCTTCCGGCGCGGACCGGAAGCTGATGCTGATACACTCCATGATATTCGATTCTCCATTCTTATTCTTTTTCCCCGGCTCCATCCGCCAGTCTTCTGCCCGTCTCACTGGCCTCCATCAAACCGGGGAATCCGGGCGGCTCCTTGCTTTTCAGGAACAAATCCGCCAGCAGTCCGGACAGATCCTTCCACAAAAACAGGCTGTCATGACAGCATCGGTTTCTCTTTTCCGTGCAGGAAAACAGTTTTCCGGCAAACGCCTCCCACCAGCCGCTGTCGTATCCGGCTTCCCCCGCCTGCTTCATCCGCCGCCCCAGGGCGGCGCTGTTTTCTTTGATGATCACGGGGAAGGTTCCCAATGTAAATTCTTCCGCGCGGGCATCGGAAAGCTTCACCCTTCCCCTGCCCTTTCCCCTCCCGCGGATCTCGCAGTCGGGAAGCACGCACTTTAATCCCTCTCTGAAGCATTCCTTCATCTGCAGCTCGATGGCCTTGCAGAACAGAATTGCACAGCAGGAGGCGTCAAATTCCCGGTTCACCGCATAGACCGGACGCAGGAAATAGAACAGCCGGATGCCAAGCTCCAGATTTTTCCGGATCTGCGGGCTTTTTTGCTCCAGCTCTGCCCTCTCCGAAAAGCCGAACTTCTGAAGCTGTTCTGCAGTGAGAGGCTCCTTTAAAAAGCCACAGGACTCCAGACTGGTCATAAAGCTGTCCGTCTCAATGTCAAACGGCCCTGAATCGCCGCTCCCGCCGTCCGGCATTTCCTCCCGGGCGGCGAAGGACAGGGCGGAAGGCAGCCCCTGCGCTGCCTCGCGCAGCTTCTTTGCTCTCCCTGCCTCGTCCAGCTCCTCATCCGAAAGGACCCTGCGGATCTGGCAGAGGGCGTAGGTATCCAGAATCTTTTTTGCCGTCCGGAGATTGTTGTTCTCCATCCAGACCCGGGCATCCCCGACGATGTAAAGGCGGTATTTCGCCCTTGTCGCAGCCACATTGACGATGTTGCTGTTCACCCAGCCCACTGCACCCTTCACATCCCTGCTGCCGTCGCAGCCCAGGAGAAAGATCACCTCATTCGCTTCCTTTCCCTGAAAGGTATGTACGGTGCCGATATTTTTACTCATCCATCCCGCCAGCCCCTGGCATTTCGCCATGGCGGAATGGGGATTCCTTTTCACAAAGCTTCTGATATACTCGCGCATTCCGGCCGTCACCGTTGTGAAGGGCGAGATGATGTACAGGCTGGGAAATTCGCTTCTGGAAAAAGCGGTTTCCAGCATCCCCAGACCCGTTCCGCCTGCTCGGGCACGAAATGATTCCGGTTTCCTTTCTCCCGGCCCCTGACCTGAATCCACAGGGACTTTTCATAAAGGAAGGTCCGGGCCAGCTCCGCCCTGGGCGGCCGGGTCTGCTGCTTCATCATCCCGTTGTAGGAAACGGCGTTTGAAATCTCATACATCGGAGAAATGCACCTGCGGTGGACGAGCAGAGGACAGCCTACCCAGTCCGGGAAGTCAGGATGCTCCTGATTATCCAGATACGTTCCGAAGGCATTCCCTTCGTCGGCACAGCTCTGCACGGACACCGTCTTTCCAAAGACATAGGGCTTAAGCTCCTCATCATCAAAGGCATTTTTCAAAAGCTTCAGATCATCCGTGACCACAGGCTCCACCTGCTTTGGATCTCCCACGATCACCGCCCTGCGGCTCCGGTACAGCGCGCCTGCCGCCATCTGGGGCTGAGCCTGTCCCGCCTCGTCCACAATCAGCGTCCCGATGGAGCCCTGCTCCTTCACATCCCGGAGAAACGTTCCCACCGAAGCAAAGGTGGTGGAGATCACCGGCACCAGCAGAAACAGGGTCTGATACAGCGCCCCGACACAGGCTTCCCGGTCCTCCTGGTGAAAAACGATCCGCTCCTTCTCGTCCCCCGGCTGCAGCCCCCAGTAATGGGCAAGGGAGGTGAGATTATCCCTGCAGCTCTTCGATGCGAGAAGGAACGCCTTATTCAGCTTCATCGCATGGAAAAACAGCTTTTCCCGCTCCCGGTTGTAGCGCTGGGAAAACCAGGGATTGGATACCTGCGCCTCCGTGGAAATCTGATCATCCTCCGACAGCAGAGCCTCCAGGAACTCCTCATTCAGCTCCATTCCGTCGTCCAGGGCCTTCCGGGCCGCTTCATACTGTTCCTCCTGAATCCGGCAGGCCTCTTCCGCAGCTTCCATTCTCTGTTTCTTCTCCTGAAGCTGCCTCTCTGCTTCCTCCTCTTCCCTCTGCCAGGCGGCCCGCTTCGCCTGCAGCTCTGCCGTCTCCCTCTGCGCCGCAGACAGTCTTGCTGCGGCAGCGTTACAGCCTGCTTCCGCCTCCGTAAGCGCACACCCGATTTCCCGCTTTTTCTCCTCTGCGGCTTCCGCCTGCCTGTCGTACTCCTCCGCCGCCTTTTTGGCATACTGCAGCTTCTGGTCATAGGCGGCCTTTCCCACAAACAGGGGCCGTTTTCCAACTGCCTGAAGCACCTGAAAGGCTTCCAGCCGAAGGGCTTCGGCCTTCTTTTCTTCCTCCTGCTTCTGTGCCTCCAGCGCCTTCCGATTCTGCTCCGCCCTCTCCTGCTCTCTCAAAAGGGCTTCGCAGATTCCGCTCTGTTCACTCAGCGCCTTTTCCAGAGCTTCCAGGTGCCTCATCCTCTCTTTTTTCTCATCCACGCTTCGTGCCGAAGCGGCCTCGTACGCCTCCTGCGCCCGTTTCCGCTCCTGCCTTCCACGGATTTTGTCTACTGCAAGATCACAGACGCGGCCCAGCTCCTCCTGCATACCGCGGACGAGCTTTTCCTGCTCCAAAAACTGTGCCCTCGCCTTCCGATAATTTTCCAGCCGTTCTTCCGCTGGATTGGAAAGATAAAAATCCCACCGCATGGGCCACAGCACCGCCTGATAAAAATCGCGGATATTTTTCCGCCTGCCAAGCGAGGCCGCAACCAGCCCCCAGGCATCTTTTTCCTGCAGCAGCTTCTGCGCGTAGTAGGTAAAATAAATGTCCGGGTATTCCACCCGGTTTTTCTCATAACGCTCCGTCTCCAGGGACCGGGTAAAATCAAACAGCCCGCTCACCTCTGCAAGCGCCGCCTTTGTCTCCTGCGAATCCCCCTCCAGCGGCTTCAAATCCTTCAGAATCCCGCTTCCCAGCGGAAGCTCCTTGGAAATATTCTCCACCGCCGCGTTATTGCAGGAAGTTACAAGCACGCTGTAGTCGTGGATTTTTTCATTTTTCAGAGAATACCAGTGCCGGGTGTACTGGGAATAGGCGTGCCCGGCCTTCGGCCCGTGAAGGAAGGAATGGCGCTCAAAAGCGTCCTCCGGGTCCTCATACTGCGCAAGCAGTGCGGAACGCTCGACGATGTTGCTCACAATGATCTCTTTCAGCAGGGTCGTCTTCCCCGTTCCAGGCGGTCCGTTGACGGAAAACACCTCTCCGTTCTCCTGAAACAGGGGCGTTTTTCCCTTTTTAATCGCCAGGTTGATCGCCGTCTGCTGCATGAACGCAGGGCTGAACCGGGAGGGCCATTTCCCCAGCGGCGCATTTTTCACATGCAGGATCTCATGCACCTGCCGCCCAAAGGCCTCCCGGTCGGAAGGATGCACCAGATCGATCCTGTGCTTTTCTCCCGATGGGTTGGCCGCCTCCCAGGTGCTGCAGATATAATCCAGAAGCTCCTCAGGCATTTCCTGCTCCCCGTCTCTGATCCGGTTCAGCAGAAACTTAAGGTCATTGGAAAAGTAATCGTGACTGAGTCCCAGGTAATTGTCATCATCTTCCCTGTCTCTGGCACTTCCGTCCGCAAACAGCTGGAAAGAAATGCCAAGCACCGGTGTATAGGGGCGGCTTTGACCGGCCCCGCCCTCCCCGTCCGGCTGCTTTGCATTGTCCTTCAGATAGCTTTCTTCCATCCAATGATAAATAGCCTCAAAAACCGCCGGGGACACCGCATCCGGCGCGAACGCCTGCGGCGTCGTATCGGAGGCAGACTCCGCCGCTCCCGCCTCAGGCTGTCCCAATCCGTTCTCCGGCTCTGTCTGCCCCGCTTCATTCTCCGACTCTGTCTGCCCCGCTTCTTCATCCGGCTCCGCGCCCTCCTCCTGCGGGAAAAAACGGCCTTCCAGTTCAGAAACCTCCGTCCGGTAGGCGCCCTCCTCCAGACATTCCGACAGCCTTCCGCTGCAGCTTTTGATCTGTTTCATGGCCCAGACGATGGTGGAAAGAGACAGCGAATGTCTGACGTACTTTCCCTCCGGCGTCAGCTGCAGGCTGACACAGGCGATCTCATCAAAGCTCCGCTCCGGCCGTTTATCCTCCTCATTCTGGAAGGGCAGCTTCTCGGCAATACACCGGATGCAGGCCTCCCGCCTGACTTTGCCTATGTAAACCGTAATATTCCCCCACTTTTTCATGCGGCAGGCTTCCGCTTCCTGCCGCACGGCGCCATAAAGGTCCGCCGGGAAATCAAGCTCCATAAAATCAGAAACCGCCTTTGCACCCTTCCGTTCCGATGCGGCACCACCCCCGTTTCTGCTGCCTGAACGGGCAGAATTTTCCACCCCAAAAGTCCCGGTCGCTTTCTTCTCCAAAGTCCCGGACACTTCCTTCGCGATTTTCGATTTCAGGGACCTGGCCGCACCGCGCGCGTCCAGAAGCTCCTTCTGCGGGTATTTATCCTGACCGAGGAACTCCAGAGTAAACCAGTATTCCAGAACCTTTTCTGCAAGGCGGCGTTTGTTCTGCATGAGCGGGCCTCCCTTCCTTTATCGGGTGTCGGCGAATGTTTTTTTCCAAAAATCCGGAGCAGGTATCACCTGCCCCTATCCTTTGATTCTAGCATACCGCTAAAGGCTTTACCACTAAAACTGCTCATTTCTCCGATTCCGGGAACGTATACCGGGGAAGCCCTCTGCTGTGTTTTCCATATTCGATCGCTTCCGCCGGACAGCGGCAGATACAGGCCATGCAGTGGGTGCATTTCTTTCCCCAGACCGGTCTGCCGCTCTCCAGGTGAACGTTCTGCGTCGGGCAGACCCGCTCACACTTTCCGCAGGAAATACAGGCATCCGTCACATAAAATTTCTTTGCGTGGACACACACCGGATAAAACAGGTCGTTCACGATTCCGCTGATCAGCCTGTCCGTAATCGTAATATCCGGCTCTGCAAATTCCTCTCCGCTCCGGATCACGGCCGCCGCCTGCATAATCTTCATTTCTGCCTTTTCAATGATTTTGCACGCCGCTTCCCTTGTGGGCGTGGCAAACATGGCGATATAGTTTTCCGGCATGACGACCGCGCAACAACCTCGGTAGCGGATTCCTTTCTGCGCGCACAGAGTCCGGAGATATTTCCCCGCATTTCCGATGTTTTCCCCGCAGGTCATCACGAAATAGATATCCCGGCTTCCCGCCAGTTCCGTCCGCTTCAACCATTCCTCCAAAATGCGCGGGATTCTCCACGCATAGGTGGGCGTAACCACCACCCAGGGGCGGCTGGATGTGATCCGGCTGTAATCCTTATTTTTCAGCCGTTCGAACAGATTCAGGACCTCATCTTCCGTTTCCTGTCCGATCTTTTCCGCTGCATGTTCGCTGTTTCCTGTTCCTGAAAAATATAGAATCATGGTGAAGGTTCCTCCGTCAGTCTTTCTATGTATCAGCCGTTTCCGGGATGTTTTTCTGCCAGTTTCATTCTGCACCCATATTCTTCGTCTGAACACGAAAAATCACCGTCAGAATCCGGCGAAAAAAGATGAATAAAAAGGTCTTGCCAAATTGATTTTACTCAACTCAGTCAGACCTTTTCATTTCAGTTAAATTTTCAATGCCCCAACATTTATGTGGGTTTGCGGCACCTCAACTTTTTCGGTGTTTCTCTTTATTCAAATTCGATAGTAGCCGGAGGCTTCGGAGACATGTCGTAGCACACCCGGTTCACGTTCGGCACTTCCGCAAGAATCCGCTCTGTGATTCTCTGGAGCACGTCCCAGTCGATCCGTTCGATGGTTGCGCTCATGGCGTCGATCGTGTTGATCGCACGGATGATGACCATGTAATCGAAGCATCTGGCATTATTTTTTACGCCCACCGACTTGAAATCCGGCACTACAGTGAAATACTGCCATACCTTCTTGTCCAGTCCTGCCTTTTCAAACTCTTCCCGCAGAATCGCGTCTGATTCACGCACGGCCTCCAGACGGTCTCTGGTGATCGCACCCAGGCAACGCACGCCCAGTCCCGGTCCCGGGAAGGGCTGACGGTATACCATGCTGTGGGGCAGGCCCAGTTCCACGCCGCAGGCGCGCACCTCATCCTTAAACAGCTGCTTTAACGGCTCCACCAGCTTAAACTGAAGATCCGCAGGAAGCCCGCCCACGTTATGATGAGATTTTACCATTTTCGCGGTCTTGGTTCCGCTTTCGATGATGTCCGGATAAATGGTTCCCTGGCCAAGGAACTCAATTCCTTCCAGCTTTCTTGCTTCCTCTTCAAATACACGAATAAATTCGCTTCCGATGATCTTGCGCTTCTGCTCCGGATCCGCCACATTTTCCAGCTTTCCAAGGAAACGCTCAGAAGCGTCCACGTAGATCAGATTCGCATGAAGCTGGTCACGGAATACCTGAATCACGCTTTCCGATTCATTTTTGCGCATCAGGCCATGGTTCACATGCACGCATACCAGCTGCTGTCCGATGGCTTTAATCAGAAGCGCCGCCACTACGGAAGAATCCACACCGCCAGACAGCGCAAGAAGCACCTTGGAATCTCCCACCTGGCGGCGGATCAGCTCCACCTGGTCCTCAATGAAATTCTTCATGTTCCAGTTCGCTTCCGCCTTGCAGATTTCAAATACGAATGCTCTCAGCGCCTCCTCATCCGGCTGCTCCTGAAGCTGCGTTTCGCATCTGGAACCCGGATAATCCACGGAAATCATGGGATATTCCAGTTCATACAGCTCCGGCCGGACTTCCACAGCGCTGCCGTCCACAATTCTGTTTTCCCCTCCGTTGAGAATGATTCCCTTCACATTGTCCAGCGCCTTCAGCTCCTCCACGGTGATATCGTGAGGATGAATTTCACTGTAAACCCCCAGATCTCTGATCCGACGCGCCAGCACGGTGTTTTCCGTACTTCCCAGATCCAGAATGACAATCATGTCCTGTTTCATCTGCTTCCTCTCTTTCTGCCGCCAGAGGCGGCATTTCATCATATAAAAAATGGCTTATGCCATTCTTTGGCAGGAGCCGCAGGTTCCTGCCGCCCTCCTCCTTTTCCAGCCGCACAGGCAGGTTATTTTTATTATACCTTATATACGCCGGATTGGCATCCCCCGATTTGCTTTTTACATCTGCTTTCTTACCACTTTGTATTCATCGCCGTTGCGATAATAAGGGCATCTGTAATGGCTGTCCGAAATCAGCCGGACATACTCGTCCTCATCCATATCCATGTCACAGAGATATTCTTCATATTCATCGTCGTAGACGTAGTACAGGCAGGTGGCGCAGGCGTTGTCGTTTCCCATTGTGACCTCCATTTGAAGTATTTCCTTGCTGTATGATACCATTTTATAATTAAAGCTGCAAAATGGGAAGACGCCTTCCTTATTTTCCATATTTTCTTTTCAAGCTTTCCGGACCGCTTCATAGCAGACATTTTTCAATCCGCTCCTCCCAGTCCCGTAGTTTATGAAAAATGTCCGCCGCATCCTCCGCGCAGATCCTGTCCTCTGTGCGGAGAAAATATGCTGCAAACAGGATTTCAATGCTCTCCATCACAGAAACAAGCGCCTCCTTTTCCTCCCGCTTCAGTTCGGAAACGCTCTCATAGCCGGAAATGACATCGCTGACGATACGAAGCCATTCATCCTCCTCCAGTTTCGTTCCGCTCT
>CAJFMW010000057.1 GCA_904392525.1 uncultured Eisenbergiella sp.
TTCCTCTTCGGTGTACCAGGGCAGGTAGGAAACCAGCAGCGGCCTGGGACCGATGATGCTCATGTCTCCCTTAAAAATATTGAACAGCTCCGGCAGCTCGTCCAGGCTGGTGGAGCGCAGGAATTTTCCAAAGGAGGTCAGGCGCACCGAATCCGGAAGGAGCTGCCCGTTTTCATCCCGCGCGTCCGTCATCGTGCGGAATTTGCACAGGGTAAAAATCTTTTCATTCAGTCCCGGCCGCTCCTGATGAAACAGCACCGGGCTTCCCAGCTTCGTCCGCACCAGAATGGCCACGATCAGAAGCACGGGCGAGAGCACCAGAATCGCGCAGCCGGACAGAAGAATATCCAGCGCCCTTTTCCCAAATTTTCTGTAAAACATCCGCTCCTCCCTTCTGCCAGCCGGAATTTTGCCGCTCCGTTTTCGTCATGCGAACAGTCCGCGCACCAGGCCGATGATCCGCTCCATGTCCTCCGGCGTGTTTTTGACATCGCTGGGAAGGCACAGTCCATGATAGAAGATCTTCGCTCCCACGCTCTCCGCAGGCGCGGTCAGATCAAGCGACTGCACGCTGCGGCCATCCGCCCCCTTCGCGCTTCCGTCCTTCGTAAAGAAATCCGCATCCGCATAAATGGGCTGCATGTGCATGGGCTTCCAGATGGGTCTGCTCTCGATGTTTTCATCGGCAAGCACATCCATCACCTGATCCGGCGTGACGCCGCAGGCGGGATCGATGGTGATGCAGGAAAGCCAGTTGTTCGCGTCTCCATCCGGATTCAGCGGATTCATGGTAATCGCCGGAATATCCGCAAAGGCTTCCCTGTACTGCCTGTAAATCTCCTGCTTCTTTTGCTTGTGCTCTTCAATATGAAGGAGCTGTCCTCTGCCTACCCCTGCTGTGATGTTGGACATGCGGTAGTTGAAGCCCAGCTGGGAATGCTGATAATAGCGGGCGGCATCCCTCGCCTGGGTGGAAAGGAATCTTGCCTTATCCACATATTCCTCATTTGCGGAAACCAGCATGCCGCCGCCGGAGGTGGTGATGATCTTGTTTCCGTTGAAGGAATAGATTCCGATGTCTCCGAAGCAGCCCGTCATTTTCCCCTGGAAGGTAGAGCCGAGAGACTCTGCCGCATCCTCGATGAGCGGAACTCCTCTTCTGTCACAGATTTCCCGGATCCGTCCAATCTGGGCGGGCGTGCCGTACAGGTGGGCGCAGATCACAGCCTTCGCATCCGGATATTTTTCAAAGGCCGCCTCCAGAGCATCCGGGTCCATGTTCCAGGTCTGCTCTTCCGCGTCGATGAATACCGGCACCGCCTTCTCATAGCAGATGGGATTGCAGGTGGCGGAAAAGGTCAGATCGGAGGAAAACACCACATCCCCCGGCTGAATCCCGATGAGCCGCAGTGCCAGATGAATGGCCGCCGTTCCGGCGCTCAGCGCCGCCGCATAACCGCATCCCGTATATTCGGCCATTTCCTTCTCAAAAGCGTTCACATTCGGCCCGAGAGGTGCGATCCAGTTGGTCTCAAAGGCTTCGTTCACAAACCGCTGCTCATCCCCGTGCATGGTGGGGGAAGACAGATAAATTCTCTCTTTTCCCATGTTCTGTTCTCCATTTCCGTGCGGCTTTCTATTGCTCCAGAAGCTCGATCATCCCGATAAAACGGTTCATCAGAAAGCTCACCCTCTTCCCGCCGATCGCCGGAGCGGGCGTGGGCAGGTCAATCTGCACGTATCCCTCTCCGGTCAGCTTCGTGATCTCTTCGTCCAGATTCTCACAGATATAGCAGAGATGATAGGGCGCGTTTTTATAGGTTTTGATCAGGCCCGACACCACGCTGTCCGGAGCGTTGGGACTGACCAGCTCCACCACGTATCCGTCCTTTTCCAGAAAAAGAATATCCACCTTCCGGTACGTATCGTTCGTGACCTCTCCCTGCCGGACATAGCCCAGCTTCTCAAATTCCGCGGCGGCCTTCTCCAGCTTTTTCACCAGATAGCCGATATGATGTATTTTCATGATTACCTCCATGCCGAAGCGTTTCCGGATTTCGGCACTGTGAAAGCTATTTCTGCTCCGCCTTAACCGTCCTTCCATCTTTTTTGTATACATAGGTCGGGACAATCTGCTGCACCAGAGGGCGGATGTCCTCCACCTCGTCGCGGGACGCGTCCTCCAGTTTTTTCAGCTGAATGAAAAACTCGTCCTCATCAAGCTCAATGGGCTTTCCGATGTGGATCAGCTTATTGGCGGTATCCTGCATGCCCTCCTCGTCCATCAGAAGTTCCTCATAGAGTTTCTCGCCGGGACGTAAGCCCGTGAACTCGATCTGGATATCCTCCCCCACCTTGTAGCCGGACAGACGGATCAGGTTTTTGGCAAGGTCCAGAATCTTCACCGGCTCTCCCATATCCAGCACGAAGATTTCTCCGCCTCTGGCATAGGCTCCGGCCTGAAGCACCAGGGAAACGGCTTCCGGAATCGTCATGAAATACCGGATGATATCCGGATGGGTGACGGTCACCGGTCCGCCCGCCGCGATCTGTTTCTTAAACAGAGGGATCACGCTGCCGTTGCTCCCCAGCACGTTTCCGAAGCGCACTGCTACAAATTCCGTCTCATAATGCTTGTTGAAGGTCTGAATGATCATCTCGCAGATCCGTTTGCTGGCTCCCATGATGTTGGTGGGGTTCACCGCCTTGTCCGTGGAGATCATCACGAATTTGCGGCAGCCGTTCATCGCTGCGGCGGAAGCCGTCTTCCAGGTCCCGAACACGTTGTTTTTAATGGCTTCGTTGGGGCTTGTCTCCATCAGCGGCACATGCTTGTGGGCGGCCGCATGGTATACGATATCCGGACGATATTCCGCAAAAATGGCGTTCATTCGCTTCGTATTGCGCACGGAAGCGATCAGCACCACGAGCGGCAGATCGGGATGCCGCTGCAGAAGCTCCTGCTGAATATCATAGGCATTATTTTCATAAATATCCACGATAATCAGCCGGGCAGGCTTATGCGTGGCGATCTGCCGGCACAGCTCGCTTCCAATAGAGCCACCGCCGCCTGTGACCATCACCACCTTGTTCTGCACATAGCCCAGGATGGAATCCAGATCCACGCGGATCGGCTCCCTTCCCAGAAGGTCTTCCACCTCCACGTCCCGCAGCTTGCTGACGCTCACCTCACCGTTGACCAGCTGGTACATGCCGGGCAGGGAACGCAGCTTGCAGTTCGTCTCCTTACAGATATCCAGGATGTCCCGGATCACCGTTCTGGGCGCGGAAGGAATCGCGATGAAAATTTCGTCAATATCGTACAGGTCGGCGGACTCGATGATTTTGTCCCGGCCGCCCACCACCTTGATGCCCTGAATGAACTGGCCCCATTTCTGTTTATCGTCGTCGATGATGCAGCGGATGACCATGGTGCTGTAATTGCTGCTGACGATCTCCTTAATCAGCGCGTTTCCCGCCTCTCCGGCTCCGATGATCATGACGGAAATATTGTTCTTCTTATTCTGCATCCGGTGCTTGCGGCTCCGCAGAAACCGGTAGGAAAAACGGCTGATGAACATGAAGGTGACCAGCAGGAACAGATACATGAAATAGTAACTGTCCGGCACCGGCTGGCTGGAAATTTTGAACAGGTTCAGGCCGATTCCCGACACGATGGCGGACAGGAAGCAGGCGATCACCAGATTCTGCATCTCGTTTTCTCCCGCGAAGGCCCACAGGCTGTGATACAGGCGGAAGAAGTAAAAGATGGCCAGCGTCAGCAGGATGTTGAGCGGCAGGAAGTTCCGGACAGGAAGGATGAATTCATCCGGAATGGCATCCACATGCATATCATAGCGCAGAAGCAGCGCCAGAAAGCTTGCCGCGGTGATGCTCAGAATATCATATATGATCAGCGCCGTTCTCCGGTACAGAAGCTGATAATTGAAATAATGTTTCTTCGGCTTATCCATTTCACTCATTGCGTTTACGTCTCTTTTCTTGAAAGGTCAGAAGCGGGGCAAGCACCGCCATGGTGGCAAAGCCCATCGGATTGCAGGGATGGAACAGCCACTCCACCAGTCCCGCCACGGCAAAGGCGATGAAAACAGCCAGCGGCAGCGCGGCGTATTCATCCCTCTCCTCCCCTCTTCTGTGCTTCCGGTACAGATGAAAATATGCGTAGCGGAACATCTGAACCAGCGTGACGATGCCCAGAAGCACATATACTGCCCCGGTGATCAGTCCGTGGTCATGGATCACCTGCAGGTAGGTATTATGGGCATGCACGGAAAGGGTCCCATTCTCCAGTTCCACTCCCATCAGCTCATGGCCCGTCAGGTTCCACTGGGCGATATACTTTCGGAACAGATCCAGACGCCCATTGGAAATATCACCGCCCTCTTCCTCATCAGAAGGCCCGGACTGTGTCCCGGAATCCGTCTGCGCTTCCGCCGTCCCGGCCGTCTCAGTCTCTCCATCCGCCAGAACGTCTCCCGCGCTTTCAGAAGCGGAAGCGGTGAGGGCATATACCTGGGATACCGCCGGAGAGTCTTCCCGGGAGAACTCTGCGGAGGCGTCCGCCATGAAGGTATCTACAAATTCCCGCAGCACCCTGTGTTCATCTCCGAACAGCTTTTCATCAAAGCAGTAGGCAAAACGCGGAAAGGTGATGTAATTCTCCGAATCGGCCCGGTCCCCCTTGTGGATGGCCCATTCCTCCGAATTTGCCTCCAGCTCGAAAATGTAGGGATCGTCATACAGCGGCGGAATCAGACGGATGGCGGAATAGGTCACGGGGAAGCATGCCAGCACCGTCAGAATCAGAACGCCCGTCTTTGCGAAAAACGCTCCCGGCCTCTCCCGGTAGCAGATGAGGGAAATGAACACCAGAATAACTGCTCCCATCACCACCGCAGCCAGATATCCGGTCCGGGACAGGGTGAGGATCAGGAGAGACGCCGCCATGCCGAACAGAAGTCCGGTTCCCCACCAGGCGTACAGCCTGCGCGAGCGGTGATAGAGCACAAGAAGTCGCACGAACAGGGCCGCAAGCACCAGCGTCAGATAAACAGCCGTCACGGTCACCGTATGGAATACGAAGTTGTACCGGTAAAAATACCAGGTTCGAAACGGCCTTCTCGCCACAGCAAAAACCAGGGCACAGACGAAATTCAGAATGATCCCGTTGCAGAGAATGGGCAGGAATCGTTCCTTTCTCTCCCATGCCAGATAAAACAGATACAGAAGGCCGAACGCCGCGGCCAGGTAAATGGGCCATCCTCTGGTATTGCGGAATACAATGAGAAACGCCAAAAATACCGCAAGCAGCCCGGCGTAAAGCGGAGAAACCTTCCGCCATTCCACCTTTTTTTTCAAAAAAATCCTGACAGCCTGAATGAGCACCAGCCCCGCGATCACAAACAGGATGGCGTTCAGACGCGCCAGTCTGTCCTGCTCCGCCACGCCCCGAAACTGCAGCCAGTAGAAAAAGCCTGCCGCAGAGGACACCACGATCCAGATCAGATTTCCGATGTGAACCAGGGCCTTTCTTTCACACATGGTCAGCAGCACAAGTCCCAGGAAAATCAGCACCTTACGGTAGGCATAAGCCTGGTAGATATTATACATCGCGTTCATGTAATCGATACAGCCCCACAACGCTCCGGCCCAGAAAACCGTCTGCAGGGTATCCATTCCCCGCTCCAGCAGATTTTCCTTCACCACAAGCGTCAGCGGCCTGATATCGTCCCGCCTGGCGTTTACCGCATAGAGAAGGACCGCCGCAAAAATGAGGATTCCCGCGCAATACACCATTTTATCCGCCCGGACACCCCCATAATAATCAAACAGAAGCACAGCCGCAAGCCAGACAGCCGTTCCCAGCACGATCAGCGGATTGCAGACTGTACGGAATAGCCACTGCACCTTCACCTCGCGGTTTTTCCGGCCCTTTCTCGCCGCATTTTCGGTAAGAAGAATAAGAAAACCGGCGATCAGGGCAATCCCTGCCATCAGCGCCCCCTTCTTCCAGAGGCTTAAGGGATTCGAATAGGTAAAGCGCATTAGGATATTCTGTCCGATCTGCTCCTGAATCTGCCCGCCCTCAGCCACATAATAATAATTACCGAAAACCGTGAGTCCAGATTCTCCCGTATTCTGCCATCCCAGAACCAGTTCCTCCTCCGGATGGCTGATCTGCCAGACATAGGCCCTCCCGGCCTCCGTCTGAAATTCCACCGGAATCGTAAAAAAGCCCGGAGCCTCATAGGTATCCAGCGCCACATTTCTGGAAAAAACCGTCTCTCCCAGATCGTTGGAGATGGACAGGTTCACCACCTTGCGGGAAAGATCATTCTCCGCAAAAATGCTGATGCTTTCCAGATATCCGCCGTCCGCGATGAATACCTGCTGAATCCGGTCATCTGACCCCACAGGCTCCGTCCATCCTGCCGTCGTCTGGTTGCCCGCGACCACCCGCGTGGTATCCAGCAGGCCAATGGGCCCGATTAACAGCATCAGCACGACCGCGTAGCACAGGATCGCATATTCGATTGCACGGCTTCTTTTCAGCTTTCTGTTCATTGCATTTCCTTTTTTCGATATCGTCAAATCAGCGCTTCCTCAGTATAGCATAATTTCCCCCGGCTTACAACAAGTGCCAGCACTGGCAGAGCGAACCAGAAAATCAGCACATAACGCACCAGGCTGGTGGGACCGAGCAGCACGGTGAGCCAGTTCAGTCCCGCCGGAAGGAAGGCAGCCACCTGACGGAATCGCCCGCATCTTACCAGGAAAACGATTCCCGCAGCATACACCCAGAAAAGGAAGCCCGGCGAAAACAGCATGGACACCACGGGAATGCGCTGCTGGAACAGCTCCAGGCTCATCTTTTCAAACAGCGAATCCAGCCAGGGAATGAAGCTGTGCCGCTGTCCCGGAAGCTCCGTCTCATAACCGAAATAGGAGCTCTCTCCATAGGTAAAGGTGAACACCGTATTGCCCTGATATCCATCCAGCACAGCGTCCGGATACCAGAAGCCATAGGAGGTGAGCAGCCAGGCGTTCAGATAGGAGGCCGGAGCCTTAACTCCTATGGACAGCCAGAGCTGCCAGAAGGAGGCAGCGTCCCCGGCATAGGCCGCATTGTTGAAGGAAATCTTTACGTTGTCGCTCAGCTTCGGCGTATACCGCTCCAGCGCCTCCCGGGGCAGGAAGGAAAACAGGATTTCCTTCTCCTCTTCGGTAAACACCTCCGGACTGAGTGTCCAGGTACGGGCCAGCTGCTGAATGGGCACGGTGAGCATTTCCTGATTTTCCGAATCCTCGGCATGAAAGACCGTTTTCAGTCCGGCATTGGCCCCAAGCACGAGAAGCAGGGCACAAAGTCCAGCGAGCGCAGCCCGCAGCCATCTTTTCCTTCCGGCAAGCACCGCCATGACGGGAATCAGAAGAATCAGGATATACAGGCCATTATGACGCATCAGCGCCATGAAACACAGACAGCCCGCAAGCGCGGCCACGTTCTTTTTCGTCGAAAAGAATGCTTCCCTCTCCTCTGCCATCTGCACCAGAAGCAGGATGACCGCCAGCATTGCCGCCGAATACAGGGTATCCTTGGCGGAGCAGAGCACATACATCTGAATGACCGGAAAGAACGCGAAATACAGGGTTCCCGCAGCCCGCAGCCAGACGGGTGCACCCTTTTTCCTCAGGAAATCCGTCACCCAGGTAAAACAGAGGGCAAGCACCGTCATCTGAAAGATCATGTAGCAGGCGATTCCCGCATTATAGCTTCCGAACAGCTTATTGCCCGTACTGATGATTCCTCCCAGAAGGAGCACATGCAGCAGCGGATGATGGGTGGTGAACCGCCTCTGGGCCACCTGGTTGAACTCCTCCTGCGCGTCATAAACGAAGAAGCCCGGCCACACGAGCCGCCGTTTTCCCACGGACAGGCCCTCCCAGCGGGAGAGAAATCCGGCCTTCCGGGCGGCCGCCCCTTCCTGTTCTTCGGCCCGTGCTCCGCCCGCCGCTTTCGCGCCATCCCCCGCCATCCGTTCTTCCAGCAGTCCGTACAGACGCTCCATAAGCGCGGCGAAGAACAGGGTCAGAAAGGGCAGGGACAGCCACAGCCGCCAGTCGGTCAAAAGGAGGTATCCATCCGCCTCCAGCCGGCTTCCAAAGGTACAGGCCAGCACAAAGCCAAAGGAAAGGAGCAGCGAGAGAACACCTCTCACTTTCGTTACCGCTCCTGTTTTCAAAAGCATCTGCTCCACCGTATGCCTGATTGCCGGAAAGGCGAGCAGAAACACCGCCACGGACAGAAAGCTGTTGGAAAAGCCCAGCCCCCGTCCCTCCGCAAGAAGCATCTGCGGCAGGAAAACCACGCCGCAAAACGTGATTGCAAAGGTGAGCCAAAGGCTGGCCGGGCCGGATTTTTTCCCCGTCGGGAGCCCGTTATTGTTCTTCTCCGTCATCCTCATTTTTTACGATCTCCCGTATCACATACTGCGGCGCATTGTTCATACAGATATACATTCTTCCCACGTATTCCCCGATCAGGCCCAGCATCAGCATCAGCATACCGCCGATGAACATGATCGCCGCCATCAGAGAACTGAATCCCACGGGAACCAGCGGATTTACCAGCTTCTTGATCACCGTATACAGGCCGTAGAGGAAACCCAACGCAGCACATCCCACGCCCGCCATGGTGGCGATGCGCAGAGGCTTTTCACTGAAGGAGGTGAAGCCGTTGAACCAGAGGGAAAACAGCTTGCCCAGCGTATAGCCCGATTCGCCCGCCCGGCGGTCATGATGCTCCACCACCACGTTTCCGATGTTTTTTGTCGCCCTCAGCACCAGCCCGATCACGTAGGGGAAGGCGTTTTCATAACGGAGCATCTCGTCCACGATGAAGCGCTTCGCCGCAAAAAAGCTGGAAATGTAGAGATCCTTCGGCTTTCCCAGCATGAAGCAGAGCATCCAGTCGTTGACCCTGCTTCCGAAGTTGCGGAACGCATTGTGATGCTTATGCTCATATTTTGCATACACCACATCTCTTCCTTCCTCCAGGCCGCGGATCAGATCACCGATGGAGGAAGCCGGCGTCTGCCCGTCGTCGTCCATGCACACCAGATAATCTCCCTTCATCTGCCGAAATCCCGCCATAAGCGCCGCGTGCTGCCCGAAATTCCGTGCCAGATTCACACCGGTGATGTAGGGCTTTTCCTGACAGAGCCTGCGGATTGCCTCAAAGGTTCCGTCCGGCGAGCTGTCGTTTACCAGAATGATCTCATACCGGTAAGCTTCCTCCAGTTGTTTCATTTCTCTGTCGATATCCCCTACCACGCCCGCAATCATCGTCTCCGAGCGGTAACAGGGAATTACAATGCTGATCAGTTTCTTCATATTTCCACTTACTTCTCCATATATCCCGATTATTCCGGAAACAGAACCGCCATCAGGATCAGATCCCGCCAGCTGCCGTCCTCATTCCTGATCTCGTCCTGCAAAAGGGCTTCCCGGTGAAAACCGGCCTTTTCATAGCTTCTCACCGCCGCCGCATTGTCCGCGAACACCCGCAGGAAAAGCTTATGCAGCTTCAGCTCACCTCCGGCATAGTCGATGGCTCCCTTCGCGGCCAGCGTGCCGTAGCCTTTTCCCGCCGCGTCCGCCTCTCCGATGAAAATCCCGTATTCACCCTTCCGGTTTTTCCGGTCGATATCCCGGATGTAGACGCTTCCCACGGGCCTGTCCTCCTTCGTCTCGCAAAGGATGAACTGGACCACTTCTCCTGTCGCCACCCTGGTTTCCAGCCAGTTCAGATGTCCCTGTCTGGTGAATGGCCTCTGATCGATGAAATTCTTTCTCACCCGGTCGGAATTGCGCCACCGGATGATCCGGTCCGTATCCTCCAGGGTGATCGGCCGCAGATAAACCGGCCCAAGATCAATTCTTTCTTCCTGCTTCATAAGAATTCATTCCTTCCTGTGCGGTCAGCTCCGACAATTTCAGCTTCTTTCCAGCCGCCAGATATACAGGCTCCTTCCAGCCGCCGTGATTTCCTCTTCCAGAACGAGCTTTCCGTCCCTGCCATGCTCCGCCAGCAGGTCGGAAAGCCATTCCCAGTCCGTGTCCGCCTCTCCCACGAAGCGGATGTTTTCACCTGTGAGAACGGCCTGCCCCATGCTTTCATGGCCGAAGGCGGCAAGCTTCTTTTCGCTGTGCGGACTCTTGCACAGCCAGCCGCCCAGCAGGTCGTAATTTCCCGGCCTGATTTTTTCCACAAACAGCTTCTCCGAAAAATCCACGGTGGACATCACGTCCGCCAGATACAGGTTCTCCTGCCGATAGCGGGAAAGGGCCGCCAGATTCACCGCGTTCACCTGTTCCCTTCGGGAGTACTCCGCTCCCGTGCGTTCCGCCTCGCGTGGAAGCCAGATGACCACGGCAGCCAGCGAAAGAACCAGGGCTGCGATGCGGATGAGACGGGCGGGCAGACCTTCCGGACCGGAAGTCTGCCATCCGGAAAACTGTTGTTCGGAAATCTGTTGACCGGAAGTCTGCCGCATTCCGCAAACCGTATTCAGAAGCAGCCAAGCCAGCATCAACAGCTCACAGAAGTAGAGCGGATGGCTGATCCGCTCCGGCACCCGCTCCCGCAGGATGAGATACATCCACAGACCGCTTCTTACCGCGCCGAGGAGCAGAAGCTTCCAGAGGATGCCCTGTCCCTTCGGGAACGTTTTCTTTTCCTTCCGTGTCGCTCTCCATCTGACAAAGGCCGCAGCCAGAAGCAGCGCCGCAAGTGCGCCCTCTAAAGCCAGCCAGGGAAGCTGGTCGTCCGGAACGATGGAGCGGTTATTCTTCAGCCGCTGTACATACAGCCAGATGCCTTCTGAGAGACTGTGCGCGAAGGTTCCCCGGGTTTCCCTTCCGTAGTCCGCGATCTGTTCCATCACCTGCGCGTCGATGGCGTCGTCCGCTCCATAGTTGTAATTGGCAAGCAGCGCACACTGCATCTTAGTCAGTCCCAGCTCTTCATAGAATTCCTGATTTTCCTCCCAGGAGCGCAGGGAAGCATCATAAAAGTCATAGACCTGTGTTCTCGCGTCAAACAGAGCTTCAAATTCCTGCCACTCCGGGTCTGAACAGGCCAGCCGGTCCGCTCCGAAGCAGACAAGAATCCCTGCCAGAATCAGGCCGAACAGCCCAAGGAAGGAGGCCGTATTTTTCCGGGTGAAAACAGGACTGCGCATTGCCCGTGCGGCCCATTTCCAGATGCCTCCCACACCTGCAAGGGGCAGAAGCAGCAGCCCCATCTCGCTGCGCAGACAAAAGGCGAGCCAGAACAGCAGTGCGGAAGGCAGGCAGCGGAGCCAGAAGGCGAAAACGCCCTCCCCCTCCCTTTCCTCCTGGGTCAGGAAAGTAAAAATGGCGGCCGCCGCCAGCAACCCGGCTGTCACCGTATACTGGATGAACACCAGATGGTACAGGAGACAGGCCGCGATCAGCAGCGTTTCCAGCAGATTCAGGCACAGCTTCTTCAGAGATCCGCTCACGGAAGAGGTTCCGGCTGCCCGGATTTTGCCCGGAGCCGCCGATCCGCTCACAGCGTCCAGGCTCCGTTTCAGAATCAGGAAGATGCTTCCCGCCTGGCAGAGCCAGAGAAAGGCGCCAAACACCGGAACGCCCGGAAACACCCGGTACAGTCCGGCAATCAGGGCGGACAGAGGCCACAGAAGCTGTGCGGTCAGCGCCTCCGGCTCCCCCGTATAAACGCCGGAAAGGATGTCCCGGATCAACACATCGTCGTTTAGGTCGAAATAGTAATCCCAGGCCAGCCCGATTCCGAGGAACAACAGCAGACAGCAGAAGGCCGGAATCAGCCAGTTTTCTCTTTTTTTCAAAAAAGCGGTGAAAGCGCTGCCCTTAATGTCCATAGAATTCCTTTACTTTACCGGAAATATAGCTCACCTGATCCTCGCCAAGCCCGTAATAGAGCGGCAGACGCACCAGGCGTTCGCTTTCCTTCGTGGTGTAGCGGTCCTCACCGTGGAAGCGCCCGAACTTCAGGCCGGCCGGTGCGGAATGCAGAGGCACGTAATGAAACACCGCCAGAATGTCGTTCTTTTTCAGGAAATCGATCAGAGCCGTCCGTTCCGCCATGTCCTTCGTCTTGATATAAAACATATGTCCGTTATGCTTACAGTGCTCCGGCACAAAGGGAAGCTCGATCAGTCCCGCCTGCTCCAGACAGGAAAGCTCCTCCCGGTACTGATTCCAGATGGAAAGACGTGCCGCCGTGATCTGATCCGCCAGCTCAAGCTGGGCATAGAGATAGGCCGCGTTCAGCTCGCTGGGCAGGTAGCTGGAGCCGTAGTTCTGCCAGCGGTACTTATCCACCTGGCCGCGGAAATACTTGCTCCGGTCCGTTCCCTTTTCCCGGAAGATCTCCGCGTTCTCGATGTCCTTTTCATGGGCGATGAGGAGCGCACCGCCCTCGCCGCAGCTGATATTTTTGGTCTCGTGGAAGCTGAAGCAGCCAAAATCCCCGATGGTTCCAAGAGCCTTTCCCTTATACTCCGCCAGAATGCCCTGTGCCGCATCTTCCACCACGAACAGATTATGCCTTCCGGCAATCTCCATGATCTCGTCCATCTCACAGCCCACTCCGGCATAATGAACCGGAACGATTCCGCGGGTTTTCTCCGTAACAGCGTCCTCAATCAGCTTCTCATCCAGGTTCATGGTATCCGGACGGATATCCACGAAAACCGGAGTCGCCCCGCGGAGCACGAAGGCATCCGCTGTGGACACGAAGGTAAAGGAAGGCATGATGACCTCATCCCCCGGACCCACGTTGGTAAGCAGAGCCGCCAGCTCCGTGGCGTGGGTACAGGAGGTGGTGAGCAGGCATTTCGCCGTGCCGGTACGTTCCTCAATCCACTCGCTGCATTTTTTCGTAAATTCCCCATCGCCGCAGATTTTCTGATTTTCCACAGCCTGTCTGATATAATCCATCTCTTTTCCCGTGAAGGGGGGTACGTTAAAATTAATCATAAGCGTTTCCTTCCTTTTCTTACCCTTCCATATATACCTGATAGCCCTCGTTCTCAAAGACAAGCCCATAGCCGCCTTCCTCCATCCAGACTGTCAGCGTCTTCCATTTCTCCGTCTCCTCCGGCATCTCCCCGTTTTCCTTATAAACGATCACCGCAGGAAGCGCCTCCCCGGAAGCAAGAAGCCCGTTCAGCTCCTCCTCCATCTGCGCCGCGGGATATGTATCCAGATCCGGCCAGCAATGGGAAATGCCGGGCGGCATATCCAGAATAAAATGAAGTCCGGGCGCGCTGCCGAAGGTGACAAGAGACGTTCCGGCAAAGGACTGCTCTTGGGCGAATGCCACCAGTCCCGTCAAACTTCCGGCGTTTTCTTCCCTGGTCCTCATACCTGTCAGTATAGCACTGTTTTCCACTTTTGCATCCCTTTTTTCCCCATAAATCCCGTCTCCAAAGGAAAAAGAGGCGCGAAAGCCAACGCCCTGCACCGCCGTCATCACGAACACGGCCGTCACCAGCGCGGCGGCCGGAAAAGCAAAGGCACGCTTCCGGTTACGGGAAAGCAGCCGCCAGAAGGTCCAGATGGTAAAAGGAGCTGCCAGAAACAGATTGTTCAGAGCGGGCATGGTGCCGTTGTTGCTCCCGATGGGCGTCACCAGGACGACCAGCAGGATGATGCACGCCAGCAGCCGCTCCCTCCGGAAGGCGCGGGAGTCCGCCATCACCAGCACACAGGCGGCCAGAGCCAGATACAGAAGCAGCATTCCCCATTCATAGATGCTGCGATAATTATAATAAGTAAAGGTGAACATTCCCCTGCCCCAGAACAGCCGTACCAGCACAGGAATACAGCAGACATATACCACTTTGCCCGCGCTTTTCAGCCCCGCAGGCAGAAACCGGAAGAAGATCCATCCGGCCAGCCAGCAGACCACCAGCGTCATCACCCATTGAAGCGTTCCTCCGTAGGCGGACAGCACCGAAGTCACCATGGAGAGGGCCGAATAGCTCTCGTCCGTTCCCGCATAGCCGGAAAGACCGGTGAACATGCCGAAATAGGCGGCCGGCCCATACTGGATGCAGATACCCGCAAAGGCGGCGAGGAAGCCCGCAAAAAAGCCGCAGACACACCAGAGCACGTTCCTCCATATCCGGGCAGGCGTCTCCCCGGCAAGCTTCCCGTACCAGAACACCGCCAGAATGAGCACCACCTCCAGGGCATTCGGCGTGCGCACGGCCACATTCAGCCCCAGGCAGATGCCGGCAGCAATCAGAAGTCCCTTTCTCTCCCAGATCAGCCCGCGGAACAGACAGACGCAGCCTGCCAGGAACAGGAAATAGGTCAGGTAATTATACAAAATTGTGGAGGGGCACCAGCAGAAGCTGATGGCGATGATTTCCCCCGCAAAGGCCATCCACGCCGGCATCTTTCCCCGCAGAAAATAATAGGACAGAAGAGCCATGGCGCTGATGAACAGCCGGGTGTAGAGATTCATTCCCAGCAGAGTCCCTCCAAACGGAAGCTTCATGAGAAGAAAGCCCGCCACATTGGCAAGCCAGGTGGCGATGGGCCAGGTTCCGGTCAGCTCCGGGAAAAAACGGAAGTTGGTCAGACTGTAGGTAGGGTCCGACACATCAATGCCCTGGTTTGCCCACAGCAGGGGGTATATCAGCAGAATCAGAGGGAACACCCAGCTCTGCTGTTTTTTTAAAAATAATCCGATTTTTTTCATCTCAATCCTCAATCGTTTTCCTCCAGCCTGTCGATAAGCCGGTTCAAACGGGCACCCGCTCCGGTGCGCGAAAGAGCCCTTCCCACAACGTCAAACAGCCTGGCACGCAGCAGGTCGATGCAGACCGATACCAGGAACACCAGAAGCACGCTCTCCGTCATCTGGATCAGATATCCCCAGAAATGCTCCGAAACATCCCCCACAATCCACATGGCCCAGCGGGAACTCACGTCCACGTGCTCATGAATCAGATATACGCCGAACACGGCGGGGGAAATCCGCCGTATGGCCTCCGCCGCAGCGCCCTCCGGAAGCCTCAGCCCCGCGAAAAAGGAAAACAGTCCCAGCGCTCCGGTCAGGCACAGAAGAAAATTATAGTGGAAGGGAACCGAGGCATAATACTCCAGCGCTCCCGTCCGTCCGCACACATACAGACAGATCAGGGAAATTACGGCCACTCCCGCGCAGGAAAGCAGGTAAAGAACGGCTCCCCTCTTTTTTCCATAGAGGAAGGTGCTCCCGTACTTTCTCAGGTAAGCCGCAATCAGATACAGACAGCAGAACCAGCCGAAATCATACCCGTACCGGTCCGTTCCGAAGGGCAGGATGCTCAGACTCTTTCCAAAGCAGAAAAACACCAGCAGAAGCAGAATGACCGCCTTCAGCTTCCTGCGGGGAAGCGTGCGCACCGCCGCGTTCAGCACCGGAGAAAAGAGAATCATGACCACATAGGCGGTCACAAACCAGTAGTGGCCGCTTTCCACCGGGAACAGGCAGTTCCACAGATGATAGGGATTCAGGACCTCCTGCCAGGCAAGCTGTCCGAACAGGGCGAGAACAACCGGAATCAGCAGGGTATAAAACAGAATCTGCAGCAGGAGCTTTAAGAGTCTCCGGAAGGAAAACGCCTTTTCCGAAAGGAAATATCCGCTCAACAGCACATAGACATTCACCGCCACGATGCAGAAGGACTCCAGAAGAACGCCGAAAATCTCCCGTTCTCCCGGGAACCGTCCCGCTCCGGCCGCAGGCAGCGCTTCTGTCTGTGCCAGAAAATGCATCACGACCACCATCAGCATGGCCACTATGCGGAGCAATTCAAAATTTGCCTGTCTTTTTCTGCCTGAAACCATTCTGCTTCCTTTCCGCGCATTCACGCTATTACCTCTCCCGCCGGATCTGTCCTTCCTCCACCCGGTAAACCATATCGCATTTTTCGATGGTCTGCAGGCGGTGGGCGATGATGATCAGGGTCTTTTTCCCATGCAGGTGGTTGATGGAATCCATGATCGCAGCCTCCGTCTCGTTATCCAGCGCGGAGGTGGCCTCATCCAGCACCAGCACCTCCGGATCCTCGAACAGCGCCCTCGCGATGCCGATCCTCTGCCGCTGTCCGCCGGAGATACGGATGCCCCGTTCTCCGATGCTGGTGTCCAGGCCCTCCGGAAGGCCGCGCACAAATTCGTCCAGCTGGGCCTCCCTTAAGGCCTGCCACACCTTTTCATCATCGATCTCCTCATCCGGGACGCCGAAGGCCACGTTCTTGCGTATGGAGGAATCGATCATGAAGATGGTCTGGGGAATGTAGCCGATGTTTTTCAGCCATCCTTCGTAGTGATCCCGTACCTCCACGCCATCCGCCAGGATCTGCCCCTCCTGGATGTTCAGAAGGCCGAGAAGAATGTCGATGATGGTGGTCTTTCCCGCGCCGGAGGTTCCCACCACGCCCACGGAGCTTCCCACGGGAATGGTCATCTGTGCGTGGTCAAAAATCAGCACCTCACTGTTGGGATAATGATAGACGATATTTTTCAGCTCAATCTTCTCACGAACCGGAAGTTTCTCCACCTCTTTTTTCTGCAGATAGGTCTCAGCGTCATAGTCTACGTTGCCGTCATGGATCTCCTCCTGGAGATTATCGCTCACGCCCATGAAAAACGGCTCGAAATAGGAAATGGAAGTGAGGTAGTTGTTGATCCGGTTGGCGCTGGGCAGAAGCCGCATGGCCGCCACCGCGAATACGCCGATCTGAGCCACCATTTCCGTCATGTCCCCGCCGGCCATGATCTGAAAGATCAGATACATCATCAGTCCGGCAATGCAGACCGTTTCAATCAGAAGCCTGGGAGTGGAGTTGTAGATATTGTACTTCTGCACCGCCCCCACATAGCCCGCTCCGCATTTGGCGTATTCATTGATGAAATAGCTCTCCCGGTTGGCGATCTTGATCTCCTTGATTCCCATCACCGACTGGTCGATCCATTTGTACAGGCCGCTGTAATAGTCCTGGTTCTCCTCGCCCGCCTTCTTCATGATGGGCTTTAAGATGTTTTTGATGACCAGAAGCACCACGACCAGCAGAGCCGCAATCACCACCGTCATCAGAGGGTCCTGTACCATCAGGACAATGGTCAGGATCACGAACATGATCACCTCGCTGGTAAGCTGCAGGCAGGACAGAATCAGTCCGTACATATTGTTCACGTCCGAGGTGATGCTTCTCTGAATTACGGATGTATCCGCATTCAGATAATATTCATAGGGCCGCTGCATGAAGTTGATCATCATCCTGCGGGACGTCGCGAACTGGTTTGTATAGACGAAACGGAGCTGAACCACATTCTGAAAATACAGGAACACATTTTTCAGAACGAAGGCCACGATGATCGCCGAAAGCATCAGAATGGTGAACTGAGAGGTATTCTTCATCCCCAGAAAACGGTACAGGTTTCCCAGATAGCCGTCCCCCGTCACCTCCTCCGGGTCCAGAAGCGTCTGGATCACCGGGATGACCAGGCCGATGCTGCACGCCTCAAGCAGGGCGCCGATGAACATCAGCACGATGATTCCGCCCATTTTCGCCTTTTGCCTGCCGTCCAGCAGGACGTTCATTTTCTTCAGTATTTTCCGCATATCCGAATGCCGCTCCTTTTTTATATCGCTTCGTTCTGCCGGTGGATTTCCGGGGCCTCATATCTGTCCATGAAATCCTCGCCCAGATATATCTTTTCCTTCGCATAATGAATGGCGTCCGTCACCGTGAAAACGGAAATCACCTTCTCCACCTGAAAATCCGGCAGGAAATTCATCATTTCCATGGGAAATTTTCCGGGAAGCACCACGTAATCGGAAAAGAGCTTCTCATAATCCAGTATATCCCTGGGATGGGGTTTTAAAATCACCTGCGCATCTTTCCCGTATTCCGCAATGATGTCCTTAAAGATCCGCTCCCGCGTCTGCAGGTCGCACAGGGGCTCCGTCAGGATCAGGACCTTTTTCTCATGATGCGCCCCTGAGGTGAGCTGTTCCACCAGCTTTTCCTTATTTTCCAGAAAAATGCCCAGCAGGCAGTCGCGCCCCTCTTCCGTCAGCGCCTGAACCAGCTTTTCCCTGGGGCACTCAATATATTTCGGGCAGGGATGCTCCAGCACGGAAATATTGTTCACTTCCATGTCTATGCAGTATTTTCCCCAGCCATTCTGGATGAAAATCAGATTCCAGGAGGCCAGAAGCGCCTTCAGCTTAAAATATCCCCGGTTGTCATATCTTGCCGTATCATAATAACGGATGCAGTCCAGCCCGTCCTCCATGGCATGGTAACGGATTCTCTTCCAGCTCAGGTAATAGCCTATCGGGTCGGAGTCGCAGAACACGTAAATATCCCGGTACTGCCTGAAATCCACAGGGACGTATGCCTCCTGCGCCGCCCCCAGCTTTTTGCAGAACACCATCCTCGCAAGCATGTTCAGGACGATGTTTCCCCTGTCCTTATGGTACTTCGCAAGGCCGGAAACCCTGCTCTCCTCCTGCTCCTCAAAGGTGAAAACCTCGCCGAACAGGCCGCTCGCCGCAAGCCTTGCGGACAGATTTCCGAATTCGCAGGACATGGTGCTAAGCACCATGTCCGCCCTCCCGCGTTCTTCCTTCGGAAGATTGAGTTCCTTCAGGCATGCCACATAGACATGATAAAAGGTATGGCAGACATAAATCCGGGCTCTCATTCTGTTTTTTCCTCCGCACCCTTTTCACACAGATCATGGTATATCTCCTGCAGGAGTTTCCGCGGTTTGATCTTTCTTTTCAGCCCGTCCTCATAGGCCAGCTTCCAGTCCGCGTCGTCGCCAAAGCGGTCGATAACCCGCAGCAGAACATATAAGGAAACCTCCCGCTCCCTTTCCTTCGTATATTTCCAGAAGCTGCGGATCGCCTTTTCCGTTTCCCGCATGGTCACATACACCCCGGTAATCAGCTCATTCAACTCCTCAATATTTTCCCCGTATTCAAATTCCCTGTAACCGGAATCATAGGCACGTTTTTTCTGCCGCTTCAGCTCCGCAAGCTTTTCCGCCTCTTCCCGGAGCAGAAGCTCCGCCTGTTCGATTATCAGATCTTTTGTGTCCGGAATTTTCAAAAGTCCGATCAGTTCCATATACAGATCCTCATGCAGGCATTCCCGGCTCAGTCCGCAAAATGCCGCTGCTTTGATCATTTCCCGGGCATTTTTTTCTGTCCATCCGGTCTGAAAGGTTCTGGCCGCAACCAGATGATACAGCTCCGGCTGGGTCATCCCCACAGAGCGGAACGGGTCATCCGTGGAAAAAATATAACTGTTACAACCATGGCAGAGCATGGAATACAGCTTCAGCAGAAGCTCACAGGACCGTTCAAAATGTTCGTCCCCTTCCGGTACCTTCTGAAGCTTTTTGATATAATCCTTCACCATAAAACGCCATTTGGGCCGCTTCGACTTCGGTATTTTCCGATTCGGGGCAAAATAATTCTGCTGATAGGCATCCTCCACAAATTCCAGAATTTCCGCTTCCAGAGCCTCAAAATCCACGGGTGCGTCCTGTTTTGCCTTCCGTTCCTCCCTTGAGGGAAGGCCGTCCAGGATAACGGGATCCATTTCCGTTTCCTTTACATACTTCGGCAGAAGCTTATAAGCCGCCACAAACATTTCGATCAGCTCCGCCTGATCATATTCCTTCAGCTTCTCTCTGACTTCTCCAACCTTCATTTCTGATCTCCGTTCCGCCGCCCTCCGCGCGGCCTGTCCGCCAGGCATATCCCTGCCTTTTTCAGTCTTCTCCCTGAGGGGTCAGCGTCTCCTCGCAGGTCTTCACCACCCACACATCCAGAATCTTCTGCACACAGCCTTCCGCAGGATAGGCAGGCATATTCTGATATTCCTCCGTCTGCCGGATGGCCTCCAGAGTTTCCTCGCTCACATCCGGCATTTCCACGCCGATATAAATTTTCATGAAATTATGGCGCACCCCGCTGGTGAGCAGCCCGGTTTCCCTTGCCACCCCGGACAGATCCTCAAACCTCTCTCCGTCCATGGAGTAGCTTCCCAGCAGGTCCGGCGTTTCGCTCAGACCGTATTCTCCGACCAGGGCGAAGGCGTCTCCAGGCTGATAGCCCTCCGTGGTTTCGATCCGTTCCATAATCCGGTTATAATAAGCATAAGCGCGTTCGTAGGCGATGTCCATCCGGAAATAGGCCTCGTTCGTCACCACAAAATTCTCATATCCCACCAGCAGAAGCACAGCGGTCATGAACAGGCTGAGAACTCCCGGCAGCGCTGTACCATTTTGCTCCACCTGCCCGCCGCCGGCACCTGTCCTTCCGCCGCCCCTGCCTGAAAACAGGCCGTCCTCCTTCTGCAGACTGCGTTCAAGCATGGCCATGATGAAAATATAGAGAATCACATACTGATAGAGCATCAGCATACTGACGCTGGCATCCGGGGCCATGATGATGATGGAACCCATGGCAAGCGGAACTGCCGCCGCCAGAAACAGGTACAGAACCGCTGCTGCCGGCTGTTTCCAGAGCCTTCTTTTCACAAACCAGGCGATCACGAACCCGGCCGCGAGCAGGCAGGAAATCACATTCAGCGCCCAGGCAAAGTCGTTTATGAAGGAATACGGCTTCAGAATAAAATATTCCGCCACCCAGCGGTAAGCCCGCAGGATCAGCCTGGGAAGCCTCGCAGGATCGATCTGCCCCATCTGGCTTAAACCGTTATAGGAATCAAGATTCGGAAAAATCCAGCGCGCCACCAGGTTATACAGAACTACAGATGCGAGAAGCACCAGAAAGGTTTTCACGCCGGACAGAAAAACCCGGCGTGCCTCCTCCCCTTCCAGCTTTTCTCCCCGGAGAAGATCCAAAAAGAGGCCGCAGACCAGCACTCCCAGCGCCAGACACAGATAGGCCTGATACAGACCGAGACTGAGAACCAGAAGCACGATGCCGGGCAGGAAACCGAAACGGTGCCTGCGGATCAGCCACGCCGCCGTACAGGCGAGGAAAATACCCACCGCGTAGCAGTCCGCCGTAAACATAAATGTGAACATACTGCAAACGGAGGGGAAGGAAAGCATCATGAGCGGAACGATCACCGCACCGGTCAGGCTCCGGATATCCAGAGCCGCAACCACCATACATGCAGCAAGAGACAAAAAGGTCACCGCAAACAGCCCTCCGATCCAGGGGACGCTCCATATTCCGTCCAGCGGATTGATGTATTTCAAAAACCATCTGCCGAATTCGGAGCCCACGCCGAACGTGCCCACGTTGTTGATATCATCCCAGTTTGGAAGCTTGTTCGCAAACATATACGCATGGATCAGGATTCCCGAAATCATTCCCGTGCAGAAGCACCAGCGGATGCGTGATGGTATTTTCCCAAGAATTGCTTTTATCGTATCCATATTCTGTGTCATTTGGTTCGTCCTTTCCTCCTGTTGTCACACCCATCCGCCTTTTTTGCTTTCCTGCCTTTGGCCTCATCCCTTCGCCGTCGGCTATCCCTTCGCCAGCGGCTATCCTTTTGCCAACGGCTATCCCTTCGCCGTCCCTACGATAACACCGTCCACATGAGTATAGTCCATATCCGGGCTGACGCACATGGCCTCATCCGATGCGAGATAAATATACAGCGTATCCTCCCTCACTTCCGCCAGTGCATCGAGCAGATCCTCCGCCGCCTTTGTCCGGATCGTCTGGCAGGCATTACAGAAATCATTCACCGTCATTCCGCTTTCTCCCGCATAGACGGAAAGCTCGCTGACCAGATCCTCGTCATCCAGAAGGTAGGACACGAATACCATGTGCTCTATCTTTGGGTCCTCTGCCCACTGCTCCCATTTCTCGTCGTCCAGCGGGCTTTCATAAGCATAATCCGTGCTGAACTGCACCTGCCGCTGCATGAGCTGCCATTTTCCATCGGTCAGCTGAAGCACGGCAAAAATAACGAGAAGAACCGCCGCCATGCTCTGCCAGGGCATTTCCTTTTCCATGAAAACCACGCTTCCCAGAATCACCAGATAAACCACCGGCCAGATGAAGCGCCCCGTATTTCCGACCATTCCCCACAGTCTGGTCACCCAGAGCGGCAGGGAATAGCTCGCTATCACATCGGAGCCAAGCGCCACCTGGGGAGACAGGGCAATCAGAACACACAGAAGAACCAGAAAGGCAAACGCTGCGGCATTCTCCTTTTTCTTCCGGTAAGGCCCGTCCGTTCCCGCCTGCCCGCGGCGCCTGAACAGACGGCCCATGTTTGCAAATATATTTTCCCGCCTGACGAACAGACGGTATGCCAGATGGAAAAACCAGCCGATCAGACCTGCTGCCAGAGTCAGTAAAATCCCCGTTCCCGGAAATGCCAGCCCTTCTTCCGCATTGTCCCCATAGACCGGAAGGGCCTCCAGCACCTGTGACCAGCCCTGGGTATTAAACAGGCCGTTCAGGTTAAAACCGGACTGCCCCAAAGCGGTAAAGTCGGGGATATGATTATGAGAAAAGCCTCCGAAGAGCGCCACCGTCCCCACGGAACAGATCCCGTAAGAGGCAATTGCCAGAAGCCCTCTTACCATCCTCGTCCTTCTCACCAGATCGGCCAGAAAAAAGCTGATCAGAACCAGTCCGCAGATCGGAATGAAATAGAGCTGGATTCCTGCGGCCAGAAGCCCTGCCGCTCCCCAGCAGACCACGAATCGGACGTCCTTCATCCTCGTCCTGCACAGGCCAAGATACAGGCAGCCCAGAATCAACCACTGGGCGCCCAGAGACATATTCACCGTCATCTGAGAAAGCATGATGGGCGCAACGACAAAGAGCAGGCTTCCTACAGCCGCCTCCGCCTTTTTTCCCACATAGTGAAAAATCAGAAGGGCTCCGAACGCTCCCTGCAGAGCAAAGCACAGAAGCCCCCACAGTCCGAAATACTGAAACTGATCCGGCAGAATTCCCCGGAACAGCTTAAAGAATACCGCCATCAGCGGAACAGAATCCGTAAATATCACAGACACCTCATAGGGCCAGGACATCCGGTCCATCAGACCGATGGGAAAGGTCCAGTCGCTGTCCCGAAAGAAGCACCAGCCCAGATAATGCTGAGTCAGATCTCCTCCTCCAAGCAGCCAGTCCGTGTAGGTAAAATCCAGCACATGCACGCCGTAAATGCACAGAAAAGTGACAATTCCGACCGCCATTCCCAGCAGCCAGACCATATTTTTTGCAAGCCAGGCCAAAACGCCCTTCCCGTTCAACTTCCGCACAGTCTCTGTTTTTCCTTCCATCCCGATGTATGCCGCCTCTGGCGGAGACAGCCATGCCATAAACTCGAAAACTGAGGAAAGTATAACACTTTTCCGGTCAGGAGACAACCAAAAGCGGAGTTATTTGACGAAGCGGCGGCCTTCTTTGCGCAAAATCCGACGGTTTATAGGTGTAACGAACGCCATTCTGTGTTATAACCTGACTTTTACACTTTTATTCCTTCAAATATATGTTTTTCACACTTAAATCCCCGGAAAATCAATGCTTCCGGGGGTTTTTAATAAATAA
>CAJFMW010000058.1 GCA_904392525.1 uncultured Eisenbergiella sp.
AGGATTAAAGAGATAGAGCATAACAGAAGAAGGCCTCTGCAGATCCCATTGTTATGGGAAATGCAGGGGTTTTTGTCTCTGAAAGTGTAAAAGTCAGGATATTAAAATGTATTAATTTTTTGTAAAAGATATACATTAGCATGGGGATTATGTTATAATACAGAGGAATGAAAGACTGGTTGAGGACGAGGTAGACATGGAATTTGCAGTGGAGAGAGAAGATCAGGTTGACAGCTGGCAGGAGACCATGCTGGTATATCACGCGGCGCTGAAGCAGATTAATACCAAACTGGAGATACTCAACGACGAGTTTCAGCACGTACACAGATATAATCCGATTGAGCATATCAAGTCGAGAATCAAGACATCTGAGAGCATCGTGAAGAAGCTGAAGCGGTACGGCTATGAATCCACCATTGAGAATATGGTGAAATATGTTAATGATATTGCGGGTATTCGTGTGATCTGTTCCTTTACCTCGGATATCTACCGGATCGCGGACATGCTCCGCAGCCAGAATGACATCCGGGTCATTTCGGTGAAGGATTATATGAGGCACCCCAAGGAGAGCGGTTATAAAAGCTATCATATGCTGGTTACGGTTCCGGTTTTCCTGTCCGACCGCATTGTGGATGTGAAGGTGGAGATTCAGATTCGTACGGTGGCCATGGATTTCTGGGCGAGCCTGGAACACAAAATCAATTATAAATTTGAAGGAAAGGCGCCGGAGCATATCAGAAGAGAGCTGGTGGAATGCGCGAAGATGGTTTCGCAGCTGGATGCAAGAATGCTGGCGCTGAACGAAGAGATACAGAGTCTGGAGAAAGAGAAGGAAACAGAGGCGGCCGGTGAATGAAAAACGCCTCAGAAAAAAGACAGATATTCAGAAGGAATGCCCGGCCGGGGAAAGAAAATCCGGTCGGGCATTTTTGGTAAAGAAAAATACATAAAAATGAGGAGTGCCCCGATACCTTTCGGCACCGAGGCTATTATGAAAAAATTTATCTTTATCTGCGATTGGAAGAACCAGTTCTTTTCAACTGATAAAAAGAGTATAACAGTCAAATATGAACAAAGTGTGAACACGATATGAATCTGTGGTTAATTTTTATAAAAAATAAAAATGAGAAAACATAAAATAGTGCAAAATACACAAATAGAAAAAAGAAACTGCGGTTGTAAAATACCCGGATTGATGCTAGAATGAAAAAAGTCGAAACAGGAGCTTTTCTGCTGCCGTTTGTCGGCAGGCAGAAGCGTTTTATATTGTTTTATGGAGCTTGCAAACCATGCGGGAGGATTTTTAGATGGAAGATTACAGGGATCAGGTAGCGGGAGATCTGCGCGGCTCCTGGGATGCGCGGGAAGCGAAGCGCCTGAGGAATCAGCTTGTGGAGTATGACGGCTACCTGCAGGAGATGCGGAAGGCCAACATGAAGAATGTGGAAACGCTGGATGTGATACAGCGCTATACGGATAAAAGTGCCGCCGGAATCCAGTCCCTGACAGAGGAGAGTGCCGCAGGGATGCAGAGGCTGGCCGAGGAAAGCCTGCAGGGAATCCAGCAGCTCGGAAAGGAATGCTCGTCCGGACTGCGCAGATTTTCATCGGCTGGAGAGGCAAATCTGAATCAGGTTTCGCAGGAAGCTCTGAACAGAATAGAGAGTCTTTCGGAGACGGCCCTGCAGCAGTTGAATGGAGCGACGGAAAAAAGCGCGGAGCTGATCCATCGTCTCACCGAAGAGGGGCTTTCAAAAATTCAGGAGGTCAACGACCGGAATCTGGAAGCTGCAAAACGGGTGGACGAGATCGGACAGATGCTTGCCGCGCAGACGGAGAGCCTGCGCGAGATGCAGAAGCAGGCGGACGACTTCAATCACAAGGAAAACGTGAAGGTATACCGGAACGTTCAGGCCGTGGTGGTGGAAGAGGTGAAGAATCAGACGCAGGAGCTGAAGGCTGTGGAAAAGGGAACGAGAATTCTGCTCATTTTCACGCTGGCCGCTTCTCTTGCGAATGTGGCGTTGTTTATTCTGCAGATACTGGGAATACTTGGAATATGAGAAAAGAAGAAAAAAAGCAGCCCCGTATGGAAATGCAGGGCCTGGGAAACAGGCAGGAATGGAAGCCGGGCAATATGCTCTATCCTCTTCCTGTCGTCATGGTGAGCTGTGCGGACGGGAAGGGCAATACCAATATCCTGACGGTCGCATGGGCGGGAACCGTCTGCACCAATCCGCCCATGCTTTCCATTTCCGTGCGGCCGGAGAGATATTCCTGCAGGATGATTCAGGAGACCGGAGAATTTGTGGTGAACCTGACGACCGAAAGGCTGGTCCGCGCCACGGATCTGTGCGGGGTAAAAAGCGGCAGGGATGTGAACAAATGGGAGGCGGCGGGGCTGACTCCCGTTCCTGCAAAGAAGGTGAAGGCTCCTCTGATCGGAGAATCTCCGGTGAATCTGGAATGTCGTGTGGAACAGGAAATCGTGCTGGGAAGCCATATTCTGTTCCTTGCGAGAGTGGTCTCAGTGAGTGTGGACGAAGCCTGGCTGGATGAGAAGGGAAGCTTTCATCTGGACTGGGCGAAGCCGATCTGCTACTCCCATGGAAAATACTTTCAGATGGGAAAGGAAATCGGGAAATTCGGCTTCAGTGTAGCGAAGAAAAAGACGGGGCAGAAAAGCGGTTTTCATGGAAAGTAAAAGCAAGTATTACAAGAGAATGAGGGCACAGTTTCTGATGACGGCGTTCTGCATCATTGCAGCCGCTGTTCTTTTTGTGCCTTCTTTTCCTGCGTTTGAGCAGGAAGAGGACAATGTATATGAGGTCAGGCTGAACGGAGAAGCTGTGGGCCTGACGGAACATCCTGAGGAAGCGGAAGAGCTGCTCGCACAGGCGAGGGCGGCTGCTGTTTCAGACAGTGACGGGATGGTTTTCACGGAGACTGAACTGGAGCTGGAAGGCCAGAGTATGCTGTTCGGCCGCCTGGACGGGCAGGATACCATCCGGGAAAATATGCAGAGGGTTCTGGAAAGCAGTGTTCTTGACACACTGCAGAGGGCCTATACGGTTAAAATCAATGAATATACCGTCAACCTGCGCTCCAGTGACGAGGTGCTCTCCCTTCTGAATACCTGTCTGGATGAATACGATACGGAGGACGAGTACACAGTTGAACTGAATGTGGACCCGGGAAGAGAGCTGAACGTGCTGACCGCATCCATCCGGCGGACGGAAGAGGTTGCGGCGGATGATGTATCGGAGGGCGCCGGCCTGGGGGCTTTCTTTGAGGAGGTATTCGCGCAGATTGAACCGGCTGCCGCGCAGGATTTTGAGGATCTGGATTACGGACTGGTGGAGCTGGAATTTGCGGATACCGTGGAAGTGGTGGAGGCTTATCTGATGGAGGAGGAGCTCACGCCCCTTGAAGAAGCGGTGGAGCAGGTGATGAATGAGCAGGCGAAGGAGGAAATCTATGAGGTTCAGCCGGGAGATACGCTTTCCGAGATCGCGCTGGAGCATTCCCTGCCCATGGAGGACCTGATTGCGATCAATCCCTCCCTGGAGGATGAAAATTCAACCATCCGGGCGGGCGAGGATCTGATCATCACGGTTCCGGAGCCGGAGCTTTCCATCATTCACAGAGAGCTTGTCTATGAGGAGGAAAATTATAACGCGCCCGTGGAATATGTGGACGTGGACGAATGGTATACCAATCAGCAGGAAACGATACAGGAGCCCTCTGAAGGCCACAGGAAGGTGGCTGCGGTAAAAACCTACAGGAACGATCAGGAGGTTTCTGAGGAAATCGTTCTGGAAGAGGTGGATTTTGAGGCGGTACCCCGGATCGTCCGTCGGGGAACCAGAGTGCCACCTACGTTTATCAAGCCGATTTCCGGCGGCGTCCTGACCTCCAGCTACGGAAGGAGAAACGCGCCCACGGCGGGAGCCTCCACCAACCATCAGGGAACGGACTGGGCCACGCCGGTGGGAACGGCAGTTGTGGCTTCCAGCGGCGGCACGGTGACCAGGGCCGGCTGGGCCAGCGGCTATGGCTACGTGGTATATATCCAGCATGAGGGCGGCAGGGAAACCCGCTATGCCCACCTGAGCAGAGTGCTGGTGAGCGTGGGAGAACAGGTGGAACAGGGAGAGCGGATTGCGCTCAGCGGCAACACAGGCAGAAGCACCGGACCGCACCTCCATTTTGAGATCCGCATCAACGGTGTGGCCGTTAACGCGGTGGATTATCTGGAGTGAGACTATTTACAAACGGGAAAAATGTGATATAATCGCATTTGGATTTATGGCTGGCATAATTTTTGTATACATGGTATAATATTTCAAATATTCTATGTCAGATTTTACTAAACAGAGTTTCGCATAAAGAAAAATCAACGGTTTATAATAGTTTTTAAGGAAGCTGTCCGGACGGTGAAACGGGCGGCGTGGATAACGCTTCGGGGCGGCATCCGCGATATGCTCCCGTGAGAGTAACGCGGAATGCCTGTGTTTTGATAGAGGGATGTTTGTCGCATCCCGGATAAGGATGAAGATGGAACAATATGTGGTTTGCGGCGGAAATCCGCTGGTGGGCGAGGTGGAAATCGGCGGCGCGAAGAACGCGGCGCTTGCGATACTTGCGGCTTCGGTAATGACGGACGAGACGGTTCTGATTGAAAATATGCCTGATGTTCGGGATACGAACATCCTTCTGCAGGCGATGCAGAGCATCGGTGTCCTTGTGAACCGGGTGGACAGGCATACGGTGCAGATCAACGGGGGACAGATCCATGACCTGGTGATCGAGGATGATTATATCAAGAAGATTCGTGCCTCCTACTATCTGCTGGGAGCGCTTCTCGGAAAGTACAGGAAGGCGGAAGTGGCACTTCCCGGCGGCTGCAATATCGGAAGCCGTCCCATCGACCAGCACATCAAAGGGTTTAAGGCGCTGGGAGCCGACGTTCGCATTGAACACGGCCTGATCATCACGGAGGCGGAGACATTAAAAGGCTGCCACCTGTATATGGACGTGGTCAGCGTGGGAGCGACCATCAATGTCATGATGGCGGCGGCCCTTGCGGACGGTCTGACCATCATTGAGAACGCTGCAAAAGAGCCTCATGTGGTGGATCTTGCCAATTTCCTGAACAGTATGGGAGCGAACATCAAAGGAGCCGGAACGGATGTGATCCGGATCCGCGGCGTGGAGAAGCTCCACAGAACAGAATATACCATCATCCCCGACCAGATCGAGGCCGGTACCTTTATGTTTGCCGCCGCGGCTACCAGAGGGGATGTGACGGTGAAAAATGTGATTCCCAAGCATCTGGAATCCATCAGCGCGAAGCTGATGGAGATCGGCTGTGATGTGGAGGAATCGGATGACGCGGTGAGGGTTGTGGCTTCCAGACCCCTGACCCATACCCATGTGAAGACCCTGCCCTATCCCGGATTTCCCACGGATATGCAGCCTCAGATCACGGTGACGCTGGGACTTTCCCAGGGGACGAGCATCGTGACCGAGAGCATTTTTGAGAACCGGTTCAAATATGTGGACGAGCTGACCAGAATGGGCGCAAACATCAAGGTGGAGGGAAATACCGCCATCATTGACGGTGTGTCCCGCTATACTGGCGCGGGAATTACGGCTCCGGACCTGCGCGCGGGCGCGGCTCTGGTGATCGCTGCCCTTGCGGCGGAGGGCGTTTCCACCGTGGACGATATCCGCTACATCGAGAGAGGATACGAGAATTTCCCGGAGAAGCTTCGCGGCCTTGGCGCGCAGATTGAGAAGGTGGACTGCGAACGCGATGTGAAAAAATTTCGCTTTAAGGTGAGTTGAGGCCGTCTGCCTATTGACAGACGGTGCATATTAGTGTAGTGTATGGAACGTAGCCAGTAGTCAGATAAGAAAATTCAATATTGTATCTATCTCTTATTCAGAGTGGTGGAGGTACATAGGACCTGTGAAGCCACGGCAACCCCTGATAAGGAAGGTGCCTGCCTGAGCGAGTAATCGAACAATAAGAGGATTTGATTATCATTTTTATCGGGTCCGCTTATAGCGGAGCCGAATTTTTTTGTTCAACAGGAGGCCGGCGCGAACCGTTGGTTCGTGCCAAAGAACGGCTGGCGCCGTTCTTTCATGATTGGAATGCCGCCTCCGGCGGCAGAAGAGGAGGAATGTATGGAAAAACATTTGTTTACTTCAGAGTCAGTCACAGAGGGACATCCCGATAAAATGTGTGACGCGATTTCCGATGCGGTGCTGGATGCGCTGATGGAGAAAGACCCCATGAGCCGTGTGGCCTGTGAGACCTGCACCACCACCGGACTGGTGATGGTTATGGGCGAAATTACCACCAATGCTTATGTGGACATCCAGAAGATCGTCCGCGATACGGTGCGCGAAATCGGCTATACTAAATCCGATTATGGGTTTGATGCCAACACCTGCGGTGTGATGGTGGTTCTGGACGAGCAGTCTTCCGATATCGCCATGGGCGTTGACAAGGCGCTGGAGGCGAAGCAGGAGGAAGCGGCCGGAAAGGGCGCAGAGCACGGCATGAGCGAGGATGAGCTGGACGCCATCGGCGCCGGAGACCAGGGCATGATGTTCGGCTACGCGACCAACGAGACGGAAGAATATATGCCTTATCCCATCTGCCTGGCCCACAAGCTCACCAGACAGCTTGCAAAGGTACGCAAGGACGGCACACTGCCTTACCTTCGTCCCGACGGAAAGAGCCAGGTTACTGTGGAGTATGATGAAAATGACAGGCCCGTGCGCCTGGAGGCAGTGGTGCTTTCCACCCAGCATGATCCGGACGTGACCCAGGAACAGATCCATGCGGATATCAAAAAGTATGTGTTCGACCCGGTTCTTCCGGCAGAGCTTCTGGACGAGAACACCAAATATTTCATCAATCCCACCGGACGCTTCGTGATCGGCGGACCGCACGGCGACAGCGGCCTGACCGGACGCAAGATCATTGTGGACACCTACGGCGGCTACGCCCGTCACGGCGGCGGAGCCTTCTCAGGCAAGGACTGCACCAAGGTGGACCGCTCCGCAGCTTATGCGGCCCGTTACGCGGCGAAGAACATCGTTGCCGCAGGCCTTGCCGACAAGTGCGAGATTCAGCTCTCCTACGCCATCGGCGTGGCGCATCCCACATCCATCATGGTGGATACATACGGTACCGGAAAGGTTTCCGATGAAAAGCTGGTAGAAATCATCCGTGAAAACTTCGACCTCCGTCCCGCGGGCATCATCCGTATGCTCAACCTGCGCCGCCCTATTTACAAACAGACGGCCGCATATGGCCATTTTGGCCGCAACGACCTGGATCTCCCCTGGGAGAGGCTGGATAAGGCGGAAGCGCTGAAGAAGTATCTGTAAAAGGAATTTCTGCCGGGCGGCCATGCGCCCGGCGGATAACAAAATCTCCCATTATTATCCCCCTGAACGCAATGGCGTATGTTTTTTGACATATGGCCTGTGGACCCAGGGGGATTTTTTCAGAAGCGAGTCAAAATTACCTAACAAAACGAGTCATTTTCCCATAATGTCTATATAGATAGATGACCGATATATGGACAGGGGAAAAGACACTTGAACGACAGATTGCGGGAACTCCGGCAGGAGCGGGGATGGACGCAGCGCGATGTACAGCGTCTGATAGGAATTGACAGGGGAAATTATTCCAAAATAGAGCTTGGGACGAGATACTATACCATTCGGCAGTGCATGAAGCTGGCGGTCGTATTTGAAACCAGCATGGATTATCTGGCAGGCCTTACGGATGAAAGAGAGCCTTATGAAAGGTCAAAGGTTTGGCTGGCTGAAATCAGCCAGAAGGAGGCAGGAAAAGCGGAAAGAAAAAAGGGGTTGTCTCCGGAGCTGAGAAACCGGCTGTTCGGACTGCGGACGGAGAAAAAGTATACCCAGGTGAAAATCCAAATGCTGACCGGAGTGGATCAGAGTAATTATTCGAAACTGGAGCGCGGTGAGCTGCCTTATACCTTTGAACAATGCAGGATAATTGCGCTGACAATGAATACAAGTATGGATTATCTGGTGGGCCTGACAGACGGAAAGGAACCGCATAAAAGAAAAAAGAATATTTGTTGAACGATGAAAAAATAACTGATGTGATAAATGAGCAGCTGGAAAGTATTTCCGGCTGCTTTTTTCTGATGCCGGAGAAACATTTCATTCACAGATTATGCATAAATATGTCATACAGACGGCGGTTTCCAGAACGGCAGAGCTGGTGGATGCGGACGCTATCATTGATATGACCGATTATGTGAATTCTGTGGATGGATTCGCAACGGATAAATTCTTTGAGGCTTCTTATGAATCTCTGCGAATAGGAGACAGCTACTATGGCGTGCCGTGGATCGTCGATGTATACTGCATGCTGTATCGCACGGATCTCTTTGAACAGGCAGGATATACGGAATTCCCGACCACATGGGAAGAATTCTACGATGCCTGTCAGGCGGTTAAGGATGCCACCGGAGTTACGCCCTATTATATTGGTGCGGCGGATAATTATAATGAACTGTTCTGCTATCCTTTCCAGAGCGGGTCGGAAGTCGTGACAGAAGACAGGGTAGCGGTCTTTAACCAGCCGGAATACATAAATGCCATGGAGTATCTGAACTCCTTCTATGAAGCGGGTCTTGCAGACCGGGTAACGGATGGAGTGGCCAGTTATGTGAAGCTGACTAACGGTGAAATTGCTGCCTGCTTCGGCGGTGTATGGGAGACCACACAGCTTGCTGAGGTGGAGGAACTGGAGGGAAAATGGGCGGTGGCTCTGTGGCCTGCTGGCCCTGCCAATAATAATTCCGTATATGCGGGCTCCAATCTGGTGATTCCCAGCTGGACAACCAATGAGGAAGCTGCCGTCTCCCTGATTGAATTCCTGACCAGAACGGAAAATCAGTTGCAGTATCAGGAGCTGACAGGTTCCCTTCCTGCCGGAATCGAGGCATGGGAAGATGAGAGCCTCGCGAACGATCCGGTTCTTTCTGTATTCGGTGAGCAGATTGCGCATGCGCAGCCGTTCCCCAAGGTGCCGGAGATCGAAGAGATCGGAATCGAAGCTACCAGCTCCTATGAGAGAATTTCTGTAGGGGAAGAGGACATCCAGACTGTTTGTGACGAGATGAACGTATTTGCCCAGAATCTTCTGGACAGCGAATAGCAGCAGACGGGGCTGTGAAAAGCGTGAAAAACGATTACGCATTTTCGCAGCCCTGCGGATTTCAGGAGGACTCAAGTGAAACGAACCAGAAAATGGATCCCATATCTCTTTGTCGCGCCGGCGGTGCTGATCCTCGTATTTTGTTCCATCATTCCCATTCTGATGGCGTTTGGCATCAGCTTTACGAATCTGAGCATGCAGCAGCTCGGAAGATGGGAACTGGTCAGCTTTGTCGGCCTTGATAATTATATTACCATATTCGAAGACAGTGTTTTTCGAAAATCAATAACAAATACTTTTTATTATGTAATCATTGGCGTTCCGGCCGTGATTTTGGTTTCCTTTTTTCTTGCCTACCTGCTGCACAGCGGCGGGGAAAAGAAAATCTTTTCTTTTTTCAGGGCGGTATTTTATTCTCCGTCTGTTACCAATATGGTCGCAATTTCCATCGTGTGGCTGTATCTGTTCAATCCCTCAATCGGACTTTTTAACAGAATCCTGAACGCCTTTGGAATGGAATCAATATTATGGCTGAACGATCCGGATGTGGCTAAAAATTCTCTGCTGATTCTTTCGGTGTGGAAAAATATGGGGCTGAATATGCTGATTTTCCTTGCGGCCCTGCAGTCCGTACCCAGGGAGCTGTATGAAGCGTCCTCGCTGGATGGAGCCGGAAAATGGAAGCAGCTTGTGAAAATCACGCTTCCCAATATCGGATTTTCCATCTTCTTTGTGACGGTGACGACACTGATCGGATGGTTTCAGTACTTTGAAGAGGTATACGTGATGACGGAGGGAGGGCCGGTGAACAGTACCATATCCATGACCTATTACATCTACCGGACGGGCTTCTGGTCCAGCCGTTTCGGACAGGCGGCGGCCGCTTCCGTGATATTGTTTTTGTTTATTATGATTGCGACGCTGATACAGCTCAGGGTTCAGGCCAGAAGTGATGATTAGGGAGGTCTGCGATGAAAAGGAAAAGAATGATAGCTCAGGGAATTTTGATTGCGGCTCTTCTGGTAATTGGATGTCTGGTGTGCTTTCCGTTTTTCTGGATGATCCTTTCTTCCTTTAAAACCAATCTGGAAATTGGCAGCACGGTACCCACATTTTTTCCGGAGAATCCCACACTCGATAATTTCAATGAACTTTTTGCGGATATGAATTTCAGTAAGTATCTTGTAAATACGCTGATTGTCACTCTGTATTCCATGCTCAGCGTCCTGTTCAATTCGATGGCGGGATATGCCTTCGCAAAATTCCGCTTTCGGGGACAGAGATTTTTGTTTATAATGGTTTTGGCAACCATGATGATACCATCGCAGGTGACCATGATTCCCATGTATCTGCTCATGAATCAGGCAGGGCTCACAGGCACCTATACGGGAATTGCGCTTCTACAGAACATGTATGCGCAGGAATTCGGACTGCTGATGGCGGGGGCAACGGTGATGATCATTCCTGTTATCATCGTGTATGCCATCTTCCAGAAACAGATCATCAGGGGAATCAGTCTGTCAAGCTACAAGTAGGGGTTATGAACCAAAAAGGGGATTTTGAAAAAAGACAGGAGAAGGGGATATGAAAAAACATGAATACTTTACCGTACAGGGGAAGCCTTTCTTTTCGATCGGAGGGCAGGTGCACAATTCTTCCGGATATGCCATCGGCGCGGAAAACGGAGAGGCATATGAGCGGGATGCGGAACGGTCGTTTGAGAGCCTGAGGGCGCTGGGAGCGAATACCGCTGCCATACCGGTCTGCTGGGACGCTTTTGAACCGGAGGAGGGAAAATTCAATTTTGGCTACGTGAAGCGGATCATCGATCGATGCAGGGAACATAACCTTCATGCAATTCTGCTCTGGTTTGGAAGCTGGAAAAACGGCCAGATGGAATATACGCCTGTATGGGTAAAAAAAGACAGAAAGCGTTTTGTGCGGGCCCGCCTGGCTGACGGACAGGAAACGACGGCGCTGTCCCCGTTTTATGAGGCAAACAGAGAGCAGGATAAAAAAGCATTCTGCCGTCTGATGGAATGTATTCGGGAATATGACGGACAGACCGGAACGGTTCTTGCCGTTCAGGTGGAAAACGAGCCGGGAATGTATGCGGCTTCCATTCGTGATTTCAGTGAGAAAGGAACGGAAGCTTTTCAGGGCATGGTTCCGGCTGCGGTCATTGACGCGGTCAGGGGAGATGCAGGGGAAGCCGGAGACGCCTGGCGGGAAAACGGGAGAAAAGAGAACGGAAGCTGGGCAGAGGTGTTTGGCAGGTTTGGAGCCGAGCTGTGCATGGCATGGGCGACGGCAGAGTATATCAATGACATTGCCCTTGCAGGGAAACAGATCTATGACATTTTTATGTATGTAAATGTATGGATGGACCGAAACAGTGAGCATGGATGGAGCATTGCCGGGCTGGATTACCCTTCCGGCGGGGCAGTGTCCAAGGTACTGCCGGTCTGGCTGGCGGCATGTACCGGGCTGGATGCGGTATGTCCGGATATTTACGAACAGGAGCCGGACTGCATCCGCAGGACGCAGGAGCTGTATGACTGGGAGGGGCGGCCTTTTTACGTACCGGAATCAGGACTGACAAATGTGAATGCGTCCATGATGTTTGAAGCGGTGGGAAAACACCGGGCGATCGGATACCATGTATTCGGAACGGAAAGCTGCCTGGATGAAAACGGGAAGCTGAAAGAGGGCGCGGAAGGAATCATGCATTCTTTTGCCATGCTGAGACAGGCAAAGCCGCTGCTGGAAAATTGTATGGCAGGCGGAAAGGTCTTTCCGCTGGTGCAGAATGTGGGACAGGATGCATTCAGGCTGAAATTCGGAGAGTGGCTCTGCAGGGTCAGTTATGCCGGAGCAGCGGCGGAATATGCGGGCTGGGTGGCCATGGACTGCCGGCATGGAAAGGATCTCGCCGGGATCAACCGCGTTCCCATGAGCCTGGAGGAAGAGAAGGCCAGAGGATTGTTGTTTCAGACCGGGGAAAAGGAATTCTATCTGGTGGGACATAAGGTGAGGCTGTACTGGCAGAAAATGGACAGGACGGATGGCTCCATTTCGCCCAATATGCTGAATATCCAGCATCAGGCTCACAATATGGAGCTGCTCTGCCTGGAGGAAGGGCATTTTGAAGGCGGAGAATTTGTGACTGACCGGGTAAGGAGCGGCGATGAAGCCCGCCATGGAATCTGGGCTCAGTATGACTGCGGCGTGGTGCATTTTATTCTGGGAGATTAAAGATCGGAATGCTTCGTCATGGAGGTAAAAATGATTTACTATGTGGACAGCGTGAATGGAGACGACGGAAACTGCGGAACGCAGGAAAACGCTCCCCTGAGGAGCCTGGAACGGGTGAATGGGCTGAAGCTGCAGCCGGGCAGCGAGATTCGTTTTTGCCGCGGCGGGAGCTGGAAGGGAATGCTGGTGCTTCGTGACAGCGGAACCAGATTTGAACCGATCCGGATCAGCTCCTATGGAGAAGGGGAGATGCCGGAAATCGATGGCTGCGGGGCCTGGGCCGGAATCTGGCTGAACGGCTGCAGCCATGTAATTGTGGAAAATCTGAAGGTGGCGAACCGGGCGGAGAAATGCAGGCTGAGACAGGGAATCTGTGTGGAAGGAAGAGCAGAGGGAATCACGGAATATGTGACAGTCAGAAACTGTGAGATACTGGAAGTATCCGGACAGAATGGCAGGGAAGAACCGGTCTATGAGAGCATGTACTGGAATGGCGGTATTTATGTGACGATGCCGGGGCGTTCTTCCGCAGAGAACCATCTCCATCATATTCATCTTCTCGGCAATTATATTCATGACGTAACGACCAGCGGAATCCGGATCAACCAGGAAGAGGATTTCATCAATGATATACACCATACCTGCGTTGTGGTACGGGGAAACCGGATTGAGAGAACCGGGGCGGATGGAATCATTGTGGCGAACTGCATTTCCCCGCTGATCGATTCCAATGTCTGCCGGGATGCAGGTGCACTTGGCAGCCTGGAGCGGACCAGACTGATCGCGGGAATCTGGGTCTGCGCCGTGAGCAATGCGCTGATTCAGCGGAATGAAGTATCAGGGACCTGCCTGTTTATGGATGATGGAAAGGCATTTGATACGGACTGGGGAACGGAAGGGACCACTGTTTTTCAGTACAATTATACCCATGATAACGCAGGCGGCTTCTGGCTGGACTGCAGCGGTCTGAACTATAATGAAAAGTATGAAAAGACAATTCTCCGATACAATATCAGTTTAAGAGACGGACGGGGAATCGCGGTGGGAGATCAGGGGCTGCCGGTGGAATTTTACGGAAATATATTCGCCTTTGACAAAACCGCGGCTCTCTGTGTGGGAAAAGGCGGCAGGAGTTTTCACTTCCGGGATAATCTTTTCCTGTTCAGAGAGGAACTTTCCGATCACTGGGGAGAAGCGGAAATGAGCGGGAACCAGTATGCCGCGCAGGTCTGCATGCGGGATATGCAGGGAACCCTGGGAGACGGGCTGGATGCGGCGGAAATGCTCCGGGAGGTTCATAACGGCAGAGAATGGCTGGAAGAAAAGTGGGGAGCGCTGAGCCGGTTTTCCGGAAAGGCTTGAAGAAAGGGAGCTGTTCTGAAAGGAGCGGCTCCTTTTTATTTTAAATTAATTCAGATCGGAATATTCGTTGTAGCCCTGATCAGTCTCATACGTGAGATTCTCAGGGATAGAAAGAAATAGCCGCCACTACCTGCAATAGTGACGGCTGACCTTTAAAAGGTTGATGTTACAATATTGACAGGGGAGGCCGTATGTCTCTGGCTTTCCCTTTTTTTATGATTACTGTATCACATTCTGAAGTCTGGTACAAGACAGTAACCCGGAATTCCCGGGAGAGAAGCCGGGCTGGATTCAGGCCGTAACACTTTCCTTACGTGCCGGTCAGCAAGTGACCGGCACTGTCCTGAACAGTAACGGACTCCGAACTGAACAGCGGCTTGCGCCCACCGTTTCCATGGTGTAAGATAGAATATATTTAAAATGCTGCCTTTGGCGGCAGAAATGAGGCCGGCACGAACCACAGGTTCGTGCCAAAGAACGGCTGACGCCGTTCTTTTATGATTAAAATGCCGCCTGCGGCGGCGAAGAAAAGAGGTAATTATGGAATTGTGCGCATCCTGTATCCGCTGTGTAATGGACAGGCAGGAGGAACGGGTCAGAGGAGTTGGAACGGACAGACAGCAGAGCGACTATCTGCGCGGTGTAGCCGGAGTGATTTCGCAGGCTGCCCCGACTGACTCTGCCCCTGTGCTGGTGGAGCGGATCAACCGAGTTTATGAAGAAATTTTCGGGCCGGCGGGGGACTATGCGAAGATCAAGAAGGAATTTAACGGACTGATGCTTTCGCTGGTGCCGGATCTGAAGAAGAAAATAGAAGAAAAGGAAGAGGCTGAACGTCTGCATGCGGCCATGCTGTACGCAAGGGCGGCCAATTACATTGATTTCGGTATGGCGGGCGCAGTGGAGAAGGAAACGCTGCTTTCGCTTCTGGACCGGGCGGCCGGAGAGCGGCTGGATGAGAAAACGTGGGAAGCTTTTCTTTCCGATCTGGAAAAGGCCCGCAGTCTGGTCTATGTGACGGACAACTGCGGAGAAGTGGTCTGCGACCGGCTGGTGATCGAAGAGCTTTCCCGACGGTTCCCGTCCCTTTCCGTCACGGTTCTGGTGCGCGGGCAGGACGCGTTGAATGACGCCACCAGGGAGGACGCCGCGCAGGTAGGGCTGGACAGTGTTGCAAGCATTGCGGATAACGGCTGCGGCGTGGCGGGAACGCCCCTGGAGTACGTGGGAGAGGAGGCGAGAAGGCTGCTGGAAGGGGCGGATGTGATCCTTTCCAAAGGACAGGGAAATTTTGAGACCATGCACGGCTGCGGCCTGAACGTTTACTATTCTTTTCTCTGCAAATGCGACTGGTTCCAGAAGCGCTTCGGTATGGAAAAGAACAGAGGCGTGTTCATAACAGAAAAAGATGCCGCCTGATCAGCGGCGGCGGAGAAAACCGTTGGTTTTCTCCTGGGAATTGGCCTTCCGGCCAATTCCTTTTGGATGAAAAGCCGCCTTTCGGCGGCAGAATTAGAGGTAGACATGGCATTTGCGCATCTTCATGTTCATACGGAGTACAGTCTGCTGGACGGCTCCAACAAAATAAAGGAATATGTCCGCCGGGTGAAGGAGCTTGGCA
>CAJFMW010000059.1 GCA_904392525.1 uncultured Eisenbergiella sp.
GTTTTTCTTTAAATGGCTTCTGGGCCCTTCCCCTCTGACGGTCTGCCCAGCCTTGAGTCTCTTTAGAAAAGGGATGATCACCGGTCCAAGCGATACGCTTACGAAGAAGGATATCAGAACCGGCAGATAAATGGATAGACTCATCTGACCTTTCCTTTCACTGCTCTGCACGCTGTACATTATAATCCAGTTTTTCCAAATAAGGAAGGATATTTTCAAAGAGCTGCCGCACCACCGGGGCAGCCACCTGCCCGCCGTAATAGGTGCCCTGCGGGTTGGTTATGATCGCCATGGCAAGAACCTTCGGGTCGTCCGCCGGAGCGAAGCCCATAAAGGAAGCGATGTAGCGGCCCGATCCTCTGGGAAGTGTCTGGCTGGTCGCGGTTTTGCCGCCCACCCGGTAACCCTCTACATAGCCGTTGTGTCCTCCGCCGTTTTCCACCACCTGTTCCAGCATATACCGCAGCTTTTCCACCGTATCCTCAGATACCACGCCTTTCTCCACCGGATATTCAAACCGGTTGGTCACGTTTCCTTCCGCGTCCACGGTTTTTACGCCGAAATGAGGAACAACGGCATTCCCTCCGTTGATGAGGGAGGAAATCGTCGCAGCAAGACGGATCGGCGTCACCTGAAAGGACTGACCGAAGGAAATGGTTGCCAGCTCCACCGCTCCGATGTCCTCCACTTTGTGCATGATGGTTCCCGCCTCGCCGGGCAGATCCACTCCTGTTTTTTCCAGCAGGTTGAACTGTTCAAAATAGCGGTAGTAGTTTTCTGCGCCAAGCCTCAATCCTACCGTGACGAACACCGGATTGCAGGAATTCATGGTTGCTTCCACAAAGGTCTGCGTACCATGGCCTGTCGTCTTGTGGCAGCGGATCCTCCGGTCCTCCACCATCACGTATCCCGGACAGTTGAAGGTGTCCTCCATGGTTACCACGCCTTCCTCCAGTGCGGCTGCCGCAGTGATGGTTTTGAAAACCGAGCCCGGCTCATAGGTGTCGCTGATGCAGGGATTCCGCCACATCTGATTCAGAAGATCCTGCTCCTCCTCATCGGAAAGCCCGGCCGTATCCGTCTCCTCCGGAAGGGTAAAAGGATCGTTCAGGTTGAATTCCGGCACATTCACCATCGCGAGAATCTCTCCGTTGTCGGGCTTCATCACCAGAATGGAGACGCTCTCCGCCTCCTTTGCCGCCATCACCTGTTCCGCGAGCTGGGTGGCATACTGCTGAATGTTGAGATCCATGCTGATATAAAGATCGTCTCCATCCACCGGCTCCTGACGCGACTCACCCTGTTCATCCACTTCTATTCCTCTGGCGTCCGTCACCGTCAGGATGGTGCCCGGCTCGCCTTCCAGATATTCTTCATATTTCACCTCCAGACCGACAATGCCCTGATTGTCCCCGCCGGTAAACCCCAGCACTCTTGACGCAAGGCTGTCGAACGGGTAATAGCGCTTATAGTCCTCATCTACCTTCACACCGGAAAGCCCGTATGCGCGGATCGCATCCCCGGTTTCCTTATCCACGTTGCTCTTGATCCGTTCAATGGCGGAATACTTTTCCACACGCTCTCTGACATAGTCTTCCTCAAGCTCGAGCTCCTTCGCCAGGACTTCGACCACCGAGTCCGGGTCCGTGATCTGATTGTGTATGACGGAAACCGTACATACTGTCCGGTTGTCCGCCAGCACATTCCCGGATGCATCCAGAATCCTGCCCCGCTTCGCCTTAATGCTCCTCTCCCTCTGATGCAGCTCATCCGCAGCTTCAGAGTAATATGCGGAACTGTATACCATCAGGTATACCAGCCTTCCCGCGAGCCCCAGAAAAGCCGCAAAACAGACCATGAATGCCACAAACGCCTTCTTCCTGTGGAAGGTTTTATGCTTTTCCTCCATCGGAAAACCTCATAAAGCGGTATTTATATAATTTATTACCGGATTTATGAGGTTATTCGCTTTTGTCCTTTTCTTTTATCCGCTGCCGGATCAGAGATCGCTCCGCCACAGAATGCCGCCGCAGGAAGGCATCAGAAGGGAGAATCCCCTTCGTCCTCCTCTCCCAGAGGCAGATTCGATTCCGGGAGATTCAGTTCCACATTTCCGATCACTTCCCCGGTATCCGGATCCACTCTGGTGCCGTCAGGAAGCACACCCTCTCCGGTCTCCGGATCAATCGTAATATCGTCCATTGTATAACCGCCGTTATCCGCCGGCGTCTCCGATGAGCTGTCGGTTCCATCCGCATCACTGCTGCCATCCGTGGTTCCGCTGGCTGCACTGCTTTCTCCTTCGCTTTCCGAACCGGTTCCGTCTGTGCCGCTTCCTTCCGCACCGCCGTCCGTTCCCGTTCCGGTCTCCTCCGAGCTGCCTTCCGTATTTTCGTCCGCATCGTTCCCGCTCACGTCGTTTCCGCTCACCAGCGACTGCTCATAGGCGATCTGTGCTTCCTCGAGCTCCTGCTGTTCTTCCTCGCTCAGCTCCTCCGTCATGAAAATATCCAGATAAGGGAGCACTTCGGTCAGAATGCTTCTCACAATTCTTGTGGCAAATTTCGCATCATCCTGATTTTCCGCGTTCGGCCGGTCCACCACCACATAGATGGCGATCTCCGGATCGTCCGCCGGCGCATATCCCATAAAGGAAACCACATATTCATTGTTTCCTCTGGGCTGAGTCTCTGCGGTTCCCGTTTTACCGCCGATCAGATAGCCGGCAGGTCTTGCAGTATGTCCCGTTCCATTTTCCCCGATCACCACCTGCAGGCAGTAATCGCGGATCTTCGCAGAGGTTTCCTCAGAAACCACCTGTTTTAAAAGTCTCGGTTCAATATTTCTCACCACAGAACCGTCCGAAGACGTGATCTGACTCACCATGTGCGGTTCATAATAATAGCCGCCGTTGATCAGCGCGCAAAAGCCCGTAATCATCTGGATCATCGTCACATTGAAGCCCTGTCCGAAGGTGGTTGTCGCAAGCTCCGTAGGACCCATTGTATCCTCTGTGAACACCAGAGAAGCCGTCCTTGCCTCTCCCGCCAGATCGATATTGGTTTTCAGGCCGAAATTGAAATCCTCCAGATATTTCAGAAGAGTGGTTTCACCGATGGTCTGGCCCATCTTCATCAACGCCACATTGCAGGAACGCTCGATAGCCTGAGAGATCGTCAGCACACCGTCACCGTATACGTTATGGCACTTGATGGGTTTTTCCCCGGCTACCACAGTCAGGCTTCCGGCACATTCATAGGTTTCATTTCCGCTCAATGCCCCGCTCTCCAGTCCTGCCGCCGCCGTAAAGGGCTTTATGGTAGATCCCGGCTCATAGGTATTGGAAATGCAGTAATTTCTCCAGAGATAATTCAGCTGGCGGTAGAGGGTATCATCATCCATGCTCGAAAGGGCTGCCTCATTGATAACCTCCTCCAGCACCGTGCCGTCCGCATCCACCATATTCTGTCCGATCAGCGCATCCGTGTTTCTGGGATCATTCAGGTCAAAATTGGGATAGCTTGCCATGGCGAGGACTTCACCGCTGTCCACCTCCATGATGACACAGCCCACATTTCTCGCGCCGTTTCCTTCCCGAACCGCATCCTTATAGGTATCGTTGAATTCCTGAAGCTTGTCTTCCACAATGCTCTGGATATTCACGTCCAGCGTGCTCACGAGGTTATTTCCGTCCACTGCGGCCTTCGTCGTCCGCTCCAGATTGGAATCGTCATTCATGTAGCCGTACTCCCGGCCATTGGTTCCGCTCAGCTCATCATTATAGTATTCTTCCAGGCCATAGCTTCCCACGTTATCGCTGCTGGTGAAGCCGATCACATCACTGGCAAGGCTTCCCAACGGATAGTTTCTCTTATACTCCTCTTCAAACCAGACGCCCTGAATGTACCGCCCCGTTTCCTCATCAGCTTCCAGTTCCTGAAAGGGTGCGATCTCATCATAGGTGAGCTGTCTTGCCAGAACATAGTACTGAGAATCCGGATTTGCCTCATTATAGCTCCTGATCTCGCCCTCATCCACGTCAAAACACTGAGTCAGGGCGGAAATCGTGGCATCCACGTATTCCTCTTTTTCATTCATCAGCTTACAGTCGAGAACCACATTGTATACCTTCTCGCTCACCGCCAGCTTCGTGCCCTTACGGTCCGTGATTTCGCCGCGCTTATAGGGAATCGTCCGGCTGGAATACTGCTGCTGGGATAAAACCTGCTTTTCGTACTGTTCTCCGTTGTCCCTGTTGATCAGGATCAGACGGGCTCCTAATCCGGTAAAAGCCAGCAGTACGCAAAGATACAGTACCACCAGCTTTTTCTGCATTTTTGTTGTAAATCTGTTGTTACGCTTTTCTTTTCTTTCTCTGTCCAAAATACTCCTCCGAACCGGGTCACTCGTCGATGTCTGCGACCTGCCTTACATAGTCGTTCCCCCCGTCCGGAACGGTCACAATCTGATCCTCATCCGGGTATACCATTCCGAGCTCAGTGATTGCGATTCTGCGGATCTCGTCCAGATCCACGGAGCTTTCAATCCTGCTGTATTCCTCATCATTAGCCGTCTTCAGGCTGTTCAGCGTGCTCTCCATTGTGGAAATACGCTTCACGCTGGCGGTGATCTCCGACTGCAGACGGATATATCCGATCAGGATAAAGCCCGCCACCAGCAGAGAAACCGTCAGGAACAGGACATAACCGAAATTCATGTAAATCGCCTTGTCCCGGTTCTTTTTCACCGTATGATTCAGCTCTTTCGGACTGCGCGGCTTCTGAAGCTCTGTCACCACGTCAAGCTGTCTGGCCGTATTGCCGTCGATCACTCTGCCATAGGCACTGCGCCCTCCGGTTCTTTCGTATTCTCCTCTTCCGCTTCTTCCATATCCGCTTCTGTGTGCTCTCTGTGCGTTTTGTGCCATGGCAATTCTCCCTGATTCTGATCTTTAATACGATTCTCTATTCCCCATCCGCTTCCAGCCTTTCAAAAATTCTGAGCTTTGCGCTCCTGGAACGCGGATTTTCCTCCATCTCTTCCTCTGAGGGCAGGATGGGCTTCCTTGTAATCACTCTGCCCACAGGCTTCTTCCCGCATACGCAGACCGGGAAATCCGGCGGACAGGTACATGGGTTTTCATTTCTGCGGAACGCAGTCTTTACAATCCGGTCCTCCAGGGAATGAAAGGTGATGATGCAGATCCGTCCTCCCGGATTCAAAAGCCCTATCAGACCGTCTATGGAATTTTTCAAAACCTCCAGCTCCCGGTTGCATTCAATGCGCAGTGCCTGAAACGTGCGTTTTGAAGGGTGTCCGCCCTTCTTCTGTATCTTTGCCGGTATCGCCGCGCTGATCAGTTCATTCAGCTGGCCCGTCGTCTCGATGGGTCCCTTCTGTCTCGCCTGAACGATATGCTTCGCGATATTCTTCGCAAACTGTTCCTCGCCGTAATCCCGAATGACCTGATACAGCGCATTCTCTGAATAATCGTTCACGATATCTCTGGCCGTAAGGGTCTGCCTTGTATCCATCCGCATGTCGAGAGGCGCGTCATACCGATAGGAAAAGCCCCTCTCCGCATTGTCCAGCTGCCAGGAGGACACCCCAAGATCCAGAACGATGCCGTCTGCGCCCTCATATCCAAGCGCCCTGACCGCTTCTTTTGCATTGCAGTAATTATCCCGGATGAGCGTAAAACGCTTTCCCTCTTCGTCCACTTCCAAAAGCCTCTTCCCGGCCGCCGCAAGAGCCTCTTCGTCCTGATCGACCCCGATCAGATGCCCGCTCTGCAGACGCCGCAGGATCTCGCTGCTGTGGCCGCCTCCGCCCAGCGTACCGTCCAGATAGATTCCGTCCGGTCTTACCTTCAGTCCTTCAATTGTTTCCTCCAGCAGTACCGATCTGTGCCTGAATTCCATCCCGGCCGCATCCTTTCCGCATCAGATTCCCAGCCCCAGCTCGGACATACGCTCCGCGATATCCTCCATGGCTTCCTCTTCATCTTCCTGCAGGGCCTCCCACTTCTCCCGGCTCCAGATCTCAATGCGGCTGGCCACACCGACCATGACCACGTCCTTCTGAAGTCCCGCGAATTCCCGGAGATTCCCGGGAATCAGGATTCTTCCCTGCTTGTCCACCTCCACCTGGGCGGCTCCCGCCAGAAAGAATCTGGCGAACTGACGGTTGTCCTTCCGGCTTAACGGAAGGGCCTTCAGCTTTTCCTCAAAGGCGTTCCATTCCTGATTGTCATAGACGAACAGGCAGCCATCCAACCCCTTTGTAATCACAAATTCTTCTCCGAGACTTTCTCTGAATTTGGAGGGTATAATCAGCCTGCCTTTCGCATCGATTGTATGATTGTACTCACCCATAAACATGACAATCACCGCCCTGAAAAAGCAGCATAATGGAAAACGGCCCACTCAAGTGCTCGTCCGCGGGGAGTATCTCCCACTTCAAACCACTTTGAACCACTTTCCGCCACTTTTATATTGATTTTAGTATAAGTCGGTGCATTTTGCAAGTAAAAACAGGGGATTGGCAAAAAAAAAGCAGGCCGGGGAGTAAAACTCCCGGCCTGCCGACAGACAGTTGCCGCTCATTGCAGCTCATATTTTTTAAATAAGATGGTTCTCTTTCATCATACAAAATTCAGGAAGCTCGCTGCCGTTCCCAGCACAAAGTGCGGAATCGTCAGCCCCCATACGGATCTCTGCTTTCTGTAAATCAGACACAGGACACATGAAAGGGCCTCTCTTTCGCATCAGCCATGTCCTGTATCAGACGTTAAACCTAAACAGAATCGTATCCCCGTCCTGAACCACGTAGTCCTTTCCTTCCATGCGGACAAGGCCCTTCTCTCTTGCGGCGGCAAGGGAGCCCTGTTCCAGCAGGTCCTTATAGTTTACCACCTCTGCCTTGATGAAGCCGCGTTCAAAATCGCTGTGGATCTTGCCGGCCGCCTGGGGCGCTTTGGTTCCGATTTTGATGGTCCAGGCTCTCGTTTCATCCTCTCCGGAGGTCAGGAAGCTGATCAGTCCCAACAGATGGTAGCTGGCCTTCACCAGCTTGTCAAGGCCCGACTCCTTCAGGCCCAGATCCTCCAGGAACATGGCCTTCTCATCGTCGTCAAGCTCGGAAATCTCTTCCTCTATCTGCGCGCAGATGACGAACACCTCGCTGCCGTTTTCCTCAGCGTATTTCCTGACGGCCTGCACACCCGTATTGGAAGCGCCGTCATCTGCGAGGTCGTCCTCTCCCACATTCGCCGCATAGATTACCGGCTTCGCAGTCAGCAGATTCAGGGAGGAGAAAATCGCTTCTTCATCCTCGTCCGCAGGCTCGAATCTCGCTGCCAGCGCTCCGGTCTCCAGAAGCTCCTTCACCCGCTGCAGAAGATCCGCTTCCTTTGCCAGCGTCTTATCCATTCTCGCCTGCTTGCCCACCTTGGCGATCCTTCTTTCCAGGATCTCGATATCGGAAAAAATCAGTTCCAGATTGATCGTCTCGATGTCCCGGAGCGGATCGATGCTGCCGTCCACATGCACCACATTGGGGTCCTCAAAGCAGCGCACCACGTGAACGATGGCGTCCACCTCACGGATGTTGCTCAGGAACTGGTTGCCGAGTCCTTCTCCCTTAGATGCTCCCTTAACCAGACCGGCGATGTCCACGAACTCGATCACAGCGGGCGTCACCTTTTTGGAGTGGTACATATCTCCGAGAAGCTTCAGCCGCTCGTCCGGAACGGATACGATTCCCACATTGGGATCGATGGTGCAGAACGGATAATTTGCGGATTCCGCTCCCGCTTTGGTCAGTGAATTGAATAATGTGCTCTTGCCCACGTTCGGCAGGCCGACGATTCCTAATTTCATAGTCTGTTCTATCTCCTTTATCTGTCAGTGTTTCCGGACTTTTTAGTATTTTCGTCTGTCCTTCAGCTCCGCATAGAGCTGGCAGTAATTCTCATATCTGCTTTCGCTGATTTCTCCCCGGCGCAGAGCCTCCTTCACCCCACAGTCCGGCTCGTTGATATGGGCGCAGCCCGTGAAGCGGCACTGCGGCTCCCATTTCCGGAATTCCGGGAAAAAATCTCCCAGTTCCTCCTTCTCCATATCGTAAAGCTCGATGGAACTGAATCCCGGCGTGTCCACAATCCAGGTCCCGGGCCGTATGCGGATCAGTTCCGAATGTCTGGTGGTATGTCTCCCTCTCTCGATCCTGCTGATCTCTCCCGTCTGCATGGATACCCCGTCCTGGAGCTCATTGATGAGGGAGGATTTTCCGACGCCGCTGGGGCCCGCCACCGTCGTGGTTCTGCCCTCCAGAAGCGTCTGAAGCTCCGGCAGGCCCTCCCCTGTTACCGCGCTGGTAAAGACCACAGGGTAGCCGGAAGCGCGGTAGCTGTCGGAAAGGATGGCGCAGGTCTTCTCATCCGTCAGATCCTTTTTATTAAAGCAGATACAGCAGGCAATTCCCTGCTGCTCCATGGTGACGAGGAAGCGGTCCATCAGGTTCAGGTTCGGCTGCGGGCTTACAGCCGCCATGATGATGAGCGCCTGATCCACATTTGCCACTGCAGGGCGGATGAGTGCGCTGCTGCGCGGCAGAATCCGGCTCACATTGCCCTCCTTCTCTTCCTCGCTCGTAATATCAAATTCCACATAGTCGCCGGGAAGGGGCTTTTTCCCGTCCTTCCGAAAAATCCCCTTCGCCCGGCATTCGTACAGGTCATCCGCAGGACGCAGGACTTCCTGCAGAACTCCCCGCGCGGCTTCCGGCAGGGAGCCGCGCTGCACTCCTGCCTCATTCTCCCGGCCTGCCGCCGTCTGCGGCGTCCCGTCCTCTTCTGCCGGGACAGGCGCCACATAATAAAACCCCGCAATTCCTCTGATTATTCTTCCTCTCATGTTCCAGAATCGTTCCTGATAAATGTGACTGCCCTGTTGATGGTTCTCTGCTCCGTGGTTCCCGGCACGGTGGTCACCTCTCCCGTTGTGGGATCGGTTACCGTCGCCGCGTCCGTGGTGACGTTGTAAATGAGCGTCAGCGTGCCGGTAGGCTCACTGATGTTCAAAAGGTTTACCGGCAGCGGGAAGGACGTGGTTGCCGTACGGTAAATCTCCGTTCCGCTGGCCGTGGTGAGTACGATCACGCACTGGGTTCCTTCCACATACGCAGGATCCTCAACGGCGGGACTTTCAATGTTTTCCACATACATATAAGTGGCCGCAGGACCGGTGCTCACATAAATGTCAATCGAAGTTCCGGGGTCTACCTCTGTCCCGATGGAATAGCTGAGACTGATTACCCTGCCTACCATCGTCTCGTCGTCATCGCTGACCTCCTCCACGTTGCGCACGGTCAGTCCCGCCGCCTCCAGCGTGGCCTTTGCCTCATCCGGAAGCATACCGAGCACATCCGGAACCGCAACCTTGCTCTCCTGAGGTCCCTGGCTGATGGTGATGGTCACCGTACTTCCCCGTTCCGCCCTCGTTCCGCCTTCCGGACTCTGGCTCATGACATTTCCTTCCGCAACGGTATCCGAATATCCTTCGTTTCGTTCCGTCTGGAAGCCATCCGCCTCCAGCTCGGATACCGCTTCGGCCAGACTCTTGTCATACACATCCGGGACCGTAACGCCGCCTTCTGTTCCACTGACGGTAAGAGTAACCGCATCCCCCTGCGAAAGCCGGGTTCCTGTTTCCACACTGGCGTTGATCACAACGCCTTCCTCCACATCGCCGTTTTCTTCATAGACGACGGAAATATTCAGATCCAGCCCCAGATCTTCAAGGGCCTTCGTGGCGTCCTCCTCCGTCATTCCGTCAACCGCAATCATCTGTGTGCCGCCTTCCTGACTGGAGGAAGGGAAGCGGAAAATGCCGATCGCACGCCCCACCAGGAAAATGATGATACATCCGATGAGGACAGCGCCCGCCACCGCAAGAATCGTGGTGAACCGTTCCATTCTGGACTCGTATTCTTCCTCTTCTTCCTCATCCAGAATCTCATTTTCAAAATCCGTCCTTTTCTTCTTTCCGCTTTTCGCCGGCTGTGCCGGAGGCTTCGCGGAATTTTTCTTCAGGCGGATCTCCTCCGTGTGGGAACTTTTCTTATACTGCTTCTTGATCTGGTTCATATCGTCCCGGCTGACCTTGCGGGTGGCCGCGTTCGATTCCGTATCAATGACCTTTACGAAATCCTCGTCGGGCGTGACCAGGGATTTTTTCAGATCCTCAATCAGCGCGCCCACGCTCTGATAGCGCCTGTCGGGGCTTTTCTGTGTGCTCTTTAATACGATCTGCTCCACGCTCACCGGAATCTCTGGAACGAAATCCCTGGGTGAAGGCATGGGCTCCTGAATCTGCTTGATCGCAATGGCCACCGTCGTATCCCCGTTAAAGGGCACACGCCCGGTAAGCATCTCGAACAGAGTGATGCCCATGGAATAAATATCGCTTCTCTCATCGCTGTAGCCGCCTCTGGCCTGTTCAGGCGAGGTGTAGTGAACGCTCCCCATCACATTGGAGGTGATGGTGTTGCTGGTCGCTGCCTTTGCGATGCCGAAATCCGTTACCTTGACTTTTCCTTCTTTAGAAATAATGATGTTCTGAGGCTTGATGTCCCGATGTATGATATGATTGTTATGCGCTGCCTCAAGGCCCATGCATGCCTGGATGGCGATGCTGACCGCTTCTTTTACGGAAAGACGTGCTTTTTTCTCAATGTATTTTTTCAGGGTGATTCCTTCTACCAGTTCCATCACGATATAATGGACGCCGTTTTCCTCTCCCACATCGTACACATTCACGATATTGGGATGCATCAGGCTCGCTGCGGCCTGTGCTTCCACCCTGAACTTGGATACGAAGTTTGTATTTTCACTGAATTCCTGCTTCAGCACCTTAACCGCGACAAAGCGGTTCAGCTTATGGTCTTTTGCCTTGTAGACATCCGACATCCCTCCGGTGCCTATTTTTTCCAGGATCTCGTATCTGTCTCCCAGCATCATTCCAATTTTAATCATTCCATTCCTCCAGCAAAAGTTCCTGCCATTTATGTGAACGGGTCAATCACGATGACCGCGATATTATCCCTGCCGCCATTGTCGTTTGCCGCCTTTACAAGCTTTTCGGCCGCGCTGCGGACATCCTTCTTTTTGTCAATGATCCTTCTGATCTGTTCATCCTCCAGCATGTCGGTAAGTCCGTCAGAGCACAGGAGCACCCTGTCTCCGGGATGAAGCATCTTTCTGAAACAGTCCACCTGCAGCTCCTGCTCCAGGCCGACGGCACGTGTGATAATGTTCTTATTTGGATGAACTCTGGCCTCTTCTTTATTGATTCCGCCATATTTTACCATTTCCTGGACAAGAGAATGATCCTCCGTCACCTGCTCAATCGAATCATCGTGGATCACGTAAAGCCTGCTGTCTCCCACGTTTGCTGCAATCAGCTCACCCTGCTCAATACAGGCGGCGACAACGGTGGTACCCATTCCGGCGAAGCGCTCATCCTCTCCCGCACGGCAGGCAATCACCTCATTCGCCCGGCGGATCGCCCGGGTGAGAATCTGCTCTGCCGCTTCATCCGGGCAGACACCGGCCTCATCCAGAATCGTTTCCACCGCGCAGCTGGAAGCATATCCTCCGGCCTTATGTCCGCCCATCCCGTCCGCAACGAGAAAAATGTTCGGCAGATTTCCGACCGGCTCCAGAGAGGCGTACAGATGATCCTGATTCATTTGTCTCTTTTTCCCGATATCCGTTAAGGAAAATGCTTTCACTCCGATAAACCGCACCTTTCTTCAGCAATACGACGGCGGCGCAGCTGGCCGCAGGCTCCGTCGATATCCCTGCCCATTTCCCTTCTTATAGTAACATTTATTCCGTTTTTTTCAAGCTTATTTTTGAATGCCTCGATCTGAGAACGCCCTGACTGCCTGTAGGAACGCTCCCTGATGGGGTTGACGGGAATCAGATTGATATGCGCAGAAAGCGGTTTCGCAAGGGCCGTCAGCCGTTCCGCATCTTCCATGGCATCATTCACGCCGCCCACCAGGGCATACTCGAAGGTCATCCTTCTTCCGGTCTGTTCAAAATAGTATGCGCATGCCTCCATCAGCTCATCCAGCCGCCATTTCAGCGCCACAGGCATCAGCTCCCGTCGCTTTTCATCCGTGGCCGCATGAAGGGACAGAGCCAGGGTGATGGCCAGATGTTCCTCCGCGAGGCGCCGCATCTGGGGCACCAGTCCGCAGGTGGAGACGGTCACGTTCCTCTGGCTGATGTGCAGGCCGTTTTCATCGGTGAGAAGCCGGATGAAGCGGAGCAGATTCTCATAATTGTCCAGCGGCTCCCCGGTTCCCATCACCACCACGTTGGAAACACGCTCTCCGGTGACGCAGGTGATGGCATATATCTGATCCAGCATCTCTGAGGGGAGAAGGTTTCTCTCCCAGCCGTCCAGCGTGGAGGCGCAGAAGCGGCAGCCCATTTTGCAGCCCACCTGGGAGGAAATGCAGACGGAGTTGCCGTGCTTATACTTCATCCAGACGCTCTCCACCAGATTGCCGTCCGGAAGGGCGAAGAGAAATTTTCTGGTTCCGTCGATTCCGGACTGCTGCATGTCAACCAGCTTCAGGGAAGTCAGCGGATATTTTTCCACCAGCTTTTCCCGAAAGGCGGCGGAAAGGTTGGTCATCTGCCCGTAATCCTCCGCCAGCTTTCTGTGCATCCAGTCATAGAGCTGGGCAGCCCGGAAGGGCTTCTCCCCTTCTTCGGCAACCATGGTTTTCAGTTCTTCCAATGTCATGGATTTGATATCCATCCGGTCATTCCTTCCTGTTGTGAATCTCTTCCTGTTTTCTCCGAAAGCATGCGATGAAAAAGCCGTCCGTTCCGTTCTCTCCAGGCAGAAAACGGACGCAGCCCTCCGGCTCCCCTTCCCTGCAGGAAGCGGGAAGCGATGCAGCCGGCTCCTTTGGAACAAAGGGAAACTGCTGCCAAAACCAGGCCGCCATGTTTTCGTTTTCCTCCCGGTTAAGGGTACACGTGCTGTAAAGGAGCAGGCCACCGGGCTTCACATATTTCCATACGGTACTGAGAATCTCTCTCTGCAGAGCGGCCACCCCGGAAAGGCTTTCCGGGCTTACCCGATAACGGATGTCCGCCTTTCTTCCCATCACGCCAAGGCCGGAGCAGGGCAGGTCTGCAAGCACCACGTCCGCCCGTTCCAGGATGGTTTCATCCAGCTCTCTTGCATCCCACACCTGGGCATGAAGATTGGAAAGACGCAGCCTTGCGGCATTGTCCCTTATGTAGGCAATTTTTCCTTCCGTCAGGTCACGGGCGAGAACCATCCCCGTTCCCTCCAGAAGCTCCGCCGCCTGACAGGCCTTGCCGCCGGGCGCGGCGCAGACGTCCAGAACGAACAGATCCTCTGCCGCTTCAGCCGGACCGGTCCCGGCTTCCTGCCTTCGATGCCGGACAAGCTCACGGATTCCCGCACATTCCACCGCCATCATGCTCGCAGCGTCCTGCACCGCAAAGGCGCCTTCCGCAAAGCCAGGCAGGGAGGCCACGCCCTCCGCGCCCTCCAGCATATAAACCGGCCTTTCCTCAGACGGCTCTACTCCGAAAAGGGGATGGGGAACCGGATTGCAGCCCTGTTCCCGAAATGCCTGCAGAAGGCTCTCCCGCTCTTTCTCCGAAAGCCGCTCCGACAGGCGGATAGTCAGGGGACGCTTTTCCAGAAGAGCCTTCAGCATGACTTCCGTCTTTTCCGCTCCGTATTCTTCCATCCATCTGCGCACAATCCATTCCGGCATGGAATAGCGGACGGAAAGGAAACGGACCGGCTCCTTTTCCCGATCCGGCCAGGCAAGGGCATTTTTCTGAGAACAGAGCTTCCTGAGCACGCCGTTCACAAAGCCGGAAAGCTGAGCGAAGCGGCGCTTTTTGGCAAGCTTCACCGCTTCGTTGCAGGCAGCGGAATCCGGCACGCCGTCCATGAACAGGATCTGATAAGCCCCCATGCGCAGAACACAGCGGATCAGAGGCTTCATCTTCCGCACGGGAAGGCTGGAAAACTGCTCCAGTATATAGTCCAGCTGAAGCTGACGCTCTGTCACGCCGTCCACAAGGCGTTTTAAGAAAGCCTTATCCCGGCCGTTCAGATAATCATATTTGTCCAATGTGTTTTTTAAGAGGGTATTTTCATACTCCGTTCCCCGCTCCGCTTCCAGGAGCAGATCCAGGGCCAGCGCCCTCATATCCATCGTCTTTGGGCTTCCGTTCCGTGCATCCATCTCTGATCCGCCTTTCCTCTGTCGTTTTCCCAGCTTTGCCGCCGCAAAGGGCAGCCCGGCCGGCCGTTTTTCCCGAATCAGTCGTCCCGCCTTCTTCCGCCTGCCAGCAGCCACAGCCGCAGCAGCTGAAGCACGCTGGAGGCTGCCGCAGCCACATAGGTGAGTGCCGCCGCGCTGAGCACCTTTCTCACCAGCCCCGTCTCCTGCTCACTGAGGATATGGAAGCTTCCCAGCATCCGAAGCGCCCGTCCGGAGGCATTGTATTCCACCGGAAGGGTCACGATCTGAAACAGCACGGAAATGGCGAAGATCCATACGCCGATCATGGCCAGCGTGCTGTTCAGCCCCAGAATCAGGCCCAGAATCACCAGCGGAATGCCCAGCCTGCAGCCCAGGTTGGCCGCTGGTACCAGAGCGGTGCGGACGCGCAGGGGCGCGTAGCCCTCCTTATCCTGCACCGCATGTCCGCACTCGTGGGCAGCCACGCCGATGGCAGCCACGCTTGTCGATGCGAAGGTGGCATCCGACAGGCGCAGCACCTTGGCGGACGGATCGTAATGATCCGTCAGATTTCCCCGCACATGCTCAATGCGCACATTGGTCAGCCCGTTATAATCCAGAATTCTTCTGGCGGCCTCCGCGCCGGTCATTCCCGTCATGCTGCGCACACGGGAATATCTGGAATAGGTGCTGTTCACCCGGCTGCTCGCCCAGATCGACAGAATCGCGCCGATGATGACCAGTATATAGGTGGGGTCAAAATAGTAACCGTATCCGTATCCTAACATCCTAACAGTTCTCCTTTTTCCATCCTGCAGCCAAGCAGAAAGTCCTTCACCTGCATCCGCTTCTTGCCTTCCAGCTGAAGCTGCGTCACTTTCAGAATACCCTTTCCGGTATTCACATATACGGCATCCTTCGCTGTCCGTCCGTCTCTTCCAAAAGAGGGGCGGCCTCCCAGATCTTCAATGTTTTTCCCTTATAAGAGGTAAAGGCGCTGGGCCATGGATACAGCCCCCGGATCAGCCGGTCGATTTCCGCCGCAGAACGGGAAAAATCGATCCGTCCCATGGCCTTGTCGATCATGGAAACATAGCTGCTTTCCGCCTCATTCTGGGGAATGGCCTTCAGCTCTCCCCGCTCCAGAAGCCCAAGCGCTTCCACGATCGCTTCCCCTCCCGCCATTTCCAGCTTGTCCGACAGGCTTTCCGCCGTGTCGGAAGGCAGGATGGGAACCTCTTTTTTCAAAAGCATATCTCCCGTATCGATTCCGGCGTCCATCTGCATGATGGTCACGCCCGTCTTTTCTTCCCCGTTGATGATGCACCACTGAATGGGCGCGGATCCCCGGTAGGCGGGAAGCAGGGAAGCGTGAACGTTGATGCAGCCATATTTCGGCATATCCAGAATCTCCTGGGAGAGGATCTGCCCGAAGGCGGCCACCACGAAAACCTCCGCGTCAAATTCCTTCAGCTTTTCCACCGCCTCCGGCTTCCGGATACGGACCGGCTGAAACACCTCAATGCCCTTCTGAAGCGCATATTCCTTCACCGGAGACATCTGCAGCGCCTTGCTTCTGCCTTTGGGCTTATCCGGCTGGGTCACCACGGCGGAAATCTCATGTCCCGCTTCATACAGCGACTTCAGCACACCCGCCGCAAGCTTTGGCGTTCCCATGAAAACGATTTTCACATTTACCACCTCCATAACTCTGGAAGAATGGCCCGAAGGGCCATTCTTCGGCATGAAACTTAGAAACTCTTAGGCGGCGTCTTCTGACGCCTTAGAGTTTCTTTTCATGCTTCCTCCTCGACATCTGCCAGCTC
>CAJFMW010000060.1 GCA_904392525.1 uncultured Eisenbergiella sp.
GCAGATGTATGTCCTTTTCAAGTTTTTGGGAAAGGATGTGAGGAATTGGAAAGGAGACGAAAATACAGATTGATCCTGTGCCTGATTCTTATCTGTGCCGTAACGGCGCTTTTCATATGCTGGATGCTTCTGATCTGGGAACGCGTGCCCGGCATGATCCATATCCGCGCGGGCGTGCAGCAGGAGCTGGATCTGAACGTCCCCGTATCAGGGGAGCTGTATCGAAACGATACGGAGGAAGGGGATTCCGCAAACACGGCGGGGGAAAATTCCGGGAATGGGACGGGCGGTTATGCGGAAAATGGAGAGAAGAATGCGGAGGAAGTGGTGGCAGCTGCCGGAATGAACGTCGTGAACCGGGTTTCGCAGGAAAGCCTGTCTGTCAACCTGAATGAGCCGCTCACCCTGTATGCGGAAGAGCTGGAAAGCTATCACATGGAGCTGAAGCTGTTCGGGCTGATTCCCTTTAAAACGGTCCAGGTGGAGGTGATCGACGACAGGACGCTTATTCCTGCCGGAATCCCCATCGGGATCTATGTGAAGACGGAAGGCGTGCTTGTGATTGCCACCGGAGAGTTTGAAGGGCCGGACGGACAGACATATGCTCCTGCGGCCAGACTGCTGAAGGAGGGAGATTATATCCTGCAGGCGGATGGAGAGACTGTAACGGGAAAGGCAGCGTTCATGCAGCGCATTGCGGACAGCGGGGGAGAGGAAATGATCCTGACCATTCTCCGGGATGGGCAGCAGTTTGACGTGAGCCTGACCCCGGAGCAGAATCAGAACGGAGAATACAAGCTGGGGATCTGGATCCGTGACAACGCACAGGGGGTCGGCACCCTGACCTGGCTGGATGAGGACAACAGCTTTGGCGCGCTGGGACACGGAATCAACGATATGGATACGGCCGCACTGATGAATCTGGAGAGCGGAAGCCTGTATAAGACGGAAATCATTTCCATCACGAAGGGAGAGAACGGTTCTCCGGGAGAACTGACCGGCGTGATTGATTATGATGAATGCAACCGGATCGGAACCATAGAAGCCAATACGGAGGAAGGAATTTTCGGGAGCCTGAATGAGGAATCCGCGTCCGGGATCATTTCTTCCGCAATGCCCATCGGCCTGAAGCAGGAGGTGGAGGAGGGAGAAGCCGAGATCCTGTGCAGCGTAGGCGGGGAGCCGGAACTTTATACCATAGAAATCACGGGGATCCATCTGGATCACGACAACGTCAACAGAGGCCTGGAAATCACCGTCACGGACGATCGCCTTCTGGCCCTGACCGGCGGAATCGTTCAGGGAATGAGTGGCGCTCCCATCATTCAAAACGGAAAACTTGTGGGTGCGGTAACACATGTGTTGGTCAACGATCCCACAAGAGGCTATGGGATATTTATTGAAAACATGCTCGAACATTGAGTCCGGGCAGCAGACCGAAGAAAAGACTCTGCGTAAGCTTGCTTACGGCAGAGTCTTTTTCGAAGGGCTGCTATCCGGCGAAAGCCGGACAGCGAGAAGAAGCGAAGCGGATTCGAGCTGGGCCCGGACGGGGTAGAGGGAAGGATCCTGCGTAAGCTTGCTTACGGCAGAGTCTTTTTCGAAGGGCTGCTATCCGGCGAAAGCCGGCAGCGAGAAGGAGCGAAGCGGATTCTCGCTGAGCCCGGACGGAGTGAAGGAAAGGATCATCTGATACAAACCCACGCATTGCGTGAAAAGAAAAAATGTAATATAATAAAGAAAATACCGCAGGGAGGCAATGAGTATGGATTTGGCAGAACAGCTTAGAATGATCAGAGAACAGACGGGACTATCCAGAAAAGATTTTTCCATTCATATTGGAATTCCTCTGAGGACAATAGAGGATTGGGAAGCGGGACGCAGAAGACCTCCGGAATATATTCCGCGGCTGATTGCGTATCAGCTGAAATATGAAGAACTGACAGCGAAAAAGGAAGAGAGGGAACAGGGTGCAGAATAATAATGAGATTGTAATTTTTGAAACGGAAGACAGACAGGTGAAGTTACCTGTAACTGTGGAAAATGATACCGTGTGGTTAAATCGGAATCAAATGTCCGAATTGTTCGACAGAGACGTAAAAACCATCGGTAAGCATATTAACAATGCGCTAAAAGAAGAATTAGAAGATCAGGTGGTGGTCGCAAAATTTGCGACTACCACTCAGCATGGTGCTATCAAGGGAAAAACACAAACACACATGACAGAATATTACAATTTAGATGTAATCATCTCCGTCGGCTACCGTGTCAAATCAAAACGCGGCGTGGAGTTTCGCCGCTGGGCAAATACCGTATTAAAACAATACATATTAAAAGGCTATGCTGTGAATGATAATCGCATCAAACAGCTTGGAGAAGTGATACGGATTATGAAACGGACGCAGAATGATCTGGATAGTAAGCAGGTGCTTTCTGTCATAGAGAAATACAGCAGTGCGCTCGATTTGCTGGATTCTTACGATCATCAGAACATGACCCGGCCAAAAGGGAATAAGGCAACATACGTTCTTACATATGAAGAATGTATGGAAGTCATACAGAGTATGCGCTTTGGCGATGAATCGGATCTGTTTGGCAGAGAAAAGGATGATTCCTTTAAGGGCAGCATCGGAAATATTTATCAATCCTTCAACGGAGTGGATATTTATGAGTCGCTGGAAGAAAAAGCAGCAAACCTTTTGTACTTTGTCACGAAAAATCACAGCTTCATTGACGGAAACAAAAGAATTGCGGCAACGATGTTTTTGTATTTTCTGGATAAAAACGAAGCGCTGTTTTCTGATGGAAAGAAGAAGATAGAGGATGGAACACTGGTGGCTCTTACGATTATGATCGCGGAATCGAGACCGGAAGAAAAAGAAATGATGATCAGTGTTATCATGAATTGTATGCAATAAAGATGCAGGCTGATCGGCGCAGCAACCTATGTACTGGTCAACGACTCCACAAGACGATTCGGGCTGCTCCGGGATGGGGCAGTGGAAAGAGCAGAGGAAAGGGCGGTCTTACACGTAAGCTCGCTTACAGCAGAATCTGTCGATTATCGCCGGATTTCAACCCGTATCGTGCAAAAACGACAAAGAGAACGTCGAAAACGTATCGAATATTAACGATTTAACGCGTTTTGTGCGACGAAAGAAGGTTGCCATATTTTGTCATTCTTATATAATTAGTGCAGGAACAGACAAAAAAGAAAAGGATTTTGCCAAAATCGCTTCGGAATGGAGGACGAATATGGAACAGTTACGCATGAGTACGGGGAAGGACAGCGAAAGAGTGGTACAGATTCTGACGGATCTGATGAAAACGAATAAAGAATTCCAGATCATGATCACGGTTCCCGCAGCGGGAACAGATGCGGCGGAGCTGACGGCACAGGAAGAAAAGCCTCTGGAGGCGTCCGGTCAGACGCAGGCGCAGAAGTCCGGTCAGACGCCGCGCAGTCTGGAAAAGGATGTGACGGACATGATCCATGAGATCGGTGTTCCGGCCCACATCAAGGGATATCAGTATCTGAGAGAAGCGATCATGATGTCTGTGCAGGATATTGAGATGCTCAATTCGATCACCAAAATCCTGTATCCTACGATCGCGAAGAAATATCAGACCACGCCCAGCCGTGTGGAACGGGCGATCCGCCATGCGATTGAAGTGGCCTGGAGCAGGGGCAGGATGGAAACGCTTGACGCATTGTTTGGCTATACCATCAACACCGGCAAGGGAAAACCGACCAATTCTGAATTCATCGCTCTGATCGCTGACAAAATCCGTCTGCAATATAAGAGCTGAAGCTTTTCATGATGGCTCCCGCCAAGAAAAAGTCCTTTATTTCAATGCAATGATGATGTATAATAAATGCAAAGCCGAAATTTAGAGAAGGATATTTTATTGATTACGGTGAAAAAAATTCTATTTGTGGCTTCGGAAGGCGTGCCGTTTATAAAAACAGGCGGTCTGGCGGATGTGGTGGGTGCGCTGCCCAAGTGCATTGACAGAGAATACTACGATGTACGGGTGATTCTGCCGAAATATGTCTGCATGACGCAGGCTATGAAGGACCGACTGACCTACAGAACTCATTTCTATATGGATTTCCACTGGCAGAACCAGTATGTGGGAATCATGGAATCGGAAGTGGACGGCATCAAATTCTATTTCATCGATAACGAGTTTTACTTCAACGGATTCAAGCCCTATTGCGACAATGCGCTGTTTGAAATTGAGAAGTTTGCGTTTTTCTCCAAGGCGGCGCTGTCCATCCTGCCCGTGATCGATTTCCGGCCTGATCTGATCCACTGCCATGACTGGCAGACAGGACTGGTTCCTGTCTATCTGCATGAAAGATTCCAGGGAAGCGATTTTTACCGCGGAATTAAGACGGTCATGACGATCCACAATCTGAAGTTCCAGGGAAAATGGAGCATCAAGGAGGTACAGGATATTACGGGGCTTCCCATGTCGTTCTTCACGCCGGATAAGCTGGAAGCCTATAAGGACGCCAATCTGTTAAAGGGCGGCCTGGTGTATGCGGATGCGATTACGACGGTGAGCAATACCTACGCGGAGGAGATCAAGACGCCCTTCTACGGGGAGGGACTGGACGGTCTGATGCGCGCCAGAAGCGGCGATCTGAGAGGCATTGTGAACGGCATCGATTATGATGAATACAATCCGGAGACCGATCCTTTCATCACCCGTACCTTCAATGCGGTGAACTTCCGGAAGGAAAAGATCAAGAACAAACGGTCCCTGCAGGCCGATTTTGGGCTGAATCAGGACGACAGGGCCATGGTGATCGGCGTGGTTTCCCGCCTGACGGATCAGAAGGGCTTTGACCTGGTTGCCTATGTGATGGATGAGCTCTGCCAGGACAACATCCAGCTCATTGTGCTGGGAACCGGCGAAGAGCGTTATGAGAATATGTTCCGGCATTTCGCCTGGAAATATCAGGGAAAGGTGTCCGCGCAGATCTATTATTCTGAGGCGGTGGCCCACAGAATCTACGCTTCCAGTGACGCTTTCCTGATGCCTTCCCTGTTCGAGCCCTGCGGTCTGAGCCAGCTGATTGCTCTGCGTTACGGCACGGTGCCGATCGTGCGTGAAACGGGAGGCCTGAAGGATACGGTGTGGCCGTATAACGAATATGAGAGCACAGGAACGGGCTTCAGCTTCAGTAATTACAACGCGCATGAGATGCTGGGAACAATCCGCTATGCAGAAAAGATTTATTACGATAAGAAGCGCGAATGGAACAAGATCATAGACAGAGGCATGGCAGTTGACTTCTCCTGGAATGTTTCGGCGAAAAAATATCAGGAGATGTATGACTGGCTGATCGGTTAAAAAATCAGGCGGCAGACGGAGCTTGCTCCGGCCTGCTTTGGGAATAAAATCATCCGGCATCGGAAAGGGATGCCGGATGATTTTTTTGGAGAAAATAGTAGCTGTGAAACTTTTTTCACCCCTTACAAGGATGGATTTATGTCCAAAAAAGGCACAGATCCCGGAACGGAGGAAACATGAAGAAAAGATGGAGAAAAATGGCAGCCTGCTTTGTATTCCTTCTGGCTCTGCCGATGGGCTGCGGCATGGCGGAGGAAGGGCAGAATGAGATGGAACAGACCGACACGGCTGCCGTAGAAAGCACATCTGTGGTACAGGATGCGGACGAAGAGAGTATGACTGCCGGAACGTATACCTGGCATAAGGAAACGGAAGAGACGGCCTGGAACGCGTCAAACGGCAAGGCGGCATTCACAGTTTCTCTGGAATATCCGTTTTTTGAAGGAGAGACTGCTGCGGAAGAGGCCATAAACGCCTTTTATCAGGAATGGGCTGCGAAGAAGATGGATTTTTATGACTCGGATCCGAATTCCCCCGCGCAGAACGCGCTGGAATTCTGGGAGTCGGATACGACGGAGGATCGGGCGCCCTGGTCGGATGAATATTCGGTAGAAGTGGTGACGGCCGTACAGGGAGTGATTTCCGTCCGGCAGGACAATTACCTCTACACAGGGGGTGCGCATGGAATGCCGGGGAGAGAGACTCATATTTTCAGCGGAGAGGACGGCAGCGAGGTGACGCTGGCGAGTCTGCTTCCTCCTTCGGAGGAGGAAGTGAACGAACTGGCCAGGGAAAAATTCCTCGCACGGATTGAGGAGCATCCGGAGGACGGATATTTTGAAGATGCGGCGGATACCATAAACGCAAAAACGGATTTTTTAAGCCAGTCCTATCTGACGCAGGAGGGCGTTGTTTTTTATGCGCAGCCCTATGAAATCGGCCCCTATTCGTCGGGCTTTCATGAGATAACCCTGACCTGGGAGGAGCTCGGACTGTAAGCCGGTCCGGTGTTTTGAAAAGAAAAACCTTCCTGCATAGTTCCATGCCTGTCAGAACACAATAATGGTGTAAACCGAAGGAAAAAAGAAGCCGGGAGCGCAGCAGCGCTTTCCGCTTCGGAAAAGAGGTATGGAAATGGCAAATATTTCAGAACTTGACCTGCAGAACCTGCGCCATCTGATCGGCGGCTGCGATACGACCCACTGTAAAATGAAGGAATACGCCTCCTGGGCGGAGGACGCGAAGATCAAACAGTTCTTTGAGCAGGGCGCGAAGTCCGCGATGGAGAACAAACAGCAGCTCATGAAATTTTTACAGTAAGGCCCAAAGGCGGAAAGGATGTGTGACAAATGCTGCAGGAAAAAACGATGGTGGCGGATGCGCTCGCCGGAATCAACGGAGAACTGACCAGATACGGCGAGATGATCGTCCAGACGGAAAATAAGGAGCTGAAAACTACGCTGAAGCAGATGAGAAACGCGGCGGAACAGTGCCAGGAGCAGCTGTATCAGCTTGCCCGGGAGAAATCCTACTATGTACCCGCGCAGAAGGCCACGCCGGAGGAGATTTCCCACGTGAGAGGACTCTTTACTTCCGGAACGCTTTAAAAAGCGGACATTGAGACAGGACAGGAAAAAGATCAGTGAAAACCCCGCCGGACGAAAATATCGTGCGGCGGGGTTTTGCTGCGAACATCTGACAACTCACGTTTCCACCTGCTTCAGTCCGCTGATGTTGGAGTCGATCATCATGGAGTAGTTGGTGTAGTAGACCACAAAGCCGGGCTTTCCTCCGGCGGGCTTCTTCACATTCTTTTTCTCTGTATAGTCCACTTCCACCTTTTCATTTCCACGGCCCTTGGAATAGTAGGCGGCAAGCCTTGCCGCGTCTTCAAAGGTGGCGTCGGGAAGCTCTTCTCCCCTGGACTTTACGATCACATGGGAGCCGGGGATTCCCTTGGCATGGAACCACCAGTCGCCGCCGGTGGCAAAGCGGAAGGTCAGCTCTTCGTTCTGGTAGTTATTTTTTCCCACATAAATGTCATAGCCGTCACCGCTTACATAGTGGAAGGGAACGCTGGTGATCTTCACCTTTTTTCCCCGGGCGGGGCCTTTTCGGCGGATGTAGCCGCTTTCGATCAGCTCCTCGCGGATCTGAACCAGATCCTCCTCCTTCTGGGCGATGTCCAGGGAGGTGCTGATGGATTCCAGGTGCTCCACCTCCGCCTTCGTCTCCAGCGTGAGATCAGAAAGCGCCTCGAAGGTACGTTTCAGCTTGTTGTATTTTTCAAAATACTTCTTCGCGTTTTCTCCGGCAGAGAGGGTGGGATCCAGCGGAATGGTGATGTCCTCCCCCGTATAGTAGTTGGGGCAGGTGAGGGACTTCGCGCCGGGTTCGGCGCTGTAGCCGTAGGTGTTTAAAAGCTCTCCGTACACTCGGTATTTGTCCCGCTTTTCCGTGTCCCGCATCTGCTTGATCTGCAGGTCGTATTTTTTCACATTCCGCTCCAGGGCGGTGGAAACGATCCGTCTGAGATCTGAGGACCGCTGGCGGATCCTGGTAACCGTATTTTTTTCCGCGTAGTAATCCTCCAGAAGGGCGGAGATGGAAGTATAATCCTTTCGCAGCGCCGGCGGATAGGAAGTCAGGGTCAGAGCGGCGTACTCCTCCGGGACGGAAAGGCTCCGGCCGGATGCAGCGGCCTCCTGTGCGTCGGCGCCTCTGCTGCCGCCTTCATAGACGATGCAGGGAGAAAAATGTTCCGTGCGCACTTCCTCCATCATGTGCGAAAAGGCCTCCCAAAGCGCCTGCCTGCTGTCCTCGTCCAGGGCAGCGGTGGACAGGTCTGCGTTTCCGCCCGCCCGGTAGCAGATTTCATGGGCGATGGCAGGAGACAGGCCGGTGAAGGAGGTATAGAGCGCCTTGAAGCAGGGCTGAGCACCGGAAAACACCCGCTCCATGAACTGTGTCCGCTCCGTTTCCAGCGGATTTTCCTTGTCCTGGGTGTGGGGAATGAAATAATCCTTGCCGGGAAGCACCTCGCGGACGGAGCTGACCATACCGGAAATGTGCTTGATGCTGTCGATGATCATGTTGTTTTCATCGCAGAAAATGATGTTGCTGTGCTTACCCATCAGCTCCACGATGAGCTGCTTGGTGCGCAGATCCCCCATTTCATCCAGATGCTCGATCTGAAAATTCAGAATCCGCTCCATGCCGGGCTGGGTGATGGAGAGAATCCGGCCGTTCTGGATGTGTTTGCGCAGCAGCATACAGAAGTTGGGCGCTGTCATGGGGCTGGTTTTATTTTTTCCTGTAAGAAAAACGAGCGGGAGCGAAGCCGATGCGGACAGGGTGAGCCGGTACTGGCTGCTGTTGTTTTTTATGGTAAGAAGCAGCTCATCCGGCTCCGGCTGGGCGATTTTATAGACCCGTCCGCCTGTGAGCGCATCGGAAAGCTCCTTTCTGACTGCTGCGATTGTGATGCCGTCGAATGCCATGATCTATCATCCTTTCTTAAGAGCATGTAGCAGTCCGCTCCGACAGAACCGGGCATCGGCCATGCAGGCACGGTGTCTGTCCGATTCCGGCGGAAAGGGAACTGTATCATAAGTATAACAGCCAGTTTGTACGGATACAAGTGAATCTTGACTGGCCTGCGGTTCTGAATTATAATAAATTGAATATGGGAAGCTTTGCTGCTGTTCAGAAACGTCTGGGCAGCAGCAAAGCTCCTGATCCGGAGGAAAGCAGATGATAAAAAGCATGACAGGGTTTGGCCGCTGTGAGGCCGCAGATGCCGAACGAAAAATCACGGTGGAGATGAAGTCCGTCAACCATCGTTATCTGGATGTGAGCATGAAGATGCCCAAGAAACTGAATTACTTCGAAGCCGCCATCCGCGGCACGCTGAAGGAATACATCCAGAGAGGAAAGGTGGATCTGTTCCTGTCCTATGAGGATTTCACGGAGAGCGGAGGAACGGTCAGATACAGCCGGGAGACCGCGGCGGAGTACCTCAGGTATTTAAGGCAGATGGCGGAGGAGTTTTCGCTGAAGGACGACATTACGGTTTCCTCGCTCGCCCGTTTTCCGGAGGTTTTTTCCATGGAAGAAGGGAATATGGACGAGGAAGGCATCTGGAAGACGCTGGAAAAGGCGCTGCGGGGAGCGGCGGAAGCACTGACGCGCGCCCGGATCAGCGAGGGAGAAAATCTGCAGAAGGATCTGATCGGAAAGCTGGACGGCATGCTGGAGCATGTCGCTTTCATTGAAGCGAGGGCGCCGCAGATCATTGCGGAATACCGGCAGAATCTGGAAGCGAAGGTGAAGGAGCTTCTCGGAGACGCACAGGTGGATGAGAACCGTCTTGTGATGGAGGTTACAATCTTCGCGGATAAGGTCTGCGTGGACGAAGAGCTGGTGCGCCTGAAGAGCCACATCGAGACGACCAGGAAAACCATTCTGGAGGGCGGAAGCATAGGACGCAAGCTGGACTTCATCGCTCAGGAAATGAACCGGGAGGCCAATACGATTCTTTCCAAGGCCAGTGATCTGGAGACTTCCAACCATGCGATCGAACTGAAAACGGAGATCGAAAAGGTGCGGGAGCAGATCCAGAATATTGAATGATACAAGCGGAGGTTTTATGAACCAGTTTATTCATGTGGGCTTTGGGAATATTGTGAATACGGATAAGGTGATTGCGGTGGTGAGTCCCGAATCCGCGCCGGTAAAGCGGATGGTGCAGACGGCGAAGGAAGCGGGAACCGCGGTGGACGCCACACAGGGGCGTAAGACCAAGGCGGTGCTGGTAATGGAGAACGGGCAGCTGGTGCTTTCCGCCCTTCTGCCGGAAACCATTGCGAACAGGGCACAGCCCGGACGGGAGGAAATGGATGAAGCGTAAGGGAATTCTGATTGTGGTATCCGGTTTTTCGGGAGCAGGTAAGGGCACGCTCATGAAGGAGCTTCTGAAGCGGTATGACAATTATGCCCTGTCGGTTTCCATGACCACCAGAGCGCCCAGAGAGGGCGAAGTGGACGGAGAATCCTACTTTTTTGTGGATAAGGAAACCTTTGAAAGAACCATTGAGGAGGACGGCCTGATCGAATATGCCTCCTATTGCGGCAACTATTACGGAACGCCGCGTAAGTATGTGGAGAAATGTCTGCAGGACGGCCGGGACGTGATCCTGGAGATCGAGATCCAGGGCGCGCTCAAGGTGAAGGAAAAATTTCCGGAAGCCCTGCTTTTGTTCGTCATGCCCCCCAGTGCGGCAGAGCTGAAGCGGCGGCTTGAGGGCAGGGGAACGGAAAGCCCCGAGGTGATCCGGGAACGGCTCGTGCGCGCTTCTGAGGAAGCGGAAGGCATTGAAAACTATGAATATCTGATTATCAATGATGATCTGGACGAATGCGTGCGGGAAATGAATGACATTATCAATGCAGCGCGCAGGAACCCGGTCAGGAACAGGCATTTGATCGCCGATATGCGTTCGGAGCTGGACGCGGTAGTGAAAGGAGAATAAAAAATGTTACATCCCTCTTACAGTGATTTGATGAAAGTGGTAAACGGCAGCGCCCATGAGGGTGAAGGACAGATCGTCAACAGCCGTTATTCCATCGTGATGGCGACGGCGAAGAGAGCCAGACAGATCATCGCGGGAGACGAGCCGATGGTGAGCATGAAGACGGGTATGAAGCCCCTGTCCGCCGCCGTGGAGGAGCTGAACGAAGGAAAGATCCGCATCCTGAGCGATGAGGAAGCAGCTGCGGAGCTTGGCGTGGAAGAATGACGGGAAAGGAAAAGAAGGAAGAGAAATTGCTGCGGGCATTTCTCTTTTTTCAGTCAGACCTATGAAAATTTTGTTTGTATCTCTCGGCTGTGACAAAAATCTGGTGGATTCAGAAATGATGCTCGGCATGCTGGCACAGCGGGGACATAGCTTTACGGATGATGAGACAGAGGCGGAAGCCGTTGTGGTCAATACCTGCTGTTTCATCGGGGATGCCAAGGAGGAGAGCGTGAACACCCTCCTGCAGATGGCGGAGTTGAAAAAGGAAGGGCAGATTCAGGTACTCATCGCTGCAGGCTGCCTCGCGCAGCGCTACCGGGAGGAGATCCAGCAGGAGATCCCGGAGGTGGATGAGATCATCGGGACCATGGCTATTGACAGCATCGCGGACGCCATTGACGAGGTGATGGCGGGCTGTCGGGAGAATCATATCCCGGAAGCCGATGCGGCGATTGTGTATGGAAAGAAGCGCAGCGTTACCACGGGCGGCCATTATGCCTATCTCAAGATCGCGGAGGGCTGCGATAAGCGCTGCACCTACTGCATCATTCCAAAGGTGCGGGGAGGCTACCGCAGCGTACCCATGGATGCTCTGGTAAAGGAAGCCGAAGAGCTGGCAGAGGGCGGTGTGCGGGAGCTGATTCTGGTGGCACAGGAAACCACCGTTTACGGCAAAGACCTGTATGGGAGAAAGGCGCTTCCCGAACTGCTGGAAAAACTCTGCCGCATCCCCGGTCTGTACTGGATCCGGCTTCTGTACTGTTATCCGGAGGAGATCACGCCGGAGCTGATCGACTGCATCCGTCGGGAGCCGAAGATCTGCCATTATCTGGATATGCCCATCCAGCATGCGGCGGACGGAATTCTGAAAAAAATGGGAAGGCGGACGAATCAGGAGGAGCTTCGGGAGCGCATCGCGCAGATCCGTGAAGCGATTCCGGATATCTGCCTGCGCACCACGCTGATCAGCGGGTTCCCGGGAGAGACCCAGGAGGATTTCGAGGAGCTTTACAATTTTGTGGATGAAATGGAATTCGACCGGCTTGGCGTGTTCCCTTATTCCCGTGAGGAAGGAACCCCGGCGGCTGAAATGCCTGATCAGGTGCCCCAGGAGATCAAGGAATCCCGCAGGGATGAGCTGATGGAGCTGCAGCAGGAGATCGCCTTTGAAAAGGCGGAAAGCATGAAGGGACGGACGGTTCTCGCCATGATCGAAGGAAAGGTGGAGGATGAAAACGCCTATGTGGCAAGAACCTATATGGACGCGCCCGGCGTGGACGGCCTTCTTTTCATCAATACGTCGAGACAGCTTCTGACCGGAGATTTTGTCAGGGCCCGAGTGACCGGGTCCTATGAATATGATTTGATAGGAGAACTGGAAGATGAATTTACCGAATAAGCTTACCATACTCAGAATGATCATGATCGTGCCCTTTGTGGTATTCATGCTGGTTCCGATCGGAGGGGCGGCAGGAAAATGGATCGCCCTTGCCCTGTTTGTGATCGCAAGCCTTACCGACCTGCTGGACGGAAAAATTGCGAGAAAGTACAATCTGGTAACCACTTTTGGAAAATTCATGGACCCGCTTGCCGACAAGCTGCTGGTCTGCTCCGCCCTGATCTGTCTGGTGGAGCTGGGAAGAATTCCCGCCTGGATCGTCATCATCATCATCAGCCGGGAATTCATCATCAGCGGTTTCCGTCTGGTGGCTTCCGATAAGGGCGTGGTGATCGCGGCCAGCTGGTGGGGCAAGTTTAAAACCACCTTCCAGATGGTGATGATCGTTCTGATGATCGCGGATATTGCCGCGCTTTCCATCGTGACTCAGATCGTCATGTGGATCGCGCTGATCCTGACGGTGGTATCCCTGGTCGATTACCTGGTGAAGAACAAGGATGTGATGAAGGATCCCAAATAAAGGAATCCGGAAATTGAGGCATTTATGACGGTAGAACTGATTTGCGTAGGAACCGAGCTTCTGCTCGGAAATATTGTGAATACCAATGCGGCATGGCTGGCGGAGCAGTGCGCTGCGCTGGGCCTGTCCTGCTATTATCAGACGGTGGTGGGAGATAATGCGGATCGGCTTGCCGGAATTCTGGAAACCGGGCTGGAGCGTTCCGACATCCTGATTCTGTCGGGCGGCCTCGGACCCACCCAGGATGATCTGACGAAGGAAACGGCGGCCAGAGTCTGCGGAAAACAGCTGGTGGAGGATGCCCGTTCTCTTTCACGCATCGAGTCTTATTTTCAGGAGCGGGGCCTGAAGATGACGGATAATAACAGAAAGCAGGCGCTTGTGCCGGAGGGCGCCATTGTCGTGGACAACGATAACGGAACGGCGCCCGGAATTATTCTGGAAAAGGACGGAAAGCGGATTGTGCTGCTTCCCGGCCCTCCAAACGAGCTGATTCCCATGTTTGAAAAGAGCATTGCGCCTTATCTTCTCTCCCTGGACCCGAACGGCCCTTCGGTGATTTATTCCCGCACGGTGAAGATCTGCGGGCTTGGAGAGAGCGGTGTGGAAACTCTGATCACGGATCTGGAGTCCCTGAAAAATCCGACGGTAGCGCCCTATGCCAAGACGGGCGAGGTGCATCTTCGTGTGACTGCCCGGGCGGAGGATGAGAAAGCGGCGAAAAAGCTGGTGAAGCCTGTTGTGAAGGAGCTGGAGAGCCGGTTCGGCAGAGCGGTCTATACCACGAAAAACGAGGTGACGCTGGAGGAGGCGGTGGTTCGGCTCCTGAAAAAGAACGACCTCACAGCGGCTACGGTGGAGTCCTGTACCGGCGGCCTGCTCGCCGGCAGGCTGGTCAATGTGCCGGGCGTGTCGGATGTGTTTAAGACCGGATTTGTGACCTATTCCAACAAGGCGAAGAGGAAACAGGTCGGCGTGAAAAAGGAAACGCTGGAAAAGTATGGCGCAGTGAGCCCGCAGACCGCCGAAGAGATGGCCGTGGGAGGCGCGAAGGCGGCCGGAGCGGATGTTGTGGTCTCCATCACCGGAATTGCCGGACCTGACGGCGGAAGTGAGGAAAAGCCGGTAGGACTGGTTTATATGGCCTGCTTTGTCTGCGGCAGCGTGTGGGTGGAAAGATTCCAGTTTAAGGGCAGCCGGGCGAAAATCAGAGAGTCTGCTGTAGCGGCTGCGCTGACGCTGATGCGCAGAGGGATTCTGGAGGTGTTCGGCTGAACATCTGACGACGGGGGAGAAGCTGAATACGCTTACGGCCCGTGAGGCCGATGGAGGGATGATTATGTATGAAGCGCATGAGGAGGAATATGCTTTTTGCCCGAAATGTGGAGCTCTCATGAAAGGAGGCGTCTGCGTAAACTGCGGTTATGGGAGAGAGGAAGCGGCGCCGGATGGCCATGCGGATGCCGGAAACGGCGAGGTGGCCGAAACGGGTGGAATGAACGATGGCCCGCAGGATGCGGGAGGTTTTGCCCACCGGAACGGCTCTGGATGGGGCCCACAGAACGGTGCTGGCTGGGGGCAGCAGAACGATGCGGGATATGGTCCGCAGAATGGTTCTGGCTGCGGCCCGCAGCAGAACGGTGCAGGTTATGGTCCCCGGCCGGGGGAAGGATTCGGCTGGAATGGAGCCGGGAACCATCCGGGATATGGTTCACAGAGTGCCGGTGGCTATGGCCCCCAGAATACCGGAGGTTACGGCCCCCGGAACGGAGCCGGATACGGCCCGCAGAATGGAGGATATGGCCCGCAGAATGGCGCGGGTTATGGCTCACAGGGCGGACAGGGGCCCTGGCAGGGACAGCCGTATGGTCAGAATTTTGGAGGCGGAATGCCGCCCTACGGCCCGCAGGGCTACGGTCCCTATGGGACAGGGCCGGACAGAAGGAATAACGGAAAGGTCCTTGTTGCTGTCATCATAACGGTTCTGGCGATTCTGCTGTGCATTGCGATGGTGCTGGTGTTTTTCCTGGTTAGGAATTCTGTAAGCACGTCCAGAAAAGCGATAAGCGAATGGCAGGAGGATTTCGGCAGTCCTTATCCGGATGGTGGCTATGGGCCGGAATGGTACGGACAGCTTCCCTATGGGTATGAAGCGCCCCGTGAGACAGTGCCGGAGCAGGAACCGGAGGAAACATATGTGCCGAGCGCGGATGACGACTATTATGTGACTCTTGCGAATGCGGTCCGGGACGATCTGAGCTATTCCATAGAGTGGGAAGAATATGATCTGACAGATGATGAAACGGGGGCAACCGCTGTCGGCAGGTATCCTCAGCTCGTGGGAGGAAATATCCCGCAGCTGGAAGAACTGAATGATCTGATCGAAACGGAAGCAACTTATTTCAGCACCCTTTACGACTACTACAGAAGCTGGCAGGGAGAAAATGTAGACTATAATGTGGAAAGCACGGGCTATGTCACCTATATGGATGAAGAAAAGATCAGCATCGTGCTGGAAGAATCCTATGTGATGGACGGACAGTCCAGCATTTCCCTGTACAGCATCAACATTGACCTCATCAGCGGAGAGGTGCTGAATAATGGAAATATGATTGAGTACAGCCAGCAGCTCGTGGATGAATTCCGCAGCCAGAACAACTACCAGAACGGACAGGTTACGGCGGTGGAGAACATGGATGACGAGCAGCTGCTCGATTTCCTTTCCGATGAAAACACGAACATCGTATTCTACACCCCTGTGGGGCTGGAAATCGGTTTTAATTATACGACCAGCGACAGCACCGGGTGGGTGACGGCAACTATCAAAAATTATGAGCGCTATGTTACAAAATTCTAGGGCGCTTGAGAGAAAAAGGCGGGCATTGTCCGCCTTTTTCCAGTTACGGTTCAGCCTTTGACAGAACTGAAAAACAGGTGGATTTTCAGGAAAAAACATGCTAAAATTAAACTACATTCATTTTATTGGACAGGCACATCGGCCATATTCTGGCTTTCGGGCGTTTCGCCGCAATTTCCAGAAAGACAATTGACAAATCGGGGAGGATGTTTTAATATAAAAGAGAACATTTGTTCTGTTGCGTAAAAAAGGGGTTCGGCTGACATGTCCGAAGCACCAGGCAGGAATATAATGAAATGCTGTCTCTGGGCGGCGGGAAAAAGAAGCGGAGAAAATCCGGTGGATTTTCTCCAGGGAATTGCCCTTACAGGCAATTCTGTTAAAATAAAATGCTGCCCTTTGGGCGGCAGGAAAGAGGAAGAGATGGAAAGAGAAGAAAAACTGAAAGCGTTGGATGCGGCGCTGGCACAGATCGAGAAGCAGTATGGAAAGGGAGCCGTAATGAAACTGGGCGACCCGACGTCTCAGATGAACGTGGAAACCATTCCCACAGGCGCGCTCAGCCTTGACATCGCGCTGGGACTCGGTGGAATTCCCAGAGGAAGAATTGTGGAGATATACGGACCAGAATCCAGCGGTAAGACGACCGTAACGCTTCATATGATAGCAGAGGTGCAGAAGCGTGGAGGAATCGCGGGCTTTATTGATGCGGAGCACGCGCTGGATCCCGTATATGCGAAGAACATCGGCGTGGATATTGATAATCTGTATATTTCTCAGCCTGACAACGGAGAACAGGCGCTGGAGATCACGGAGACGATGGTTCGTTCCGGCGCGATTGACATCATTGTCGTTGACTCGGTTGCGGCGCTGGTTCCGAAGGCGGAAATCGACGGCGACATGGGAGATTCCCATGTGGGACTGCAGGCGAGGCTGATGTCCCAGGCGCTGCGTAAGCTCACCGCCGTGATCAGCAAGTCGAACTGCACGGTGATTTTCATCAACCAGCTGCGTGAGAAGGTGGGCGTCATGTTCGGAAATCCGGAAACGACCACCGGCGGCCGGGCGCTCAAGTTCTATTCTACCATCCGGCTTGATGTGCGCAGGATTGAGGCGCTCAAACAGGGCGGCGAGGTCGTGGGAAACCGCACGCGCGTCAAAGTGGTGAAGAACAAGATCGCTCCGCCGTTTAAGGAAGCGGAATTCGATATCATGTTCGGAAAGGGAATTTCCAAAGAAGGAGATATTCTGGACCTGGCGGTTGGACTGAACATTGTGAATAAGAGCGGCGCATGGTTTGCCTATGAAGGAAATAAGATCGGCCAGGGCCGGGAAAATGCCAAGGCATTTCTGGCAGATCATCCGGAGGTCTGCGACGAGATCGAGCAGAAGGTGAGAGCGCATTATATTGCCGAAGCGAAGCCGCAGGAGGGCGAAGAAGCGGATAAGGGAAAGGAAAAGGCCGGAAAACAGCCCGACAGACCGGCTGATAAGCGGCCCGAAGGACAGCCTGAGAAACAGCCGGAGTAAGGGGCAGGAGAGGTGCAGATGACGGTTACCAGCATTGTGCCGGAGGGCAGAACGAAGTATGCGGTCGCCATTGACGGAGAGTGTATGTTCACCCTGTATAAGGGCGAACTTTCCAGATACCGGATCCGGGAAGGCGGGGAGCTTTCAGAAGAAGCGTACGCAGAAATCATGCAGACGCTTCTTCCCAAACGGGCGAAGCTTCGCTGCATGAATCTTTTAAAGAGCCGGAGCTATACCAGAAAGCAGCTGATGGAGAAGCTTCGGGCGGGAAAATATCCGGAGGCCGTGATCGAAGAAGCGCTTTCCTATGTGGAATCCTATGGTTATGTGGACGATGCGGCTTATGCCAGAAGTTATGTGGAGGACCAGATTGAGAAGAAGGGCCTCAGGAGGATTGAAGAAGAACTGCTCAGAAAGGGCGTGGACCGCAGCCTGATTGAGGAGGCCGTTTCTCTGGTGCAGGAGAAGGACGGCAGACAGGATGAGGCTGCGCTGATTGGCAGCCTTCTGGAAAAGAAGCATTTCAGGCCGGAGAAAGCGGATTATTCAGAGAGAAGAAAGATGCAGGCATTTCTGTTTCGAAAGGGATTTTCGGCAGAAGGAATACGCAAGGCGATGAACGGCTGCTTTGATGACATATAGGCAGAACACAGGAAAAAGGTTCCATTTTTGTGCATAAGCTACGAAGAAAAATGAAAATATGCTTTTGGACTTGACATAGTACCTGTTATTTATTAAAATTGTAGTGTTGTAAACGATTATAAGAATGTTTGTGTGTACATACATTCTATAACAGATATTCGTACAATGAAAATTAAATAAGGAGGTGCTCCTGTCTATGCTTTATTATGTGATAGCGGTAGCAGTCACTCTGGTGATTTCTGTACCGGTGACTTTCGTGGTGACTTCTGCATACAGGAAAAAAGAAACGGAAACGAAGATCGGAAACGCCGAGGAAAAAGCCAGGGAGATTATTGACGACGCTTTGAAGTCGGCTGAGGCCAAGAAGCGGGAAGGTCTGCTGGAGGTAAAGGAAGAATCCATTCGTGCCAAGAACGAACTGGATAAGGAGATCAAGGAACGCAGAGCAGAGGTGCAGCGTTTTGAGAGACGGGTTCAGCAGAAAGAGGAAAACGTGGACAAGAAGGCGGATGCTCTTGAGAAAAAGGAATCCGTGCTTTCGGCCCGGGAAGGAGAGCTGGCGAAGCAGAGATCAGAGATTGCGAAGCTGAACGAGCAGAGAATACAGGAACTGGAACGAATCTCAGGTTTAACCTCCGAACAGGCAAAAGATTACCTGTTGAAAATTGTTGAAGATGAAGTAAAGCATGAA
>CAJFMW010000061.1 GCA_904392525.1 uncultured Eisenbergiella sp.
CAGCCTTTTTTTAAGGGAACGCAGGCATTTGTTTGCCTTTACTGTCGTGCATTCTGAATGCGCTCTCATCTGCATACTGTTACCAGTGGCAGCTTTCCCGCTTAGGCATTGTAATCTGCTGGAAATTGACCCTATCCCAATAGTTTTCGCTCATACTGTTACCTCCTCAAAAACTAGTTTGTTACGACAAATAAGTGGTAAAAGCAGGCCGTCCGGTGCCAGTTAATTTAGCACCGGACAGAATATCATCACTCCAGCGCAGCTTTCAGCTCTTTATAGTGCTGGCTAAGTACATCAAAAAGCCCAGGGATTTCAGGCTGTACATACATACGGAGCATCATATCCAGGCTTACGTCGCTCATGCATTTTCCGACTGCCGTAGCAATCTCCTCTTCCCGGCCATTGATATCTGCTGCCTTCCCGCAGTAGGCATACAGAAGCTCCGTGAAGTGGGTGATGTCCGGCTTCTCTTCTGAAGCCTCATCCAACACCAGTTCAGGCTCGTTCATATCGCCAGAATCCATGGGAATGATATCGGCTCCATTTTCCACTGTGCCAGGATTTTCGTCTGTCTCAACATTATCCGGAATATCACCAGTTTCCTGCTCCTTGGAAATTTCTTTACCCTTCTTTTCAGTGCCGGCAGTTTCCGCCTTCTTCCGTCTTGTCCTCTTTACTGGTGCTTTTGATGTTTCTTTGGCAGTAAAAAGACTATTACAGGTCATGCCAGTCTTCACGGCAGGAATTTCGATTCCTTCCGGAATGCAAAGCTTCAGGTCCTTACCGATACCGGGCAGTCCTACAACGTATACCTCATCACATCCTTTGCCGGACAGCCCAACCAGCAGATGAATCACATTCATCCGATTCTCTTCGGGCACCGTCAGGAAGTCAGTCCTGCAGGACAGGGAATTCAGCTCCCGGAAACAGGAAACCGGTACCATTCCAGATTCCGTAAGGATGTAAAGGGAATCCTGTTTCGACATATGTTCCTTCAGAGCTGTCATGTTTTCGGGCAGCTTCTCTGCCATTGCAATAATTACAGTCTTCATTTTTCATCTTCTCCTTCCATTTCAGCCGATCCAAAATTGGATCCAATTTTCTTATTTCCAGCTGATTCCGACGCATGATCCATATCTATGGATACATGCCGATTGACTTTTGCATCATAACTGTCCGCCTTTACCAGGTCAGCCAGGTCGATCCCAACAGTTTCCTTCATGGTTTCGAACAGCCTGGACATCACTGCCGGTACATTCCCTGCAACGGAAGCAACCCCGTTGTCTTCACCTCCGCCGATGATTGTAATCTTATCAATCTTTGTCAGCGGCTCAGAGATCTTACCAGCAACATCCGGCAGCACTTTGATCAGCATTTCAGCCATCGCAGCGTTATTATACTTCTGATACGCCTGAGCCTTTTTCTCCATGGCTTCCGCCTCTGCGATACCTTTAGCCCGGATCGCTTCAGCCTCTGCCTCACCGACCATCCGGATACCTGCAGCCTCCTGTTCTTTGATGAACTTCTGGGCTTCTGCTGTGGACTTCATGGCAACTGCGGACTTTTCCGTTTCATAAGCTTCCGCTTCTGCCTTTTTCTGCCGCTCATACAACTCAGCTTCAGACTGCTGCTGCTTCGCATAACGTTCCGCTTCCGCCTGCTTCTTGACACGGGCATCCAGTTCCTTTTCCTGAACTTCAGCCTCTTTCTCTTTGAGAACGATCTCCTTCTCCTGCTTGGCGATGCTGGCTTCTGCGGTAGCAATTTCAATCACCTTCCGCTGCTGCTGTTTCTGGATCTCATAAGCGGCATCCGCCTCCGCCTTCTTGGTGTCTGCCTGCTTCTTGAGGTCAGCCTTCTGGAGGGCAAGTTCATTATTTTTCTTTTCCATCTCCCGTTCGGCATTTACGCGGGCATCGTTCGCCTGGCGGTCAGCTTCCGCCTTGGCAACAGCAATCTCTTTATCTGCCTCTGCTTTCGCAATAGCAGCCTTTTTCTTGATCTGGGAAATGTTGTCGATGCCCAGGTCTTCAATAACACCATTCTCATCTGAAAAGTTCTGTACATTGAAGCTGATGATGTCCAGGCCCATCGCGCCAAGATCAGGTTCTGCATTTTCTTTAACCAGGTTGGCGAATTTCTGCCGGTCGCTGACCATTTCTTCCAGCCGCATGCGGCCTACGATCTCACGCATGTTTCCTTCAAGGACTTCACGGGCGATATTTGCGATATACTGGGTATTCTGGTTCAGAAAGTTTTCTGAAGCCAGGGCCAGTTTTTCCGGTTCACTGGAAACTTTTACATTGACAGCCGCATCTACCTGGATATTGATATAATCTGCAGTCGGCACAGCATTTGTAGTTTTTACGTCAATGGCAATCAGCTTCAGACTCAGCTTATCCATCCGCTCCAGGAAAGGGACCTTTACACTCGCTTTTCCGATGATAATCTTTTTGCGCATACCGGAAATAATAAATGCCGTATCCGGCGGCGCCTTCTTATATCCCGAAACAACAATAGCGATAAGCGCCAGAAGCACAATTACAATTACCCCAACAATGATCATGTCACTCAATCCTCCTTAATCATCTTTTGGACCATCAGTCAGGCATTTTTCCTGTCAAAGTATTCTTTAACGAGCAGTGCCAGCCAGGCGAGATTGACAACCACCCATGCCATTTCGATCACAGTAGAAATCCTGCTCAGGCATCTTATCGGCCTACTATGTTCCGTTTTCTTTCCTTTTACTTCCATCATTATCTCCTTTCATTTCTCCGGGATTTCTGTCCCTTTATGTTTCTATATATATGGTAGCATACGAAATTGGGCTTCGTTTTCAAAAACATGACTTTATGAGAAAGCAGAGCAGAACTTTCTGCATCAGTCCAACTCATTCTGGATATCATCCGCATCCACCACGATAGAGAACACTCCCAAACATAACAAAATGGTCAACAGTACAACACTGCCAGCTATAAGAAATGTTTTCTTCACGCCGCAATTCCTCCTTCCATCTCAGATTCCAGTTCAACATCATCTATACCTGCATCCGGCTCCTTGATCACGGAGAGCATAGAATCAACCCACACGGACCCAGGCCAGGTGCTGCCCCAAAGCCCCTGCAGTCCTTTTGGCATATCACAGCCGACCCATACCGACATCACATTGATCTCGCCATCGTTTTCCGTCCATCCGCACATCCAGCCGTCTTTCTGGTCATTCGTAGTTCCGGTCTTTACATAAGCGGGGATGTCTGTCCTTTCATACCAGCCAAGCCCGGAGCCTGTTCCCCGGAGCATAACCCCAGAGAGCAGATCTTTCATGGTTGATGCCGTTCCCATCGTATAGACGATCCCTTCCTGCTCCCCCTGGAGCATTTCATTCCCATATCGGTCCACGATACTGGTCAGGCAGGTTGGCTCCCTGTACACGCCACCGTTAGCAAGGCAGGCATATGCGCCGCACATCTCCACAGGGGATGCCCCATAGGTAAGCCCGCCAAGCGCTGTGGAAAGCGTAAAGTCCTCCGGGACGATCTTTTTATAATGCATTTCTTCCAGATAAGGGACACAACTCCCTACCCCTACATCATGCATGATCATGTATGCAGCTCCGTTTAAAGACTGTTCCAGGGCAGTACGGAGGGAAACAAGGCTGCCAGAAAGGTCATTCAGGTCATACGGAGTGCCATAAGTGATCCGGTCTTCTTCCTTCTGATGTGCCTCAGAGACACTGATATTCTTTACCGTGGAATCCACCGTATAGCCTTCTTCCAGCGCCGGAGCGTATACGACGAGTGGCTTGATGGAACTGCCCGGCTGGCGGAAGGATTGGTAAGCCCGGTTCAGGCCGAACCCGGAAGAGGATTCGCCGCCGATCACAGCCTTTACCTGACCTTTCTCATCGGACAGGACCACTGCCGCCTGCAGGTCGGGGCTTTCATCCGTCCGCGTATCCGCAAGGAACTGGTCCACAATCTCCTGGATTCCCTGCTGGGCATCTTTTTCGATGGAGGTATATACCCGGTATCCACCGCGGTACAGTTCCTCCCGCATTGCTTCATACTCTTCCTGATAGGCGGCCTGGTAAGCTTCCAGTTCTTCATCTGTCTCAAAATGGTACTGGAATGTAAAGCCGTCAAGCTCCATGAACTGGCGGATCGCACAGTCCGCAGCATAAGTAGCCGCATAATCGCCGTTCATCCCCGGCGCCGGGTTGATCTCAATGTTTTCCGCCTTCGCCCCTTCCAGCTCCTCCCAGCTAATGAAGCCTACGTCATACATGGATTCCAGAATCAGGTCGCGCCGTTCAAGCGCCCTGTCCGGGTCATTATACGGGTCATAGAAAGTCGGGGAGTTCGGGATCGAGCAGATATAAGCGGTCTCCGAAAGAGTAAGTTCTGAGGCGGGTTTTGAAAAATATCCCTGCGCCGCAGCCTCTATCCCGTAATAGCCATTAGCATAGTAAATATTATTGACATAAAACTCCATGATCTGCTCTTTGGAATACTTTTCCGTCAGACAGACAGCCAGAGCCATCTCCTGCAGCTTCCGGTCGATGGTGACCCCGTTGTTCAGGAAGATACACCGGGCGAGCTGCTGCGTGATTGTTGACGCGCCGCGGACGTTCTCCCCTTTCGAGATGACGGCATCATAGCCTGCCTTGACGATATTCTTGATATCAATCCCCGGGTTCGTCCAGAAAGAACGGTCCTCCACTGCAACGAAAGCTTTTACGACGTCATCCGGTATCTCCTCATAAGGCAGGTATACCGTATCGCTGTCCTTCATTAATTCCGATATCCTGCTCCCATCTTCATAATAGAGGATCGTCGTTTCATTAAACCGGAAGGTATCCTCTGTCGTCTCTTCTACAGTCTTCCTGGCATTTTCCATGTACTGGTCATACTCGGGTTTCAGCAGGGTAAAAGCGATCCCTGTCACCACAGCAGCAGACAGGAGCAGTATCACAACAAGACACAGGACGGAACGCAGCATCGTCCGTATGATGTCGATCAAGACGGAGAAAAATACGATGATCGTAAACAGCGGCTGCCCTGGTCTTGGCTGTGCCTGCATAACTTGGGCCAGGACGGAATTCTTTTTCTTCCGTTTCCGCTCTTTTTTCAGACTTCTCTTTTCCTTCACCGTCAATGTATCTGTACGGACTTTTTCAAATTTCTTATCATTCATTTCGCTTTTTGACATATCCACCTCCATTCCCGTATCAATACCCCATGGACGACGCCAGGGCGAAAACGATCTCTACAATGCCAAGCACGATCAGGAAAGACATCACCATGTAAAAGATCCGCAGCACAAGACATGCCAGTGCGAAATTGGACCGGATTGGGTCATATCGGAAATGGACTGCGAGGACGATGGCCGCAATCAACCCGATAACCGGGAGGGAGATCAGGATCCCATAACCAATCATCCCGCCAAGCCCAAACGGTTTCCAGACGAATCCAGTCTCTTCATCAGCTGCGTCTCTTTCATCCTTTTTTCCGACATCCTGCAGGGTTCCATTTTTCCCCGTGGATTCCCCGGCTTCCTTCTCTGCGTCTATTTTTACGTTTTTAGCTCTTCTTCCAGCACTGTTTCCTTTTTTTCGTCTTCCCGGCTTTTCCTTCTCTTTCGGCCTGCCATGAGGGTCGCCCCCGTCCGTCCCGTCTGTAGTACCCTCAGAAATGGCTGCAGCGCTGTCTTTACCAGAGCTGGGCTCCGGCCTGCTTTCACTGGCTGGGCTTTCCCCCGACGGGAGTCCCTGATCCACTCCAGTTGTATTTTCACCGGATGCCGTTTCGGCGCATCCATCTCCGGACCGCCTCAGCCCAGCCTCCTTCATATCTTCCTTCATTTCTCATAACCTCCTCTGCAGCTTTTTCGCCATTTTTCCTTTTTTTCAGCATCCCGTTATCACGGAAGAGACAGAACCAGAAATATTCGTCTTCTGTTAAGTAGACAGCCTGTTTCCTATGCCGTTTCTTTTTCCTATGTTTCCTTTCCATCCATCTCATCTCCTTTCCTGTCCGGAAGTTTCCACAGCCCATCTGTCGGGAAGATATCCCAACGGGAGGTCTTTTCATCCAGCTCGTTATAGATAATAAAATGGGTATCCCCGCGGTACACATGGAGCATGCCTTTTGCCTCTGCGTCGCTCCTGCGGCTTTCATCGTCATTGATGTACTCAGGCGGTGTCGGCTGGTATGGGCCGCACTCCCCGTCATCAATGATAACTTCCTGCAGTTTTGCGTCTTCCTCAAGCATCTCCAGCTGCTCCTGGAGTTCTGTTTCCGCAAGGACCCGCGCATCCTGTTCCGTTGCGGCGCCTGTTATCCTGCGGTGCCCATCGTCATCCATATAGGTAACGATATATCCCGGCAGGGACTTTTCCAGTTCCTGCAGATCGCGTATGGCGTTCACCGCCTGCATGGCGGTCTCTACGGAAACATACGGGACAGCCGGGTCGAAGTCCCGGTAATGTTTCAGCGGCACAGCGCTTCCAACTGCCCCTTTGGATACAGGTCCTCTCACCTCACCCTTCCCTGTCTCCTCCCATCCGGGACGTTCCATCCCAGCCCCCCATGGATTCCCTTCCGCAGGATCGTCAGGCACAGCGGATTCCCCGCTCGCTTCCATGTGGGGGATTGACTGCCCCAGCGGCTTCCGCTTCTTTTTCCGTTTTTCCTTTTCCTTCCAACGTTTTTGAGCATCCACCGCCCATTGGTATTTCCCATTGAACTCGTCCACATAGAGCCGGAGTTCTTCCGCAGTTTTTTCGTATCTCATCATATGCCCCTTTCTTTCCTGGGTTCACAGGAAATATGAAAGATTTTTTTCTTCCCCTGCCTTGTGGTTCGGTACAAAAAAACCTGCAGGTTTTCAGGCCTGCAGGCGTTTATGAAATGGGCTTATCCATTTTTCCTTCTGCGGAAAGCATACACAAGCACGGCAGCAAGCACCGCAATGCCGGCTGCGAGCACCCCAGCCATCAAAGCAAGGTTTGAAGCATCACCCGTGCTCCTTGCAATAGTAATGATCTGATCCAGCGGGCTTACTTCCCCAAGGGAAGTGATGACCGTGTTGGAATCGATCTCCTGCCCGATGATGCTGGCGGTTGCCGTGTTCGGGATGGTCATCCCGTCGCCTTCTGCGACTGTTTCCGGTGCCCTTGCGATGAAGTTTACCGTTGCGGATCCATTGCCGGGTACATCAACGTACCATTCAATGGTACCGCCGTACCCACCGATGGTTCCGGAAACCAATGTCCCGCCCAGCGTATCCAGCAGGGTAAGCCGGTGGTCCAGAGTATCCGTGATCGTAATCCTCTGCATTTCCGGGGATGGGTTCTTTACCGTGATTCCATATGTCAGCACTGTGCCGGGATCAACCGTCTTGCCGTTTACATCGATATTGTTTGCCATGACTGTCTTCACTGGCTTTTCCGGATTCATTTTGATCAATGCGCCCTTCTGCCCGCTGACGGCAAATTCCACGATCTTGGAGACATGCTGTCCAGGGGTGATCACCTTATCGTTTTCATAAGGGACTTCCTTCCCGTCGTCGTCAAGCTGGTACTCATTCACGGTTACCTTGATATCGCCTTCCTTGACATAGATATCTTCCGCATGTTCATAGCCGTTATTCCACAGTTCAAATGTCTCGGAGTAGGAAGCTTCCTTATTCTCATCCCATCCATCTTCACCTTTCGCAACTTCCGATGCTTCTACGGTGATGACGATCCGGAAACCAAGGTCGCTCTGTTCACTGGTCCATTCTGTCGGTAGCTGTACTCCATTGATAAAACGGACCTTCTGACCGCTCTCGACTGGATCACTGTAGTAATACCAGTCCCCATCCTTCTTCCATTTTTCGGAAGCGAAATTGATCATCTTATCCGAAAGCCCGTCCAGCCCTTCGTCGTACTCATATGTGATCTTTGCGCGGAGCCAGGCGCTGTTCGGAGTGATGATGTTGAAACCATATACAGGGGCAGGTACCATTTGAAACACAAGAGCCGCCAGAACTGCAAGACGGAAGACTATGTTCCTGATTGATTTCATAATGTCTTTCATTTCTATACCAGGGGCCGTAACAGCCCCTGGATACCTCCTTCCCATAATCAGCGGCCCAAATAAGCCTGGTTAATATGCTGTGATTATTCTCCGGAGTTTACATCAGTAACCTGGATCGTTGTGGAAGCCGTAACGGTCTTGCCGGTATCCGGGTTCTTCGCCGTAGCAGTGATAACGGTCGTACCAACGGACTTCGCTTCGATGTTACCCGCATCGTCAACAGTCGCAACAGAAGGATTAGAGGAGCTGAACGTAGCGGTAGGAGCCGTTCCTGTACCGGTGTAAGCGATCTTCACAGTCGCCTTGGTCTGGGTATCAGCAACAGCGCCGGTATTCAGCTGCAGGTGCGTGTTGTCTATCGTCATGGTCACGTTCAAGGTGGTGTCGATCAGGGTCTGGTCGTTGCTGGTATCCGCGTCGTCTGCTTCCACGTCACCGGACTGGTTGACATAAACCTCGAAGATATTGGTGAGTTGCGTTTTATCCATCACTTCGTCATAATCCGCAGTGGTCAGCCCGGCAATATTCTCCGCCTGAATCGCATATGTGGTAATTACGATATCCTGAACGGTGTTATCAACCTGTCCTTCGATTACGTTGGCCAGCTTGACCACATCAAAAACAGGGGTAGTGGTTTCATCCACATCGAGGACGGTCTCATAACCATACAGCCTGCGGGTGAAGTCGCACTTATCTTTACCAGTCTCAGTTCCATCTTCCAAAATGTACTGTTCGTCAAGCAGAACCCATTCCTCATGAGTGGAATTAAAATCCCCGGGTTCTGTACGGAACAGGAACAGCTCCGTATTCGCCTGCTCATTCCTGTGTCCTTCATCATCAGCAGTGATCACGTTTGCCATGGGGATGTCGATCTGCTGGTAAACCACTGCCCTGTTCTTCCCGGAGTTCTTGATCTGGGGATCCTTCGGAACCTCTTCATTCGGTACAAGGTCGGTCACTTCGTCCGATCCATTTCCGGGATAATTCGGCTCAATCGTGTCAATGGTGACTTCTCCTACCGTAAAGGTATTTGTAGTTGTATCCGTGTCGGTCAGGTAAGCTACAGCTCCACCCGTGCACATCGCACCAGCAAGGAGACAGGCTGCTGCCGCAAGGACGATTTTTCTCTTCTTCATATTTCTTCTCCTTTTTCTGAATAGAATTTTGCCGCAGGAACCGTTAAGGCCTATCCGCCCCTGTCCAGCCTTCTAAGGGTTATTCCTCTCATAGCTTTTCCTCCTACTCTTTTTCTCTGGCTCTATTCTTAACGCTCTCAGAAAGGAAGAACTCAATCAGATACAATGCGATGAGCCCGCCTATAATGATCAGCGCTGCCGCAGGGAACTGGATGTTTCCGATGGAAACCGGGCGGCTCTCGTAGGCTGAGAGCAGGTAACCAGCTTCCGGTATCTGTAACAGGTATGTGCCCAATACCTGGCTTGGGGAAACGGGGCTCAGGTCGGCGGATTCATTGGCATCGCCTTTCGTGATGTACCCCTGGCCGGAAGTGCCTTCTACACGGTGGAGTACGACTGTCCCATCTCCAATGTCATAAGCGATCACATCCCCGACAGACGGATCTGTGTCCCTGGTATCTACAAACGCCAAAGCCCCTGTACTGATTGCCGGCTCCATGGAGCCGGAAGTTACGATGTAAGAATCAATCCCGAACAGGCGGGGCAGGAAGACTGCACCTGCCACAACCACGATCAGTACAGTGACCAGCGTCGTAAGAATGCTGAATGTTTTCGATACTGCCCTCATGGAAGGACCTCCTTAAAACTCAAACAGGTTGATAATCTGCAGATTTTTCTGTGCAAGGAATTTCGCCATCAGTACCCCGTCGGATTCCGTGCTGGTTATCCCGTTCTGGTCCGCGGAGAACTCATAAATGTACGGGATATACCCGGACTGGCTGTCCATGATTTCGGAGTTGTAGGTCATCGTCACAGCTCCCGCAGTCAGGGGGCTGGTATTCCCGCTGGCAAATGTCCCCGTATAAGGGGAGATATAAATCACATCCGAGCCGTTGGTCAGCTCAACCGCCTTGTCGGTCATGACAATGTTCTGCGCGAAATCCGGGTTTGCAGGCTGTCCAAAGATCGTAAACGTATCGATCTTTACTCCTGCACGTGCATTGTTCAGGATGCTCTGCACTACCGCAATGTCCTCTTCTGTGGATTCGGTACTGCCAAGCGTATAAACGACAGCGATTGCGGAAGTGCTGCTGACCTGCCTTTCACCGATCAGAATTGGTGTACCGTCAGCACCGGTGAATTCGGAGATCCCGTTGTAAGTAGCGTCAACGGCATTGATCGTCTTTACTACCGCCTGGTCATTCACTACAAGATAATCCGAACCGGAGTCATAACGTACGGTATTCTCACCTTCCAGGTATACAAAAAGGTCTTCCGAAGTAGTCTCCGCATCTGTCTTGGGGACGCGGATAAAAGAATTCACAAGCTTCAGGCTGCCGTCCTTAAGGATGATATTGGTCGAGCCTGACTGTGAGGCTGACTCCTGGGCAGGGGCTTCCGTACCGGCTTCGGCTTCTGTGCCGGTTTCCGTACCGGAATCCCCCTCAGTGGATGTTTCCGTCTCTGCTTCCGCAGCCGTTTCTGTACTGCCGCTGCCTGTTCCCGGGCCCGCCAGGGCAACATCCACGGATGTGTCAAAGCTGATGCTCTTCTTTACATTCCCGACATTTACCGATGTGACAATGCCCAAAATCAGGGCCACAGCTGCCAGGACGATGCTTATATACTTAATGATTGATTCACGATCCATCCTCATTTCGCGGGTAACCCCGCTCCTCCTTCCTGCTTACTCTGCTTCTGACTCTATTCCTGCTTCTTCCTCTGTCCCATTTGATTCCGTTTCTGTATCCTGTCCCTCTTCTGCTTCGACATCCCAATAGGTGATCGTCACAGCACCGGTCCTGGAGTTCACGGAATAAAGGATTACTGAATGTTCCTTATCATCTTCGATATTGATACCGCCACCGGACAGCACGGTAGGGAGTTCCGCATCTGCAAGAGTTTCAGGTTCCTCATAACCGCTGTTCCCTTCCGCAGTATCTGAACCGGCCTGGCTGAAATCTTCTTCCTCTTCATTGGAAGTTTCCTCTTCCCCTGTGTTCCCGCTTCCTTCAGAACTATCCTCCGAAGGGATGCTGGCCCCAGAAATTTCTCCATCCGGGCTGATTGTCATCCCGTCAGGGTAGATCACGGTGCCGTCAGGCTCAACGATTGTTCCGTCGGAATATATAACAGTACCGTCCCTTTCCACTTTCGTCCCATCTGAATAGGTGACAGTCCCATCGCTTGCAGTCGAAACCGGGTCATCCCCATTGGCTGCGCTGATGATGGCAATGTGTCTTTCTGCCATGGCGCTTAGGCCGCTTTCTGTTGCCATTTCCGCACGGTCTGTATCCGTGCCTTCTGTGGATTCTTCTTCCGTCCTGGACATGCTCTCCGCACTTTCTTCCCCAGCCTCTTCCGCAGTTTCCTCTTCTTCTCCTAAAGTGCCGTCTTCCACGGTTCCAGGCTCAAAACCGGTACAGACATATCGTTCTGTCCTTTTGGATCCGGTGCTTTCACCCAGAAGCAGATACATAACGGAGCCTTCTTTGATCGAAGAAAAGTTCGTAATATCGTTCCCGGACAGGATCGTGAGGGTATTCTTGATCGGTTTTTTCCCATACACCTCAGGTTCGATTTCCCTGCGGAGCTGTTTTACCAAAACGTTTGAAACGCCTGATAATTCGGAGGGCTCCATTTCAGCTTCTGACTCATACGCTGCAAGCTTTACATCATCGCTCATGCCGGATGGGTTTCGCACAAGTAAACCGCCGTATGCCCCAGCAAACTCTATGATCGAATCATAGAAAGCATTTTCTACCGCCTTTGCAGCATCCTCTTCTGCGTCTTCTGAAACATTTGCCATCTTTTCCATGGAAGTGAACACGGAATCCCCCTCCAGCCTGGATAGCTCAGGATACTGCAGGAACAGGTCGGCACGTCCCATAATCTCTTCTGCGTCCACGCTTAGCTGGATATCCTCCCCCTGCCCAAGGACTGCAGCAAGCTGGGCCTGCCCTTCCTGGTACAGCCTTGCCTGTGAATCAACGGAGTTCGCATTGGCATTGGCACTGATGCATAGGGCGATCGCGGCCGCTGATATGCCGGCTACAGCAATGGGGACACCGTAAGACAGTTTATCCTGGACACTATATGGGAGTGCTGATCGGACTGAATCGCCCAGCTCCCCGAGCTTATCTTGGATCTCGTTGAAAAAATTCTGCATGCCAAATTCCTTTCCCAAAAGTTCCGGGCAGGGCAGGAGCCCCCCAGAAAAGCTTCTGTAATTTTCATTCTGCGAAAAATATGATTGTTAGCAGAAATCAGAAAACGATTTTTCTGAGCAAAAAATGCATTGAAAAAGTGAACAGGTGAATAAAGACTTGTTTTTTCATGATTAGAGATTTTACATGGCATCACTGCCATGTTTGGGGATAGCTGTAGAAAAAAATCACAAATGCCCTGAACTATGATATGACTGCTGCGGAATCCACAATCCAGGATGCTCCACAGGAAATCTACTATATATATGAAGAAACATGCTTCTCCACCATCTGGATAAGCATGAATTTGAATCTTTTTCCTTGCCGCAAGAAAAAAGTGCATGGTCGTTTTTTAAGTGATGTACTGCTTCTCATATTTTTTCTGTAATGATTGACAACGCCTTTAGATACAAAGGCATTTAAAACGACCCCTGATCGTAAACAGGGAGAAGGAGAAATTATGAAGAACAAGAAAATGACTGCTGCGGACATTGTTGAACTGGTTATGACATTCCATAGAGATGACTTTATGTTCATCGGGACAAGGCTTAAAGCGTTCCGCTTTCACGAGGCTGCTCTCAGGAAGGAAGTCTTTTACGACAAGAGGGATGCGCTTGCCAGTGCTTACCGTCTCGACAATAATGCAGACGATCTTTTCCGGGAAGGTAGGAGAATCGGGAAGATGATCCTGTCTCTCAACACATCAGCAAAACGGGATCCTTATATAGGTGTCCCGTTCCTGAATAGGACCTATAAGATCTGCGCAGCACCGGATCCCAGGACCAGCACGGATGAGGAGATCATTACCTATTACCGGGATGTTTATCAGCTGCTGGATGACTATGAAGCTCTTCTTTATGATGCCCGCCCCCGAAAAGAGGAAAAAAAGGACCGCTATCTTGAAGAGATCCCGCTTTCCGAGTAAGCAGTCATACAGTAAAGCCAGAGGCTCATCGGTACCGCAGTGTGGTGCATGAATCACTGGTGTGAGAAAATGACAGCAATGCGAAAAGGCCCCAGAGGGGCCTTTTCCTTTGTAAGTACAGTATTTCCTAGTGGGGTTTGCTTTCTGCATTTCTACTCCCAATCCCTTGAAAACTCCCCATCACGCTTGTGCGCTGCTTATGAACTCAGGGATGCGACCGCTCATTCTTTCACCGGCGACAGATCTGCCGTACCAGAACTGTAGCTTTGTCCAGAATCATTTTGACGGTCAGTTTTTTCCATGTTTTTTACGGTGGAACATGGCATTTGGGAGAAAGCCAATAGCGGGATTCGAACCCGCAGCAGGCTGATTACAAATCAGGTGCGCTTCCTGTAGCGCCATATTGGCAGACATATGTATTATTTCTATTTTTTGGAAGGCCCCTCCCCGGAGAACGCCATCTCCTTTGATCACAGCCAAGCAGTAGGAAGGGTTGAATGGTGAAGCAGCCAGCTATTACTGGCAGCGCTGACGGTAGGATTCGAACCTACGGACCTTTCGGCTCATCAGTTTTCAAGACTGCTCGCTTATGACCTCTTGCATACGTCAGCAAATATTATGAATAGGAACTGTTCCTTTTCATCTCATAGGGAAATATGAAAGATTTCATCTGGAAGGGTCCCTTTTTTTGACCCAATTTTGTATATTTCCCAAAAATCTCAGTCAGATGCCCATCCCAATCAATCCCCTCCCACTTCAGCCACAAGGTCAAACCCTTCTTCAGCCCGTGGAGGGATGAGCTGAAAATACATTAGCGCAATTCCAATTACCGGCACATGCCGCTCTCTTTTCCTGTTGTTTCTCAATGCCCTCAGAAGGGTAGCTTTTCACCACATCACAGCCATTCTGAAGCGCTTCGTTGACCTTGCGCTGACTGCTCTCCACACTTTCACAAGTGGGAGGTTCTGTAAACCGGGCATCACTTAGGCAGTCCCCGCCAGATGGCTGATGCCGGGTGCCTGGGAACCCGCCGGGTTTCCCAGGCGCCGTACTGGCGGCTCCTCCGTTTGTTATAGCCCTGTATACATCCGGGTATTCAAGCTTTAAAGATTAGTGCCCGGCTCAGAATTTCCTGCCAAAACGCCCTCTGGCGTCATTTGCGGCAGCGGACCCAGTCGTGCCCGGGGTTCCCGTGTTTAGGCAGCCCGGAACCCAAAGCTGTGTGGTATCTTTGTTTTGGTGTTTCTTATCTCTGCTATGCAGGTGTCATGGTTTTCCAGGAAATGGTCAAATGTTTTTTGGCAGCGCTCCCTGTCCGCATGGGCAAGGTCCGAAGCGCTGTTGCTCAAAAGGAAAGCGGAATACAGGTCTCTCTGGACCCAATGCCCATCAATGATGGCATGGCGTCGGGAGAGCTTTTTCTTTGTATAGGTATCTGTCACATGGTTATACTGGCTGGCGCGGAACGACCTTGTGTCCACTTCCAGGTACCGGCCGCCCAGGGCGGTGATCTTCCGCTCCAGGATGCAGCAGAACTGCGCCGGCGCCCGGCTCTGCAGGCTTCTGCCGAACCGTTTCCTCCTGCTGTGTTTTCCGTTT
>CAJFMW010000062.1 GCA_904392525.1 uncultured Eisenbergiella sp.
ACCAGATCAGTTTATTTGATTTTGCCATATGATGCCCCAGGGTGCCAAAGACAGCCGTTCCCATGCTTGCATGGAGGAACGGCTGCCCTTGGCACCCGCTCCCCATGAGGAAGGAGCCCGTAGGGCGGATTCCGAATGGGCTGGGATTTCAAAGAAATCCCAGGGGGCATCATCCGTGGCGGGAGGCCACACCCCCACCCGCCCCAGAGGAAGGAGCCCACAAAGGGCGACTTCCAAATGGGGGCTCCACAGCGCGGAGAGAGGCCACCCTCCCCATCCCGCTCCCCCCCCCAGAAAGGAATTCCCATATGTTCTTTTGGATTTTTATGCTGGTAATGGATCTGTTGATTCCCCTGACAATGCTTGGCTTGGGAAGGAATTTTATGAAAAAGGCTCCGGCAGAGATAAATCCGATATTTGGATATCGTACCGCCATGTCTATGAAGAACAGGGAAACCTGGGAATTTGCTCATAAATTCTGCGGTAAAATATGGTATGTCTGTGGATGGATTATGCTGCCAATAACGGTAATCCTTCTGCTTTTGGTAATGGGAAGGGACGAGGAATGCGTAGAAATGGCGGGAGGGATGATCTGCCTGCTGCAAATGATTCCGCTGCTTGGCTCTATCATCCCGACAGAAATAGCATTGAGAAGGACGTTTGATCAAAACGGAGAGAAGAGGTAATGATACAAGGAGGAGACAGAAGATGAAAAAGAAACCATGGATTGGACTCGTCCCTTTAATAGACCCGGAGCGGGAAAGCCTGTGGATGCTCCCGGGCTACATGGAAGGCGTCCTCGCGGCGGGTGGAATTCCCGTCATGCTGCCGCTTACAGAAGAAAATACGAACATTCCAGAACTCCTGGACCGTCTGGACGCTCTTATCTTTACCGGCGGCCACGACGTTTCCCCCTCTTTTTACGGAGAAACACCCGTCCCGGAGTGCGGACGAAGCATTCCGGAACGGGATACAATGGAAAGGCTGCTGCTTGACGCCGCGCTTGAGAGGGATATGCCCGTACTGGGAATCTGCCGGGGACTGCAGTTTTTCAATGCGGTGCTGGGAGGAACCCTTTACCAGGATCTCCCCACACAGCATCCGTCCGGGGTGGAGCATGAGATGAAACCGCCCTTTGACAGAAGTGAGCACGAGGTGGAGGTTCTGGAAAACACGCCGCTTTATGACATCCTTGGGAAAAAAACGCTTGGCGTTAACAGCCGCCATCATCAGGCGATAAAGGAACTCGCCCCGTCCCTAAAACCCATGGCGCTATCTCCGGACGGGCTGATCGAGGCAGTCTGGATGCCCGGAAAGCGCTTTTTCCTTGCGGTTCAATGGCATCCGGAGCATTCCTTTCAGAAGAATGAGGGGAGTCTTTCTCTGTTCCAGGCGCTTGTAAAGGCATAACGTTTTAACGATGAAAAAATACCCGAAAAAAATTTTAAAAATTTTTGAAAAAAGTGCTTGCATTTTAGAAGAACCTGTTGTATTATAAACAAGTCGCACGGGTGACCGCCCGGTGACAGAGAAAGAGATGGCTCGTTGGTCAAGCGGTTAAGACGCCGCCCTCTCACGGCGGAAACAGGGGTTCGATTCCCCTACGAGCTGTTATTCTTAAAAAAGAATAGCCCAACCCAGCAGGATGCCGGAAGTCGTATGGATTTCGGCATTTTTTGCTTTATAAACGTGCAGTTTGCTAACACCGTTTTGAGCGCACGGTGCAAGAACCGGTATAATGTCTATAAGTATTGGGAAAAAGAGTAGAGGGACCAAATGATTGACAGATTGATTGCTGAAGCAACGGAATGTGATTTCAAGGTTGCTGTAGATCGGGACGCATATGAAAGCTCGGCAAACTTCCGTGCAGGAATGGAACCGTTTTTTTATTCAGACGGTACACAATTTACGGTTACGTTGCCTAATCTGAACTATCATGCGAATACTCATCAGGTTGCGATTGACAAATTAAAAGTAACGGATTCAACAAAAGCAAAAATTCGTTTGGTTTTCTCCCATATAGGTTATGATGTTGCATTTGGACGCAAAGAGGTTGCGGAGATCATCGGTATTTCACAAACAGCAGCTGGTAATCTGATCAATAAGCTGAAAGTGTCTGGCATGGTTGAACCGGTCAGTGGTCTGGGAAAGGGAAAATATAAATTCAAAAAATAAAAAACCCTCGTAGTGGGCCGATGAGGCCTGCTTCGAGGGACTTGTTGTTTATCAGCCTGTTTTCAGAACTTTCAGTTCCCGAAGCAGGTTTGCGCTGTCGATCATTCCCTGTCTGTAAGCCATCTCTATGAGCCGTCCGGAGCATTCATTCTGACAGTCGGTCAGTTCTTCGATCTTCTCATGATATTCCTCCGGCACGTTGCTGTAGCATTCCTCGGATGCCTGTTCCTGCTTTCTGCTCAGCTCCTGATATTCCGGATCAGAGAGAAAAACCTCCTGCAGCCTTCCGGATATCACACAGTCCGCAATTTCATCAAGTATGCTCATAATTCCTCCTGCCTCCGCGCTTCCGGCGGATTCTCCGTCTTTTGACATAACTTACTGAATAAAGTGTATCACAATGCGGTTTATCCGTCTACATTTTTATAGTGAGGAATCCGGTTTTCGGCAAACAGTAACCCTGCCTGGAGAAGGACAATAGAAATTTGCACAAACGGCAAAAAAGTACTATTTGATAAAAGGGATTTTGGATTTGTTGCCGATAATATGATATACTATAATCCAGTATAGAAATTTTGATCTGATTTATGATGGAGGAATGCAGATGCGATACCTTTCAGTTATTGAAACAGCGAAGAAATGGAATATCTCGGAACGCAGTGTGAGAAACTACTGTGCTCACGGGCGCATAAAGGGCGCTTTTCTTGCAGGAAAGACCTGGAATATTCCGGAAAACGCTGAAAAACCGGAGCGTTCCAACAAAAAGAAAGAACATCCGGTTACACTGCTGGACATTTTGCGGGAGCAGAAAGCAGGCAGATACTCCGGCGGCATTTACCATAAGACGCAGATTGATTTAACGTATAACTCCAATCATATGGAGGGAAGCTGTCTGACCCATGACCAGACCAGATATATTTTTGAAACCAACACTATCGGCGTGGAAAATAAAGTTCTCAATGTAGACGATGTGATTGAAACCGTAAATCATTTTCGCTGCATTGACAGGATTATTGATAATGCAAAGGCAGCGCTTACCGAAAGGTTTATAAAGGAGCTGCATCTGATTCTGAAAAACGGCACCAGTGACTCCGGAAAAGAGTGGTTCGCTGTTGGAGATTATAAAAAATTACCAAATGAAGTGGGCGGTATGGATACGGCTCTTCCCGAAGAGGTTGCCGGTAAGATGAAAGTATTGCTGGCAGAATACAACGCAAAAGAAGAAAAAACGTTTGAGGATATTCTTGATTTTCATGTGAGATTTGAAAGAATTCATCCCTTTCAGGATGGAAACGGACGTGTGGGCAGATTGATCATGTTCAAAGAATGTCTGAAATATAATATTGTTCCATTCATCATCGAGGATAATCTGAAATTATTTTATTATCGGGGACTGAAAGAATGGGACAACGAGAAAGGCTATCTGACAGATACCTGCCTGACGGCACAGGATAGATATAAGGCGTATCTGGACTACTTCAGAATTCAGTATTAAGAAAAGAAATTTTCAAATCCTCCCTTGACTTTCCATTTCATGGGGAATACAATGATTGCACTGCGTACTGTTGATGATGATATTATTGATTTTGCAATATTAAGAGCATTTCATGTTGGCCTGAATGCCGACGGTGACGCAGATTTTCATAAGAAAAATTCCCATAGCGACGGAGGAAGTCATGAAACGATTGTTATCCTATGCGAAGCCCTATCGGGCAGCGACCATCCTTGCGGTGATCTGCATTGTGACGGAGGCCTTTCTGGAGCTGATCATTCCGATGATCATGGCCGATATGGTGGATATCGGCGTGGCGAACGGAGACCGGCAGTATATTTTCATGAAGGGGCTTCAGATGGCGGTCTGCGCGGTGGCAGCCATGCTTCTGGGAACCGGAAGCGCCAGGTTCGCCGCGGTCTGCGGTCAGGGAATCGGGGCGCAGATCCGGAAGGAGGAATACAGAAAGCTCCAGCAGTTTTCCTTTTCCAATACGGACCGGTTCCGGACCTCTTCTCTGGTCACCAGGCTGACCGGAGATGTGACCAACATCCAGAATTCCATCGCCAACGGCCTGCGTCCTGCCTGCCGGGCGCCGGTGATGATGCTGACCGCCATCACGGTGTCCTTTCAGATCAACAGCGAGCTTGCGGTGGTGTTCCTGATCGCCGCGCCGGCGCTTGGAATCCTGCTGTTTGCGATCGTCTCCCACGTCAGGCCGCTGTATGGCCGGATGCAGAAGGCGGTGGATCTGGTCAACCGGATCATCCAGGAAAATCTGACGGCCATTCGTGTGGTGAAGTCTTATGTCCGGGGAGACTACGAGATGGAAAAATTCAGTGAAGTCAACACGGAACTTCTTACCACCTCGGAGAAGGCATTCCGGGTGGCGTCCCTGAACATGCCCGCCATGCAGTTCGTGATGTACGCCACGATCCTGTGCATCCTCTGGTTCGGCGGCAGTCTGATTCAGGTGGGCGAGATGCAGGTGGGTGAGCTGACGGGCTTTTTAAGCTACGTGCTGCAGGTCCTGAACTCCCTGATGATGATTTCCAACGTGTTCATGATGTTCACCCGTTCGCTGACCTCCTGGCGGAGAATCGAAGAGGTGATGGAGGAAGAGCCCGATATCACGGAAGAGGAAGCGAAGGACATTCAGGTGGAAAAGGGCGACATCGTTTTCGACCATGTTTTTTTCAAATACAGCAAAAACGCGCAGGAATATGTGCTTTCCGATATTAACCTGCACATCAGGGCAGGCCAGACGGTGGGGATCATTGGCCAGACGGGTTCCGCCAAGTCCACGCTGGTGCAGCTCATTCCCAGACTGTATGACGTGACGGAGGGTGAGGTGCGCATTGACGGGCACCGGGTGCAGGAGTATCCCTTAAAGCCCCTGCGGGATTCCATCGCCATGGTGCTGCAGAAAAATACGCTGTTTTCCGGCACGGTGGTCGACAATCTCCGCTGGGGAAAGGAGGACGCTTCCAAAGAAGAAATCGAGGAGGCCTGCCGGATCGCCTGTGTGGACGAATTCATCGACCGGCTGGAAAACGGTTATGAGACGGATCTGGGGCAGGGTGGCGTGAATGTGTCCGGCGGCCAGAAGCAGAGGCTCTGCATCGCCAGGGCGATTCTGAAGAAGCCGAAGGTGCTGATCCTGGATGATTCCACCAGCGCGGTGGATACGGCCACGGAGGCGAAGATCCGGGAGGGACTTGCCAGAAGCCTTCCCGGAAGCACGAAGATCATCATCGCCCAGAGGATCACCTCCGTCATGCATGCGGATCAGATCATCATTCTGGACGACGGCAGGGTACACGCTGTGGGTACCCATGAGGAGCTTCTGAAAAACGATTCCGTTTATCAGGAAATCTATTATTCACAGCAGGAAGGAGCGGGACTGTAATGGCGAGATACAACGGATATGCCAGACCGAAGGACAGCGCAAAGACGATGAAGCGGCTGCTCCATTACATGGGGATTTACAAGTGGTCCGTCCTGCTCGTGGGCCTGCTGGTCTGCGTCAGCAGCCTGGCGAACCTCCTCGGCACCTATATGCTCAAGCCGGTGATCAATACCTATATTCTGCCCGGCGACATTCCGGGCCTGATCCGGACCATCATTCTGATGGCGCTCATGTACGGCGCGGGCGCGTTCGCCACTCTGGGCTATAACCAGCTCATGGTGATCACCTGTCAGAAGATCGTGGGACGGATCCGGCGGGACCTGTTCGAACACACCCAGAAGCTGCCCCTTTCCTATTTTGACGCCCACACCCACGGGGAGCTGATGAGCCGTTTCACGAACGATGTGGATACCCTCACGGAGGCGCTGAACAACAGCTTCACCCTGCTGATCCAGAGCTTCATCGTGGTGAGCGGCACCATCATCATGCTGGTGGTGCTGAATCTCAGGCTGTCCCTCATCGTCATCGCTTTTTTGCTTCTCATGTTCCTGTTTATCCAGTATAATGGAAAGAGGAGCAGAAAATATTTCATCGAACAGCAGAAATATCTGGGAAGCATTAACGGATTTGTGGAGGAAATGGTTGCCGGGGCGAAGGTGGAAAAGATTTTCAACCATGAGGAACAGGATTTCGCGGAATTCTGCGAAAAGAACGAAGCGCTGCGCCAGTCCGCCACCAAGGCCATGTCCTATTCCGGCATGATGGTGCCGACCATCGTCAGCCTTTCCTACTTTAATTATGCGGTATCGGCCTGCGTGGGTGGCATGTTCGTCCTCTCCGGCCTGATGGATCTGGGAAGCCTTGCGTCCTATCTGGTTTATGTGCGCCAGAGCGCCATGCCAATGAATCAGTTCACCCAGCAGATCAATTTCCTGCTGGCAGCCCTTTCCGGCGCGGAGCGCATCTTTGAAATGATGGACGAGGAGCCGGAACCGGATGAAGGCGACGTGACCCTGACGGAAGCGGCGGACGGAACGCTCGCCTGGAAGGTCCCGGAGAACGGAAGCTTTTCTCTGGTGCCCCTGAAGGGGGATGTACGTTTTTACGATGTGGTATTCGGCTATACGCCGGAGAAAAAGATCTTAAACGGTATCAGCCTGTACGCGAAGCCGGGCCAGAAGATCGCCTTTGTGGGTTCCACGGGAGCGGGAAAGACCACCATCATCAATCTGATCAACCGTTTTTATGAAATCCAGTCCGGAACCATCACCTATGACGGTCTGGACATTCGCCGGATCAAAAAGGACGACCTGCGCCGTTCCCTTTCCATGGTCATCCAGGACACCCACCTGTTCACAGGCACCATCGCGGACAACATCCGCTATGGCCGCCTGGATGCTTCGGATGAGGAGGTGAGGGAGGCCGCCCGCGTCGCCAACGCGGATTCTTTCATCCGGCGTCTGCCCGACGGATACCGGACCATGCTCCACAGCGACGGAAGCAACCTTTCCCAGGGACAGAGACAGCTTCTCGCCATCGCCAGGGCGGCCATTTCCAGGCCTCCGGTGCTGATTCTGGATGAGGCGACCAGCTCCATCGACACCCGTACCGAGCGCCTGATCGAGAAGGGCATGGATCAGCTGATGGAGGGCCGCACCGTGTTCGTGATCGCCCACCGCCTTTCCACGGTCAGGAATTCCAAGGCCATCATGGTGCTGGAGAAGGGCGAGGTGATCGAGCGCGGAGACCACGAGGAGCTTCTCGCTCAAAAAGGACGCTACTACAAGCTTTACACCGGGCAGTTTGAGCTGGAATGACGGCTGGAAAGGAAGTCAGGTATGGAAAAGAAAGAGATCAGAGAGGCCATGGTTCGGATGGAAGCGGCCAGGAAAAGGATTCTTCATCCCTATTTTCAGAAGCTCGGTCTGACGCCGGGACAGCCCCGGATTCTGAATAAGCTGCTGGAAGAGGATCATGTCAGCCAGCGGGAGCTTGCCGACCGCTGCAATATGGATGTGGCGACGCTTTCCAGAAGCCTGGATAAGCTGGAGGAGGCCGGGTATGTGAGCAGGCAGAAGCATCCGGACTGCCGCCGCGCCTTTCTCATCGTCCTGACGGAGGAAGGAAGAAAAAAGGCGGAGGAGGTCCATGAGAACTTTTCACGCATGGACAGTCAGATCTGGGAGGGCATCAGCGGGGAAGAAATGGAAAAATTTCTTTCCTGCGCACAGAAAATCATCCGAAATCTGGAAGAAGTTTAAGAAAGCCCTTGCGTTTCCTTCGGATTGGTGCTATACTGAGTTACGGTTAATAGGATTATCAGACTAGAGTGGGCGCTTCGCCCACTCTTATTTTTGGCAAAGGGAAAGGAACTGGTGAGCGGATGCCGAAGGGAAAGGAAATCGAAGCGCGCGCGGAAGCGCTTCTGCTTCCGATAGTGGAAGAGAACGGCGTGGAGATCTACGACGTGGAATATGTGAAGGAAGGCGGGGAATGGTACCTGCGCGCCTACATTGACAAAGCGGACGGCGTGAATATCCAGGACTGCGAGAACGTGAGCAGGAAGCTGTCCGACAGGCTGGATGAGGAGGATTTCATTGAAGAGGCCTACATCCTTGAGGTGAGCAGCCCCGGGCTGGGGAGACCGTTAAAAAAAGACCGGCATCTGGAAAAGAGCCTGGGGAAAGAGGTTGAGCTGAGATTGTACCGCCCGCAGGAGAAGCAGAAGGAATTTGAGGGGATTCTGAAGGCTTATGACAAGGATTCCGTGACCCTGGAAATACAGGAAGAAGAAAAAAAATTTGCAAGGCCGGACATCGCGCTGATCAGGCTTGCGTTAGATTTTTAAAGCAAGGAGGAAATCATGAACAAGGAATTGATGGAAGCACTGGATATTCTGGAGAAGGAGAAGGAGATCAGCAAGGAAACCCTCTTCGACGCCATTGAAACTTCCCTGCTTACCGCGTGCAAGAACCATTTTGGAAAGGCGGACAACGTGAAGGTGGAGATTAACCGGGAAACCTGTGATTTCCTGGTTTACGCGGAAAAGGAAGTCGTTCCCACGCAGGAGGATGTGGAGGATGACTGTCTGCAGATCGCTCTGGAGGACGCGAAGGAGATTTCCAAACGCGCTGAGGTGGGAGACATCATTCACGTGGAGATCAAGTCCAAGGAGTTCGGCCGCATCGCCACCCAGAACGCGAAGAACGTGATCCTTCAGAAGATCCGTGAGGAAGAAAGAAGCGCCATCTTCAACCAGTATTATGAAAAGGAGAAGGATGTGGTCACCGGTGTGGTGCAGCGCTATGTGGGAAGAAACATCAGCATCAATCTGGGGAAGGCGGACGCCCTGTTAAACGAAAGCGAACAGGTGAAGGGCGAGGTGTTCCGCCCTACGGAGAGAATCAAGGTCTATATTCTGGAAGTGAAGAATACGCCCAAGGGTCCCAGGATTCTGGTGAGCCGGACCCATCCGGAGCTGGTGAAGAGGCTGTTTGAGGCGGAAGTTACGGAGATCCGCGACGGCACGGTTGAGATCAAGAGCATTGCGAGAGAGGCGGGAAGCCGTACCAAAATGGCGGTCTGGTCCAACAATCCCAACGTGGATGCAGTGGGCGCCTGCGTGGGTATGAACGGCGCCAGGGTGAATGCCATTGTGGATGAGCTTCGCGGCGAGAAGATCGACATCGTCAACTGGGATGAGAATCCCGGAAACCTGATTCAGAACGCCCTGTCCCCGGCCAAGATCGTGGCGGTGTTCGCGGATCCGGATGAGAAGACGGCCAAGGTGGTCGTTCCCGATTACCAGCTTTCCCTGGCCATCGGCAAGGAAGGCCAGAACGCAAGACTGGCGGCAAGGCTGACGGGATACAAGATTGATATCAAGAGTGAAACTCAGGCAAAGGATGCGCCGGGCTTCCGTTATGAGGACTATCTGGACGACTTTGACGATGAGGAATATGAGGAAGACTACGACGGTTATGAAGAATCCTGTGAGGAAGCCCCTGCTGACGGGGAGATGCTTTCCGATGAGGATACGGTTGGCGGTGAAGAAACGTTTTCCGGAGAAGATATGATTCCGGAGGAGGAAGCTTTGCCGGAAGAGGAAGCGGCTCTGGAGGAGGAACTCCCGGAAGACGGAGAGGCTCCGGCGGAGGAAGAAGCCAGTCTGGAGTGACCGGTTCCGGAGAGCCGCAGGAAAGGCGTGGTGCTGGATGAATAAAAAGGTTCCGTTGAGGCAGTGTATCGGCTGCGGACAGATGAAGGGCAAGAAAGAACTGATGCGCGTCCTCCGGACGACGGAGGGTGAAATCGTTCTGGATATGACGGGAAAAAAGAACGGAAGAGGCGCGTACCTGTGCAGATCGTCTGACTGCCTGAAAAAGGCGCGGAAAAGCAAAGGACTGGAGCGCTCCTTCAAAATGAGCATTCCGAACGAGGTTTATGATCAGCTGGAAAAGGAGTTTGAGGAGTTTGAAGCAGAATAAGATTCTTTCCCTGCTTGGCCTTGCAACCAGAGCGTCGGCTGTATCAAGCGGCGAGTTCATGACGGAGAAGGCTGTGAAGGAAGGCCGGGCGAGACTTGTGATCGTAGGAACTGATGCCTCCGATAATACGAAAAAAAATTTCCTGAATATGTGCACATACTACCATGTTCCCTGTTTTTTCTACGCGACGAAGGAGGAACTGGGCCATGCGATGGGAAAGGAGATGAGAGCATCCCTGGCAGTGACGGATGAAGGTTTTGCGAAAAACCTGATCGGGAAGTTGGAAACGTCCGAGTAAAGGAGGCGCAGCATGGCAAAAACGAAGATTTTTGAACTGGCGAAGGAATTAGGGCTGCAGAGCAGGGATATTATCACATTTCTGCAGAAGGAAGGGGTGGAAGCAAAAGCCGCCCAGAGTTCGATAGAGGAAGAAGCAGTACAGAGAGTCAGGAAACATTTTGGCAAGAGCGAAGGAGAAAAGCGGATAGTGACAGAGGGAGAGATGAGAATGGGCGATATGCCTGAAAAGAAGGAAGTTCAGAAGGAAATTCAGAAGGAGACCAGGCCGGAGACCGCAAAGACCGCGGATGCCGCAGCGTCTCAGGCTCCGGTGAAAAAGAAGAAAAATATCATTTTTGTAAGCAACCCGCACAACAGCAAAATGCAGTCCCAGAAGGGCCATCAGAGTGGGGCGGGAAGCCGTCCGGCCGCAGGAGGAAAGGACAGCGCGGGAAAAGGAAATGCCGGCGGAAAGGCGGGCGCAGGCCGTCAGGGAGCTTCTCAGGCCGGAAGCAGGAACGCGGGCCGTCCGGGTTCGGGCCAGGGCCGTTCCACAGGGAGAATCCTGACCGGGCAGCCCAGGCTGATCAAGCCCCTTACGAAGCCGTCCCAGCCGCAGATGCCGGATGAGCGGCTCGAAGAGCAGAAGAGACGCCAGGAAGCGGCGGAAAGGGCCGCAAGAGAACAGAAGGCGATGGAAGAAAGAGCTGCCGCCCAGAAAGCAGCCCAGGAGCGCGAGGCTGCTCAGGCGGCTGCCGCACAGGCCGGAACGGACAGAGGTGCCGGAAATGAAAGATCAGAGAGAACGCAGACGGCAAGACCGGAAAACAGACAGTCCGACAGCAGACAGTCTGATTCCAGACATGCGCAGGGCGCAAGACAGGGACGTGAAGACAGAGGCGGCCGTGATGGACGCGACGGACGGAACGGTCAGGGAACGAGAGGTCCGCGCAGCACGGACGGCCAGAATCGTTCTGGTGCCGGCAGCCGTTCTGGCGGTCCTCAGAGGAGTGCGCAGGGCTTCAGCGGCCGTGCAGGCGGGGCGAGACCTGGCGCGAATAACGAGCGTTCTAATGGAGAACGTGGACAGAGCGCGGGCGGAAGGCAGGACAATCGATCCCGTCGTCCGGCTCCGGGCAAGGGCTTTGCTGCGGAGGCTCCCATCAAGGAGAACGAAAAGCGCAAAGAGGAAGAAAAACGTCGTAACAGCCAGGAAAGAGACAGACGTTCGAAGAAGGACCACATCTACGAAGAGGACGAATCGAAGAGCAGGCTGAAGAATAAGCCGGGCAGGTTCATCAAGCCCGAGCCTGTGAAGGCTGAGCCGGAAGAAGAGCAGATCAAGGTGATCACCCTCCCGGACAACATCACCATCAAGGACCTGGCTGACAAGATGAAGGTTCCGGCTGCAGGAATCATCAAGAAGTTGTTTATGGAAGGCAAGATCGTGACGCTGAATCAGGAGATTTCCTATGAGGAGGCGGAGAGCATTGCCATTGAATACGACATCATCTGTGAGAAGGAAGTTAAGGTCGATGTGATCGAGGAGCTCCTGAAGGAGGATGAGGAGAACGAAGAGGATATGGTTCCAAGACCGCCGGTTATCTGCGTCATGGGACACGTTGACCACGGTAAGACCTCCCTTCTGGATGCCATCAGGAAGACCAATGTGACGGATAAGGAAGCGGGCGGCATCACGCAGCACATCGGTGCGTATACCGTTCAGATCAACGGACAGAAGATCACCTTCCTGGATACACCCGGACATGAGGCCTTTACTGCCATGCGTATGAGAGGCGCGAACGCCACGGATATCGCGGTTCTGGTGGTGGCGGCGGACGACGGCGTGATGCCTCAGACCGTAGAGGCCATCAGCCATGCAAAGGCTGCGGGAATCGAGATCATCGTTGCGGTGAACAAGATCGATAAGCCGAACGCGAATATTGACCGCGTGAAGCAGGAGCTTGCGGAATATGAGCTCATTCCGGAGGAGTGGGGCGGAAGCACCGTATTCGCTCCCGTATCCGCCAAGACCGGAGAGGGCATCAATCAGCTTCTGGAGATGATCCTGTTGACGGCGGAGATCCTGGAGCTGAAGGCCAATCCGAACCGGATGGCGAGAGGTCTTGTCATCGAAGCGCAGCTGGATAAGGGACGCGGCCCGGTGGCAACCGTTCTGGTGCAGAAGGGTACGCTGCATGTGGGAGATTTCATTTCCGCGGGAGCAAGCCACGGCAAAGTGCGTGCCATGATTGACGATAAGGGCAGAAGGGTGAAGGAGGCCGGTCCTTCCACGCCTGTGGAGATCCTCGGACTTTCGGATGTGCCGGGAGCGGGAGAGGTATTCCTTGCCCATGAAAATGATAAGGAAGCGAGAAACTACGCGGAGACCTTTATCGCGCAGAACAAGGAGAAGAAGCTGGAGGAAACCAGATCCAAGATGTCCCTGGACGATCTGTTCAGTCAGATCCAGGAGGGCAAGTTAAAGGAGCTGAACCTGATCATCAAGGCGGATGTACAGGGCAGCGTGGAAGCGGTCAGACAGAGCCTTCTGAAGCTGTCCAACGAGGAAGTAGTTGTGAAGTGCATCCACGGCGGCGTCGGCGCGATCAACGAATCCGACGTAACCCTCGCGGCGACCTCCAACGCCATTATCATCGGCTTCAACGTGCGTCCTGACGCGACTGCCAAGGCGACCGCGGAGCGGGAAGGCGTGGATATCCGTCTGTACAGAGTGATTTACCAGGCAATTGAAGATATTGAGGCGGCCATGAAGGGCATGCTGGATCCCGTATTTGAAGAAAAGGTCATCGGCCATGCGGAGATCCGTCAGATCTTCCGTGCATCCGCAATCGGAAACATTGCCGGTTCCTATGTTCTGGACGGAGAGTTCCAGCGTGACTGCAAGGTTCGCATTACCAGGGACGGAGATCAGATCTATGAAGGCAAGCTGGCGAGCCTGAAGCGTTTCAAGGACGATGTGAAGGAAGTCCGTTCGGGCTTCGAATGCGGTCTTGTGTTTGACGGCTTCGACCAGATTCAGGAAGGCGATATCGTGGAGGCCTATATCATGGTGGAGGTGCCCAGGTAAGGCTTCCGGCTTCGCCGGAAAGGTTTATCAATGAGAAAAAACAGCATTAAAAATACGCGGATCAACGCCCAGGTACAGCAGGTGCTTGCGGAAACGATCCGCGGTGAAATCAAGGATCCCAGGATTGCGCCTCTCACCTCCGTTGTGGCAGTGGAGGTCGCCCCGGATTTAAAGACCTGCCGGGCATGGATCAGCGTTCTGGGAGACGAAAAGGCGCAGGCGGATACGCTGGAGGGCTTACGGAGTGCCGTGGGCTTTATCAGAAGCCGTCTTGCGAAGGAGATTAACCTCCGCATCACGCCGGAAATCACCTTTGTAATGGATCAGTCCATCGCATACGGCGTGAATATGTCGCATAAAATTGATGAGGTTATGGAAAAAGAGCACAGGGAGGAGGAATAAACGTCTATGAATCTTCTGGAAGAATGTAAGAAAGCAGGGAGAATCGGCATCAGCGGGCATATCCGCCCGGACGGGGACTGCATCGGATCCTGCATGGGGCTGTACCTTTATCTGAAAAAAGAGCTTCCGCAGGCTGAAATACAGGTGTTTCTGGAAAGACCTTCGGATATCTACAGCTGCATCAGCCGGATTGAGGAGGTAAACAGCGCCTACGGCGAACAGAAGAAATTTGACGTTTTTTTCGCCCTGGACAGCACGGCCGACAGGCTGGGAGAGGCGCAGCCGTATTTTGAGTCGGCGGGAAAAAGGATCAACATCGATCATCACATCAGCAACGCGAGAGGCTGCGGGGACGTGAATTTTGTAGATCCCCAGGCAAGCTCAACCAGTGAGCTGGTTTACCGTCTGATCGGAAGAGACGGGCTGGATACGGAGATCGCCAAGGCACTCTATATGGGAATTGCGCATGATACGGGATGCTTTCAGTATTCCTGTACCTCGCCGGATACCCTCAGAGCTGCCGCTGATCTGATCTCCTTTGGCTTTGATTTCAGCCGTCTGATCGAGGAAACCTTTTTTGAAAAGACCTACCTGCAGACACAGATCCTTGGGCGGGCGCTTCTGGAAAGCATCCGCTTCATGGACGGACGCTGCGTGGTCAGCGCCCTGAGCCGGAAAACATTGGATTTTTACGGGGCGGGGCCTCAGGACCTGGAAGGGATTGTGAGCCAGCTTCGCAGCATCAAGGGTGTGGAATGTGCCATCTTCCTGTATGAAACGGGTGTGCAGGAATACAAGGTCAGCCTGCGTTCCAGCGAAAAGGTGGACGTTGCGGCTATCGCTTCCTACTTTGGAGGGGGCGGTCATGTCCGCGCGGCCGGCTGTACGATGATGGGAACCGCCCATGACGTGATCAACAATCTGTCCTTACATATAGAAAGACAGCTGGACGGCGGAGAAGGAAATGATGAAGAACGGCGTGCTGAATGTATATAAGGAAGCGGGCTTTACCTCCCATGATGTGGTGGCGAAGCT
>CAJFMW010000063.1 GCA_904392525.1 uncultured Eisenbergiella sp.
CTGACCCAGGATCATGAAGGCGATGATCAGACCGTACAGGCAGACACCTTCGGCCAGACCCACGAAGATGAGGGACTTACCGAGGATGGAGGAATCTTCACTGATGGCGCCGAGAGCCGCGCTGGCCGCGCTGGCAACGGCGATACCGCCGCCCACACAGGAGAGGCCGATGGAAAGGCCGGCTGCCAGGTAACCAAGGCCGGTGGAAAGACCGCCTGCTGCAGCGGCAGCCGTCTCTGCGGTTTCTGCTGCGGATGCGCTTCCACCGAACATCATCACGCCCGTTGCCAGCATCAGACCGAAGAACATCGCTCCGTTTAAGGCAAGCGTCTTCTTATATCTGCTCTTTGTCTGCTCTCCCTTGCAGAATACGCGGAAGGGAACCACGATACATGCGATCAGTGCTGCGAATAATAATACTTTCATTTCTTTTTCCTCCTTTGATAGGAACCATATTTTTTTCTATTGTAGTTACGCATAAGGCTTGAATTCTCTTCCGTCTCCCTTGTAGAAGCGGCTGAAGAATTCGTAATACTGCAGACGGAGCACCTGGATGCCGACCACCAGTCCCTCCATGCCACAGACGATGATATTGCCGAGCACGATCACCACCAGGTTTCCCGTGCCGCCGTTTTCCGCTCCTGCCAGCATCAGAACCACCTGCATCATGGCTGCGTGGCTCACCGCAAATGCGCCGATACGGACAAAGGAGAGGGTGTTGGAAAAGTAGCTCAGGCAGACCTCAAACAGTTCAAAGAACGCCTGTACCACAAACATGACCGGGCCTTCCTCCAGATGCGCCTTCTTTTTCTCCAGAAGCTGCGTCAGCGGCTCCTTGCAGGCAATGACCAGAAGCGGCAGTACAAACAGGACCACCAGCGCGATTGCGGCGGGAAGGTGATTTCCCGTCATGAACAGGACCACCACCAGCACAACGGCTCCGTAGAATACCAGACCTGCCGCGCCGTTCGTATCAAACAGGGCTTTTCCGTATTCCTTCGCCTTGCAGGCGTTGATGATGGAAAAGACCATGGTCAGAAGGATCAGTCCCATGCCGATGGCAATGGTCACCACGAATACCGTGTTCAGCCTGCCGATGAAGGGCAGATTCGTCATGGCCTCAGAAGGCCGCAGCCACAGGGCCGGAATCACATCTTCAAAGCCGAACACGCTTCCGTAGAGAAATCCGAATATGGTGGAAAAGAATCCGCAGCAGGCGATGATTGCCGCCAGATTCGCTTTCTTAAAATGATACAGCAAAAAGCCGCCTGCCAGCAGACACAGCCCCTGTCCCGCATCACCAAACATGGCCCCGAAAATGATGGAGTAGGTGATCGCGACGAAAAGCGTGGGATCAAATTCATTGTAGTTCGGCAGTCCATACATGCGGACAAACATCTCAAAAGGCCGGATGATCGCCGGATTTTTCAGCTTGGTGGGAGGAACGGAAACCCTTCTGTCCGGATTTTTCTCCAGCGTTACAAACAGCTCCGGATCCGCTTCCAGCTCTTTCGCCAGCTTTCCAGCGTCCTTCTTCGCCATCCACCCGCAGAGAATGAAAAAGGTTTCATTCTTCGACCGGGTAAAGGCCGCCAGCTTACGGATATCAAAACGGGAGGACTGGATTTCAATCACTTCTTTCGCTTCCAGAATCTCTGCTCCGTTTTCCCTCAGCGCATTCGCCAGTCTCTCATCCAGCGACTTTTCCTCCTGCGCAAGAGTCTCTATTTCCTTTTCCAGTGTCTGACAGGCTTCGTCTACCGTACCCTGGTAGGCGTCTTCAATGAAAATCCGCTCAAAATGCATGGAAGCGTAAATTGCATCCGCTTTCTTCGCTTCAGAAGCAGGAACGAAGTAAATTCCCCACACATAGGACTCATCCACCCTGCATTTTTCAAAAATAGTGCAGTCATCCTCCTGCAGATAATCCTTCAGTCTCTGATAGTAGCTGACAGGCAGTCTGCCAAAGCGGAATCTTACATATTTAAAATGAAGGATTCTGGAAAGCTCAAAGTGCAGCTCCAGGTAAGGGCGGACCGCTTCCAGAAGGCTCTGCTTCTTTTTCAGTTCTGTTTCCAGCTTCGTTTTCTGCTGCCGGCTCTCTTCCATGAGCCTGTCCGCTCTCTGAATGATCTCCACCGCTTCCTGTGGAGACATTCCGGAGCCGGTCTGCTTCTTTTCCGCCTGCCCGGTTCCCCTGGACGGCCCTGTAACGATTGTCGCGGCTTCCTGCGCCTTTCCAATCCATTCCCGGTAGGGATTGCTCTCTGAATTGGGCACGATATTTTTCAGATTCTTCAGCTCTCCCACCGTATTTTCCAGCTGTATCTCGTATTTCCCAAGGTACTTTTCCGTGACCCGGTCAAGCTGGTCCTTGGGACCGATGATACTTAAAAATTCCATTTTTTCTATCATTCGTTTCCCTACCTCTTCCTGCCGCCGAAGGGCGGCATCCAACTCAAGGGGAAGAATGACGAAAGTCATTCTTCGGCACGAACCGCTGGTTCGTGCTCCTCTTCCTGCCGCCGAAAGGCGGCATCCAAATCCGCTTATGCCAGATATTCTCTGATTTTATCAGAAGGGAGTCCATATCGTACGCACTCCATGGCCGTAATGATCTTTCTGGCCTCCCGCTCCTTGCGATACAGATAAACATCCAGGCAGGCGGCGGAATAAGGCTTTCTGCGAAGGAGAACGCTATGGACGGCTTCCTGCATTTTTTCCATACAGCGCTCCAGATTCAGCTGCTCTTCCCCATCCAGATACTTTCCGTACTTCGTATTTTTTACCACCGCCAGGAGCTCGTTCTCATCGGCCGCTTCCGCCATCTGCCGCACCTGCTCTCTGGTCAGCCTGTAGTGAATGGGGACGATCAGCGCATAGACCTCGGCTGCTGACATCCGGTAATATTTTTTCGCCCGATAAACCCATGTCAGATTCAGCGCATCGATATACGTTCCAACCGACCGGGCGATGACCTCCTGATCCTCTTCCTTCAGATCCTTTTTTATCAGCTTCCAGAACCTGTCGAAGAAAAACACATCCAGCGCCAGCTCGTAATCAAAAAGCTCTCTGCTGTTTGAACCGTACACATCGGAAATCACCTTTTTGTATGGTGTTCCGGAAAGCGCCGCAATCAGGCTTTCCATGGTGTCCGCCGAAGAAGCCTGCGCAAGGGGTATCTGGGAGTGGCGTTCAAAGACCTCCCGGTATTCCTCTGTATCCACAAGCCTTTCTCCCTGCGTCATGATTGAACGGATGATCATGTTCAGGCATGAAATTTCATACCGCATGAAAAATCCATCCAGGAACCGTCTCTGGTCAAGGCTGGAGAAGCGATACAGACGCGAGAAATCCATGAACAGCGACTGCATGATAAGCCCTTCCGCCCGGCCTCTGTGAAGGCTTCTCTCATCCTCTTTCTCCAGAAGCTGTGCATAAGAGGGCTTCTTCTTTAAAAAAGCGATCACCTCAGGCACGCTGGATAAACTGCCCAGCTGCTGATAATCCTCCTGGGTGAGGAGCTTTCCGCTCATGGCCCTCACCTTGGTGGAAAGACCGCTGTAACGAAATAAGCTCATATCTTCACACCCTTGATTGACTCCACGATTTTATCGGTTATTTTCTCATGTTCCGTGTCGTATTTGCGCTGAAGCCCGTCCAGTTCCTGCTTCGTTTTCTGAAGAAGCCCGTCCAGTTCTTCCTGCTTCTCCTTTTCCATACGCTCTTCAAGCCTGCGGGAGCGCTCTTCCATCTGTGCAGCGAGCTGACGGTCGAATTCCGCCTTTCTCGCGTCCGCCGCATCGGAAAGCTCCTTCTTTCTGGCTTCCACAGCGTCCTTCATCTGGCCGGCCGCCTCTTCCACATCCACAAGGCGCTTCAGAACTTCGTCGATGGACTGCTCCGACGAACCTTCAGCTGAATTGCCGGTCGTTTTCACAGTATCCGTATTCGCCATCCTGTATGCCTCCTTTTCCTGATTACCTTTTGCCTTTTCTCTTTTCATTTTGCTCCTGGCGTATTATACTATGGTTAAATCATAATGAAAAATAATAATATGATATGAGTATTATGCAGAAATAACATATTATATGTAAAGAATGAAAGGGATTCTCCCATGAACGCGAGCTTTGATTACTATAAAGTGTTTTATTATGTCGCCAAATACAGTAACTTCACAAAAGCGGCAAGCGTACTGCTCTCCAGCCAGCCTTCCGTGACCAGAAGCATTCAGAATCTGGAAAGCGAGCTGGGCTGCAGGCTCTTCATCCGCTCCAAACACGGGGTTACGCTCACGCCGGAGGGAAAGCTTTTATACCGCTATGTGGCTCCGGCCTGCGAACGGATTCTGCGCGGTGAGGAAGAGCTTGGCCTGGCCCTTGGCCTTCACGGCGGCTCCGTCAGCATCGGAGCAACGGAAACCGCCCTGCACTGCCTGCTGCTGGACCGGCTCACCCAGTTTCAGAAGGAGCATCCCGATGTGAAGATCCGTATCAGCAACGGCCCTTCGGCTCAGGTTCTTTCCGATATGAAAGAGGGACGGACGGATCTCGCCGTTATCCCTACGCCCTTTCAGATTGAGAAGCCCTATGTGTCCGTCAGGCTGCGTCAGATCAGGAGCGTTCTGGTGGGCGGCCCCCGTTTTGCTCATCTGTGCAGCACGCCCGTGCGGCTTTCCGACCTGAAGCAGTATCCGCTGGCGGGCCTTTCCAGTTCCACCATGTCCTACCGCTTCTACGAGGATTTTTTTGCAGCCCACGGGCTGACGCTTCATTATGATATTGAAATGGCAAACGCTGATCTTCTGTTGCCGGTTGCCATGCATGACCTGGGGCTCGCCTTTGTACCGGAAAAGCTGGTTGCCGACGCACTGGAACAGAAAAAGCTGTTTTCCATTCCGCTGGTGGAGGAAATTCCACTGCGTTACGTCTGTCTGGTCCGGGATCCCGGCCGTCCGCTGGGCGCTGCCACCAGATGTCTGCTGGAGCTTCTGATGAAGGAAAGAGCCCCGCAGAACTGAGCCGTCCGGCCCCGCCGGCAGTTCTTCATGACGGAGCTCTTTTTACGGATGAGATCCATTTTTATACAGCAAACTGACTGTTATACAACTGTGCGTAAAAGCCTTTCTTTTCCAGAAGCTCCTCATGCCGTCCCTGCTCTACGATGTGTCCGTCCCGCATCACCAGAATCACATCCGCCTCCCGGATGGTGGAAAGTCTGTGGGCTACGATAAAGCTGGTGCGCCCCTCCATCATACGAAGGAAGGCTTCCTGAATCTTCATTTCCGTCCTGGTATCGATGGATGAGGTGGCCTCATCCAGGATCAGCATGGGAGGCAGGCAGAGCATAACCCGCGCGATACACAGAAGCTGCTTCTGCCCCTGGGAGAGCCCGCCGCCCTCTTCCGTAATCACCGTCTCATACCCCTGCGGCAGACGCTTAATAAAGCTGTGGGCGTGGGAGGCCTTCGCCGCCGCGATGATTTCCTCCTCCGTGGCGTCCGGCTTTCCCATCCCGATGTTTTCCCGGATGGTGCCGGCCTTCAGCCAGGTATCCTGAAGCACCATGCCGAAGCTTTTCCGCAGGCTCTTTCTCGTCACATCCCGCACGTCGCAGCCCTCTACGCTGATTTTTCCGCCCGTCACGTCGTAAAAACGCATCAGCAGGTTGATCAGCGTGGTTTTTCCGCAGCCGGTGGGGCCGACGATGGCGATCCTCTGGCCCGGCTGAACTTTCAGATTGAAGTCCTCAATCAGCTTCTGTTCCTCCGTATAGGAAAAATACACATGAGACAGCTCCACATTTCCGCGTACACCGCCTTCCCGCCCGGAAATCACTGTTGCGTTCTCTTTCTCCGGCACCTGCGGTTCTTCCTCGATCAGATCAAAAATCCGTGAAGCACAGGCCAATGCGTTCTGCAGTTCCGTCACCACGCCGGAAATCTCGTTGAAAGGCTTGGTGTACTGGTTGGCATAGCTTAACAGGCAGGACAGATCTCCCACGCTGATTCTGCCCGCCACTGCGGACAGGGCGCCCACCAGGCCCACGCCGGCATACACCACGTTGTTGACGAAACGGGTGGCCGGATTGGTGATGGAGGAATAAAAAATCGCCCGCAGCGAACAGGCACGGAGCCTCTCATTGATCTCATCGAACCGTTCCATGGCCTTTTTTTCGTGGCTGAAAGCCTGCACTACCTTCTGATTTCCGATCATCTCATCGATCAGAGCGGTCTGTTCCCCTCTGGTTTCCGACTGTACCCGGAACATGGTGAAAGTCCGTTTGGCAATGAAGCCCGCCACGAAGAAGGACAGCGGCGTGATCAGCACCACCACCAGAGTGATTCCCACATCTGTAGTCAGCATGAACAGCAGAGTTCCCAGAATGGTCATTACCCCTGTGAAAAGCTGGGTAAATCCCATCAGCAGTCCATCCGCGAACTGATCCACGTCCGCGATGACCCGGCTGGTGATCTCGCCATAGGAGTGGCCGTCAATATATTTTAAGGGAAGAATCTCAATTTTCCGGAAGGCTTCGTTGCGGATATCCCGGACAATCTCATAGGTCATCTTGTTGTTGCAGATGTTCATGATCCACTGGGCGACGGCCGTGATCAGAATGGTTACCGCCATGAGCTTTAAAATCTGCAGGATTCCCGTGAAATTCACCCTCCCCTGCTCAATGATCTCATCCACCGCAAAGCCCGTCAGCTTGGGCAGATACAGCGTCAGCGCAACCGTCACCGCCGCCAGCACAAGAGACAGCGCCAGATAAAACCAGTAGGGCTTCATATAGTTCAGCACCTTGATGAAGGTGTCCTTCTGTCTGGAACGATCCATTTTTTCCTTTGCCATGTCTACCTCCGATTCTCAGCGCCTGTTTTTGCCGCATTTTTTTCAAACTGGGAGTAATAAATTTCCTGATAGGCCGCGCAGCCTTCCAGCAGCTGTTCGTGGGTGCCGATTCCCGCCACCTCTCCGTCATCCAGCACAATGATCTGATCTGCATGCCGGATGGAAGCCGCCCGCTGAGATACGATGAAGACTGTAGGCCCTCCTTCCATGTCACGGATTGCCATGCGGAGCCTTGCGTCCGTGGCATAATCCAGCGCCGAGGCGCTGTCGTCCAGAATGAGGACGGAAGGCTTTCTCACCAGAGCACGGGCAATGGTAAGCCGCTGTCTCTGGCCGCCGGACAGGTTCTTGCCGCCCTGGGCTACGACAGCGTCCAGACCGCCGTCCTTTTCTTCTACGAAGTCCCTTGCCTGGGCGATCTCAAGCGCCCGGTACAGTTCCTCATCGGAGGCGTCCTCTTTCCCCCAGAGCAGATTTTCCCGAATGGTTCCCTGGAACAGCACAGACTTCTGGAGCACCATGCCGATTTTTCCGCGAAGCTCCTTAAGCGGATATTCCTTTACGTCCCTTCCATCCACCAGCACCCTTCCCTTCGTCGCGTCATAGAACCGGGGAATCAGGTTCACCAGAGAGGATTTCCCGGAGCCGGTTCCGCCGATAACGCCGATGGTCTGTCCAGGCCAGGCCCTGAAATCAATGTCCGTCAGGGATTCCGCTCCCGCATTTTTATAGGTCAGACACACATGCTCGAAGGAAACGGCCGGAACGGCGGTTCTGCCGGATGCGGCCCCTGCATTGCCGGAAGGGGCAGAAGCTGCGGCTGCATCCTTCTGTCCGGTCTGTGCCGCCGGGTTCCTCAGGCTGGGCTGCAGTTCAAAGACGCTCTGAATCCGGTTCCCGCAGGCGATGGCCTTCGTAATGGTGACGATCAGGTTTGCCAACTTGATCAGCTCCACCAGGATCTGGGACATATAGTTGACCAGGGCCACCACCTCGCCCTGGGTGATGACACCGTTTTCCACCTGCCAGGCTCCGGTCCAGACCAACGCGATCACGGCCCCATTGATGATGATGTAGGTGACCGGATTCATCAGGGCGGACAGCTTTCCCACCGCCTTCTGCATCTGCGCCAGCGTGTTATTGGTATCCTCAAAGCGGCGGATCTCGCTTTCTTCCTTATTAAATGCGCGCAGCACCCGCACTCCGGTCAGATTTTCCCTCGTGATGCCCATCACCGCGTCCAGGCCCCCCTGCACCTTCCGGTACATGGGGGTGGTGATGATCATGATGCCGAACACCACCAGAGAAAGCAGAGGGATCGCCGCCACAAACACCAGGGCCGATTTCACATCGATGGTAAAGGCCATGATCATGGCGCCGAACACGATAAAGGGAGAACGCAGGAACAGGCGCAGCACCATGTTCACACCGTTTTGTACCTGGTTGGCATCGCTGGTCATCCTGGTGATCAGCGTTGAGGTTCCCACCGTGTCCATCTCCGTAAAGGAAAGGCTCTGGATATGGGCGAACAGGGCGTGTTTCATCTGGGCCGCAAAGCCAACTGCCGCCTTCGCCGCAAAATACTGCGCCGTGATGGAGCAGGTCAGCCCGATGATGCCAAGCGCGATCAGCACCAGGCACATCCGACCGATATAGCCCCTGTCCCCATTGGCGATGCCGTTGTCGATGATGGCCGCCATCACCAGCGGCACGAACAGCTCAAAGGAAGCCTCCAGCAGCTTGAACAGCGGTGCCAGAACCGTCTCCTTCTTATAATCCTTCAGATAAATGAGCAGCTTTTTCACTCGTTTCTACCTCCAAGTTCGGCTTTCGATTCCAATTTCCGTTACAGCCCGGAAAAATTGGACTTGCCTGTGTCTGTCTCCTATCGTATCATAGATTTTGATATAGGAAAATTATGATATTGATATGGTTTCCATATTTTTCTCATATATTTAATACTGACGATAACAGAATGCCTGTCAAAAAACAGACGGCCGCGGCAGCTCTTCGCGGCGCTGGCATCAGGCTGTCCTCCCAGTTCATAAAAAGGAGAAAATTCATCATGGAACTGAAGCAGCTTTACGAATTTGTCACAGTGGTAAGGGAAGGCACCATTTCCGGGGCCGCCAGAAAACTGAATCTGTCCCAGCCGCCCCTGAGCGCACAGATGAAGCAGCTGGAGAAGGAATTTGGCTGTCTTCTGTTTGAACGGAGGCCCAGAAAAATCGTTCTGACCGAAGCCGGACGGCTTTTATATGAACGTGCCTTGACCATGCTGGAGCTGGCGGACGTGACCAGAAAGGAGCTCATCGACTGCCGGGACGGCGTGACGGGAACGCTCCGCCTCGGCGTCGTCTCCTCGGTGGGCAGCAGCCTGCTTCCGGAATGGATGAAGGGCTTTCATGAACAGAATCCCGCCATCCGCTTTGAACTGTTTGAAGCCAACACCTACCAGCTCCTGGAACAGCTCCACACGAATCTGCTGGAGCTCGCCATCGTCCGCACCCCTTTTGAGGCTGAAAATCTGGTTTCCTTTCCGATCCGGAGAGAAACGCTGCTGGCGGCAGGGGATGCGCATTACTTTGCGGAGGCGGACTGCCCTGTGGACGGCATCCGTCTGGCCCAGCTTGCCAGGCTCCCCCTCATCCTGTACCGCCGCTGGGAGAAGCCTCTCTCTGAGGCTGCCGCCCAGGACGGACTGACACTCACCTGCTTCTGCCTCAATAGCGACGCCCGTACCACCGCCAGGCTTGCGGACTGCGGACTGGGCGTGGGCGTCATTCCCGCCTCCTCCAGAAGCTTTCTTCAAAATCCCCGGACCGAGGTTCATCCCATCCGGGATGAGCGGCTTTCCTCCTGTATTCTTGCGGCGCATGGAAAAACAGCCAGGCTTTCCACCGTTGCCCGGCTGTTTCTTTCCTATCTGCAGACGCAGGCGGAACCGGACTGCTCCTACAGCAGCTCCATCAGCTCGTAGAGGCTGCCGATTTCAAAATCCCGGTGTGCTTCCTTCTCCCCTGTCCGTCCAAAGCCCTCCGGCTTTTTCTTTCCCTTCGGGTTGAACCAGCAGGTATCGATGCCGGCGTTGAAACCGCCCTGGATATCCGAGGTCAGGGAATCCCCGATGATCAGCGTCCGGCTCCTGTCCAGTCCGGGAATCCGTTCGAAGCAGCAGTCAAAGAACTCCTTCTGCGGCTTCTGCCAGCCGATTGTCTCGGAAATGAAAATTCCGGTCATGAACCGGTCGATCCCCGACAGGCGCAGCCGGTTTCTCTGGGTGCGCTCCACGCCGTTTGTAACCACGTAAAGAGCATGGTTTTCCACAAGATAGGAAAGCACCTCTTCCGCTCCCTTCACCAGCTGCGCGCCCTCTCCCAGAAGCGCCTGATATTCCTGCTCAAAGGCCGCCCCGTCCCCTTTGATTTCAAGCGCATCAAACAGCCTTCCAAACCGGGTGGAAAGAAGCGTGGGCTTATCGATCTCACCCCGCTCAAACGCCTCCCAGAGCCCGCGGTTGATTTCTCCATATACGGCGTATTCCCGCTCCCCAGCCGGATAGCCGTGCCGGGTCATCGCTGTCATGAACGCGCTTTTTTCCGCCGCTTCAAAATCCAGGAAGGTTCCGTCCATATCCAGAAGCAGCGTTGTGTATCCAGTTTTTCTGTCGATCATTTTCTTTTCCTCACCCTGCCGATTTTCCAGTTGCTCCTTCACTCGCCCCGGTCGGCAAGCGGCAGCAGAATCTCCGTGGCGAATACCCCTTCCTCCGTCTGCCGGTTTAGGAAGCCGCCGTATTTTTCCACAATCCGATCCTCCCGCTGCAGTCCGAAGCCGGGCAGGCCGCCCGGACGCTTGCGGCTCACAAAGCCCGCCCCCTTCCGCTGCGCCCTGCCGTTCATCCCGTTCATGACGGAAAGGTAAAACTGCTCCTGCAGGGTGTCCATATAGATCCGGATAAACCGGTTTTCCTCCTCTTCCACCTCTTCGCAGGCTTCAATGGCGTTATCCAGAAGATTCCCCACCAGCACGCACAGCTCCATATCCGTCAGCTTCATCCCATTCGGCACATGAACCGTCACATCCGTCCGGATGCCCCGTTTTTTCATCAGTCCCAATTTGCTTCCCAGAACGGCGTCCATCATCAGATTCCCGGTCTTTATCACCGTGTCCACCTGATACAGATTTTCATCCAGCCGTCCCAGATAGGTGATCAGTTCCCCGTACTTTCCAAGCTCCGCATAGGCCTTCATCGCCTGGATATGATTGTGATAATCATGCCGCCAGCCCCGCATGGTGCGGTACATGTTTTCCACCTCGTCGTAGTGCCTGTCCATGAGATCGCTCTGAAAATGCTCCAGCTTCCGGTCCACCAGACGGGGCACCCAGAAAAAAAGAAAGACCGCGTCCGCTGCCGCCAAAAACACAAGCCCTCCGATGATCCATCCTGTCATAACAGTCTCCGTTCACCTCTCCCTTTTCAGGAAATAATCAATAAACTGCCGGTTCAGCTCCTGATAAAGCCTCCGGCTCACCGGAATCCGGCTTCCGTCTGAAAGCAGGGCCGCCTCCCGTTCGATCGCCCTGACCTGCGCGATATTGACCGCATAGGAACGATGGCACCTAAAAAGCGGAACCCCAATCCGGACCGCTTCCTTCTCCAATGCGGAAATGCCGCTTTTTACGGTGATGCATTCCGACAGGGTATGCAGCTCGCAGCTGTGGGCAAAGGCTTCCATATAGCAGATTTCCTCCGCGTCCACCCGCCGCACGCCATCCGGCGTCTCCGCCATCAGGACGCGCTTCTGTCCGCCTCTTTTCTTCAGGAACTGATCCAGCGCCGCCCAAAGCTTCTCCTCCGATACCGGCTTGATCAGATAGCGGAAGGCCTCCACCTCATAGCCCTGTACCAGATAATCCTCGTAGCCTGTCACGAAGAAAATCCCCGTCTGCCCGTCCGTCTCCCGCAGCGCTTTTGCCGCGCTCATCCCGTCCATATCCGGCATCTGGATATCCAGAAGCACAATGTCAAAACGCGTCTCCTTCAGGCTTTCCAGAAATTGCCTGCCTGTTGAAAACAGGGAAATGCGAAGAGCGTGGCTGCCCGCTTCGGCCCACGCCTCCAGATAGCCCTTCAGGAGGCTTCGCTGTATTTCCTCATCGTCGCAGACTGCGATGTTCATGCTGAAAACACCTGCCCTTTCCTCATTGCTCTTTTTCCAGCAGCACTTTGCAGAATTCCCGTATCTCCCGGTTCGGGATAACCAGCCGGTACCGTTTTCCGTCCGGCTCTCCGCGCCAGGTGAGATAACCCGTCATGAAAAGAGCGCTCCAGATATTATCCGGAGATGAATAAAGCTCCGGCCAGGTCAGTTCCTGACGGATCTCCTTCTGAACCTCTTCCCCGCTTACAAGCTGTTCCATTTCCGTTCTGGTGAGCATTTTCCGGTCCGTCATTGTCTCCATGCTTTCCACAAAACGCTTCAGGACATCGTTTCCGCTGGTATTCAGCCAGTAATTCTGCGGCGGAAGATTTTTATGTCTCCGGTTCCTGCTACAGTAACAGATCACGTCCCAGGGACAGTACACCTGCGAATTTCCAAACCGGTATCCGTCATACCAGTCCTTCACAATTCCGTAATTTTCTTCCAGTCCGTAATAAGCAAGGATTTCCTTCACCTCTTCGTCGGTAAATCCGAAATACTCATCAAAATCCATATCCGTGATGGAAAACACATTAAAATTGTTCAGCCCCGTAAATATGCTCTCCTTCGCCACCCGGAGACAGCCGGTCAGAACTGCAAAATACAGATTGTCGTTTGTTTTCAGCGCGGCCTCAAACAGATTCCGGACAAGCAGCACCATCCGGTCATAATATCCTCTCTCGTTTGCCTTCGCCAGAGGGACATCATATTCGTCGATGAGAATGATCACCCGTTTTTCAAAGTGCCTGCACAGCAGAAGGGAGAGCTCCCGCAGGCTTCCGCGCAGACTCTGATCGCTCATATCCTCTTTCAAAAGCAGAGAAAAGAACTCCTTGTCAACCTCCGTCAGTTTTGTGCTTTCCAGAAGGAACTGGAGCCTGCGAGCCTCCTCACGGATCACAGACGCCAGCATGTCCCTCGCCTCTTCGTAAGTTTCCGCCTCAATCCCCTTCAGGCTGATGGAAATGACCGGGAATTTTCCCATGTATTCTTCGCAGAGCTCCGCTTCCTCTGAAATCGCAAGACCGTCAAACAGCTTCTTTTCACAGCCGATTTCAAAAAAAGACTGAAGCATGCTCATATTCAGGGATTTGCCAAAACGCCTGGGACGGGTGAAAAGATTAGCCTCCCCCCAATTTTCAAGCAAGACCTTAATCAGCCCGGTTTTATCCACATAATAAAAATCATCTCTGCGAATTTTTTCAAAACTTTCAATGCCCATCGGCAGCTTTTTCAACACGGCCATGCTGACATGCTCCCTTATGAAGTTTCTTACGATTATTATAGCCGAACTTTCGGATAAGCGCCAGATATTTTACCTTTTGATATGAGAGTGGGGATTTGAATGAAAAGAAATTCCGATTCAGGAAATGATGTATGCCAACATGGATCCGTCTGCACAGATCCACAGTCAAAAACAGAGGGTGCAGTCACAATAAAGCTTCCGTGTTCACTTCTCCAGCCGGCGAATTTCTCTTCTGATTTTTCTGCACACGCCCGCGTTGTCCCTGTCGTTTACGCTCAGCCGATTGAGCCGTGCTTTCAGCAGATTCATTCTTTCCTGTTTTTTCATACGCTTCTGTCCTCCTGTTATGAAACAAAAAAGGCCCGGCTATTTATCACTAAATAACCGAGCGCACCCGCTATCTTCTCAGACACAGCAATTGCGATTGCCTGCCCTCCGATAATCGTTTATTCTGTTGACCGGACATCTTTCCTGAATCGGACAGTTGGTACTATAACAGCTGTCAAGCCGTCTGGCTAGGAGAGCGGACAGACCTGTGCCGGCGGCAGGCCTTCCGCTCAGTCGTGGATCTTCCAGCCGTTTAAAAATTTCGCGGTTTCCGCGGTGCTGTGGTCGATGATTTCACTGTGTCCCAGATCCAGCGCGGTGATGGCGGCCATGTCCTCATCGCTCAGGCTGAAATCCCAGATATTGAAATTCTCTTCCATCCGCTCCCTGTGCGTGGACTTGGGGATGATGACCACGCCGCGCTGCACATTCCAGCGAAGAGCGGTCTGAGCCGCACTCTTACCGTGTTTCGCGCCGATTTCCGTCAGAACCGGGTGGGTAAAGATTCCATGCTTTCCTTCCGCCATCGGCCCCCATGCCTCCGGCTGCACGCCGAACGCCTTCATGTTTTCCAGCGCGCCGGTCTGCGCAAAGAAGGGATGCAGCTCCACCTGGTTTACTGCGGGGATGACCTTCGCGTTCAGGCACAGGTCAGTGAGACGGTCCGGATAAAGCTTGGTGGTCAGAAACAGCTCCTCTCTGGCAATGCCGCTCTTTTGGATGGCCGCTCCCACCGCCTCTTCGTTAAAATACGCGGCGGCGGTATCAATCAGACGGTAGCCCACAGCCAGGGCGTCGCTGACCGCCTGCTCGCAGACGGCGGCTTCCGGCACCTGAAACACACCGAAGCCCTCCATCGGCATTTTTACTCCATTGTTTAAAGTCACATATTCCATATTTACCTCCATGCCGAAGCGATACGCTGAGGCCGCGAGGAGAAATCACGCAGGTGATTTCTCCTCTGCGATCACAGCAGTTTTGTGCTTCGGCGCAAAA
>CAJFMW010000064.1 GCA_904392525.1 uncultured Eisenbergiella sp.
AGCGCGGTTGCCTTCAGGCAACATCTACCTTGCGCGCGAGTGCGCATCAACGTCTTTTTTTATTCGATAGGAAATGAAATTTCCTATCGAATAAAAAAAGAACCGCTGCGCAGCCGGATATTTCCGGCTGTGCGGCGGTCCTTCATATTTTCCTGCTTCGCTGTTTTACACCAGCGACTTATTCAGATAGGCCTCCTGCTCAGGCGTAAGAGTATCGATTTCCTTTCCAAGGAAGCGGAGCTTTCTTTCCGCCACATTCCTGTCGATTTCCGCAGGAACATCGATCAGCCTTTCGGTCAGCTCTCTGCCGTGCTCCACCAGGTATTTTGCGGACAGAGCCTGAATCGCGAAGCTCATGTCCATGATCTCCGCCGGATGTCCGTCTCCTGCTGCCAGGTTCACAAGACGTCCCTCTGCCAGAACACAGATCCACTGTCCGGTAGGCAGCTTGTAACCCTGAATATTTCTTCTCATTTCTTTGGTCTCGACCGCCATTTCACGAAGTCCTGCCATGTCGATCTCGCAGTCAAAGTGGCCCGCGTTGCAGAGGATGGCACCCTCCTTCATCTCCACGAAATCTTCCGCGTCGATGACCTTGTCGCAACCCGTTACGGTCACGAAGAAGTCTCCCAGCTTTGCCGCTTCCTTCATGGGCATTACCTCAAAGCCGTCCATCACCGCTTCGATGGCCTTTACAGGGTCGATTTCCGTCACGATAACCTTGGCTCCAAGCCCCTTCGCTCTCATGGCAACGCCCTTGCCGCACCAGCCATAGCCGGCCACAACCACGTTTTTGCCTGCTACGATCAGGTTGGTGGTACGCATGATGCCGTCCCATACAGACTGGCCCGTACCGTATCTGTTGTCGAAGAAGTGCTTGCACTGCGCGTTATTGACGCGGATCATGGGGAATTCCAGCTCCCCTGCACGGTTCATCGCCTCCAGACGGATGATGCCGGTGGTGGTTTCCTCACAGCCGCCCAGAATGTTCGGAATCAGCTCGCGCATCTCGGTGTGCACCATGTGTACCAGGTCACCGCCGTCATCGATGATGATATTGGGGCCTGCGGACAGCGCAGCGCGGATATGCGCATTGTATTCCTCGTCCGTCGCTCCATACCAGGCATGTACCTCCAGTCCCGCCTTTACCAGCGCCGCTGCCACATCATCCTGTGTGGAAAGCGGATTAGAACCGGTCACATACATTTCCGCTCCGCCTGCTGCAAGTACCTTGCACAGGTATGCGGTCTTGGCTTCCAGATGCACGGAAAGCGTGATCTTCTTTCCCGCAAAGGGCTTCGTCCGGCTGAATTCCTCCTCCAGCGTACGAAGCAGGTCGCAGTTTCTCTTCACCCATTCAATTTTCTGTTCGCCGGATTCGGCAAGGTTAATGTCTCTGATTTCGCTGCTCATTTCTACCTCTTTCTCCGCCGCCGACAGGCGGCATTTAATTAATTCAAAGAAATTGGACGTAAGTCCAATTCCTCCTCTTTTCTCCGCCGACAGGCGGCAATTATTCAGCCGAATTTTTATTATAGTGATGGTCGTCTGTCCTGTCATCACTGTATTTGTCGTACCTATGGTAGCAAAAAAGCGGACAGATTGCAAGGGCAGCTTCAGCTCCGGATATCCGTTCCCGTATTTTTTCACACGGTCTGCACGGTCCGCGCATCTCTGTCTGAGCAGCTGCCTCAGCCCACCGTAAAGAGCCGGTCAATGATCAGGAAATTATCCCCGCCCGCCTTCACGCGGTCAAAATGGCTCTCCGGATCAGCCTCCATCCAGCCTTCGATTACATTAGATGCCTGTTCCGGCTCATTTTTGATATTCACATTGAATCTTGGCTCCTCAAAATAGGAAAACAGGATATTTTCATGCAGGGCGATACACTGATATTTATCTCCCTTTAAAAGTCCTTCCTCCACGATGGCATAATGCCAGTAGGTATAGGAGAACAGCTTGTCAGGATAGAGGAAAGCGATACGGCCGATCCGCTTTTTCCCCTCCGTACGCTCCCGAAGCCAGTCCGCGGCATCCTCCGGCACGCTGTGATGGAAGATATGATACATATATGCCCAGGGCGTTTTTCCGTTTTCCTCCGGCCATTCCTCCAGAAGAGGGGGCAGGGGAGCAAGAAAATCTGTCGGTACGACGTTCTCCTTCAGCGCTTCGTAATATAAGAAGCACATATCCTTATAGCGGTAAAGCGATGCGGTCAGAATACTTCCTGCCTCCACTGCGGCCCGGGCAGCTTCCGCCGCTTCCCTTATCGCCTGCTCCAGCGTTTCCGCCTTCCAGCCCGTCCGCAGACAGGCTCTGTACTGTTTTCTTTCGATCATATTCACACACTCCTTTATGATACAAGGATAGTGCATTCCGGAAAGTTAAGCAACTGAAATCTTTCCCCCGGACTTTCCGCTCCTGTACCGGTCTTCGCCGGGGCCGGCTACTGCCGCTTTCGGTGAAGGCTCTCCCACTCTTCTCTCAGCATACGGTACTCCACCCGGTCACGCATCCGACCGTCCATCCATACCTTCTGCTTCATGTCCGCTTCCTTCGTCAGACCACATTTGATCATCACCCGCTCCGAACCCTTATTTTCCGGGTCGCAGCCCGTGGTGAGCCGGAAAACGTTATTTTCTTCAAAGGCGAAGCGGAGAATTTCCCCAAATGCCTCCGTCATATATCCCTGTCCCCAGAATTTTCTGCGGCTGAAATATCCGGCATGCACCAGCTTTCCCACAGGGGTTTCCTGCATCACAGTGTAACCTGTCTCACCGATCAGCTCACCCGTCTCCTTATCCTCCATCCGCAGAAAATACTCCCTTCTGTCCGGTTTTCCGATGGCCTCGATTGAGGACTCCAGGTCCATTCTGGACTCCTCCTTTGTTTGTGTCAGAATATCCGGCAGATAATACATGGCATCCGGATCCGAAATCAGCCCATGATGGCTGTCAAGGTCTTCCCATCTGTGATCCCGCAGAATCATCCGTTCCGTCTCCAGCCAGATTCCCCCTGCGGACAGAATTTCCTTCTTCTTCTCTTCCATAATTTCCTCCATTTCCAGGCGATCTATAATGCGTCTGTGCTGCTTTCTGCCGCTGCAATGCGGCAACACTTTCTGATAACATTTTCTTTAACATTACAGCGGTTTTCTCGCGAAAACGGTATCCATGCAGTGCTTATGCGGAATACCGCTGCTGTTGCAGTCAAAGATTTCCTCCCGGCAGTCCTCTATCACCCAGTCCTTATACCAGGTAAAAAGTTCTCCGGAAATCCAGTTCTGCCAGTTTTCTTCATCCGCTTCCTCATCCGGCGGAGCGGGAATAAAAGGCTTTTCCACAAAAACATTGATGGCGTGCATGCCGCCGGGCGCGGTATGAGACAGATAGTTTTCCATCAGCTCTTTCCGCATGCCAGGGAGGATGTGATGGAACACTCCGGAGCTGTAGATGATGTCAAACTCCTCATCCAGCCGGAAGGTACGCAGATCCGCCTGAAAGAAAGTGACATCCACCTGATGAATATCAGCCAGCCGCTTCGCCTTTTCAATGCCGGATTCCGTCGCGTCAAAGGCCGTGACCTGATAGCCGCATTTTGCCAGAAAAACGGCGTCCTTCCCTTCTCCGCATCCAATCTCCAAAAGACGCAGGGGCCGCACCGGATACATCCGTTTCAGAAGCTCCAGACACATCTCATTGGGTCTGGTTCCCCAGTAATAGCCCTCCGTCTGATAACGCTCCTCATAGGGAGTGATCTGCTTTTTTCCCGGAATATAGCCCATCAGCGTATCGATATCCGTTTCAAGCAGTCCGGCAAGACGGGGAAGCTGTGTGATGTCGGGAAGAGACTGGGCATTTTCCCATTTGGAGACGGCCTGTGCGGAAAGATTCAGCTTCCCGGCCAGTTCCTCCTGGGTATAGCCTTTCGATCTGCGGAAACGCGCGATATTTTCTGCGAGTATACTTTTCATTCTTACCTCCATCATTCCGAATCGTTTACGCCCGTCTGACTTGTTTTTCACTGGTCACATTGTAGCAGATTCCCCCGCAGAAAAAAATAACGGCTTAGGAGAACGGACGGCATATTCTCAACCGCCAGTTGTATTTTTCTCCCCAAGTCCTGTCAGGACCTCCTTTCATCCCTTCGGATGCCATTTTTAAAATAGAATAAATATGCAACAATTCTCCGGTTATATGGGAATAAATGTGAAAATTATGCAGAATAAATCTACCCCTTTTTCATTTTTTGCTGTATAATAAGTGGAATTATCTTTCCGAACCGTTCTTTAACGCACAGGAAGGAAGCCGGAACGGTTGATACAGGCCTCCGGTTCATTCATAAAAAATGCCGCCTGTGGCGGCAATGCAATGAGGAGGAAGTTATGGAAAAGAAAAAGAAAAAACTGGGAACTCCCCATACTCTGGTGATCATCGTGTGTCTGATCATCCTGGCGGCGGCAGCCACCTATGTCGTTCCGTCCGGTGAATTTGTGCGCTTCGAGGACCCGGTATCGGGCAGAACCGTGGTGGAGGCGGGAAGCTATACCTCGGAAGGTACCAATCCGGTCAGCTTTCTGCGCATTCCCGGGGTGATGTATCAGGGTATTCTGGAGGCGGTCGATGTGATCGCGTTCCTGATGATCATCGGAGGCGCCTTTGAACTGGTGAACACAAGCGGCGCCATTCTCGCCCTCTGCAGAACCGTCGGGAAAAAGCTGAAGGGCAAGGAAATCTTCGTGGTGCCCATGTTCCTGACCCTTTTTGCCATCTTCGGAACCACCATGGGCATGTCCAATGAGGTTGCCATCTTCGTTCCCATCGGAATCACCATGGCGCTGACCCTTGGCCTTGACAAGGTAACCGGCATGGCGATGGTTGCGGTGGGCGCCGCCACCGGCTTTACCGCCGGTCTGATGAATCCCTTTACCGTGGGCGTGGCCCAGGACATCGCCGGAGTGCCGCTGTTTTCCGGAATGGGCTTTCGCGCTGTTCTGCTGATCGCAATGCTCATCATCGATACCTTTTATATCATCGCCTATGAGCGCAAAATCAAAAAGCATCCGGAGAAGAGCATTCTGGCAGGGCTTCCGGATGAAAAGGACTTCGTTCCCGACGAAGGCGCGGACGAAAAAATCACCGGCCGTCAGGCGGCGGTTCTGGTTGTGCTTTTCGGCACTCTGGCAATCCTCATTTACGGCCTGCTCATTTACCAGTGGTATTTTGAGGAAATGGCCTCCCTCTTCCTTGTCATGGGCGTGATCTGCGGATTTCTGGCCGGACTGTCTCCCAGCAAAATCGCCACCACCTTTACGACGGGCGCCAAAGGGCTTGCAGGAAGCGCGCTGACCGTAGGCTTTGCCAGAGGCATTATCATCGTCCTGGAGGACGCCATGATCATCGACACCATCTCAAATACGGTAGCCATGGCGGTGAATGCTCTTCCGGCCGCTGTCCAGAGCATCGGCTTCTTCCTGGCACAGACAGCCACCAGTTTCGTCATCACCTCCGGTTCCGGAATGGCGGCGGTGACCATCCCTCTGATGTCCCCTGTGGCGGATCTGATCGGCCTCAGCCGTCAGACGCTGGTTCTTGCCTACCAGATGGGCGACGGATTCTCAAATCTTCTTCTTCCCACCACCTCCAGCCTGTTGGGAACGCTGGCGGTATCCAAGGTGCCCTACGGCAGATGGGTGAAATTCATGTTCCCGCTGTTTCTGCTCTGGACAGTGCTCGGCTGCGTGATCATGGTGCTGGCCGCTGTCATTGGATATTAAGGATTGCCTGGAGGTAGATATGAAAGAAAAAATCAGACAGTATGTGAATCAGATCGGCACAAAGCTGGAAGCGCTTTCGGACCGAATTTATGACCTGGCGGAAATCAGCTGTCAGGAATTTCAGTCCTGCCGGCTTCTTGAGGACTATCTGAAGGAAAACGGCTTTCAGATCGAGCATGGGGTGGGCGGAATGGAAACCGCCTTCCGCGCGGTCTATGAGCAGGGGGAGGGCGGCCCTTCCTTCGGCCTTCTGGCAGAATATGACGCCCTCTCCATGGGACATGGCTGCGGTCATCAGATGCAGGGGCCTGCCATCATCGGAGCCGCTCTCTGCATCAAGGAGCTGGCCGGTGACAGACCGGTAAAAATCGTGGTATACGGAACACCCGCCGAGGAAAGCCTGGGCGGAAAGATCATCATGCAGGAAAACGGCTGTTTCCAGGACATCGACATCGCTCTGATGATGCACGCCGCGCCGGAAACCTGCGTGGACATAAAGACCATGGCTCTGGAAAACTTCCGGGTCACTTTTTACGGAAAAGAGGCCCATGCGGCCATGAATCCGGAGCAGGGAAGAAGCGCTCTGGACGCCATTCTGCTCTCCTTCCACGGCATCGAGCTACTCAGAGAGCATGTGCTGGATGATACCCGGATGCACTACACGGTGCTGGACGCAGGCGGCCCCACCAACGTGGTGCCGGGAAAAGCCACGGCGGAATACACCCTTCGCTCCTACAACACCAGCTATCTGGCCCAGGTGGTGGAACGGTTCAAAAAGATCATCGAAGGCGCCGCCCTGATGACGGAGACCACCTTCACCATGGAGCGTGATCCCGCCTACAGCGCGAAGATTCCCTGCCTGAAATTAAACGGGCTGATCATGGATAACGCGAAGGCCTTTGACGCTCCCAACATCGCGCCGCCCAGGGAGAAAACCGGTTCCACAGACTTCGGAAACGTGATGTATGAGGTTCCCGGCTCCTGTATCCGTCTGTCTTTCGTTCCCGCCGGAACTCCTGCTCATTCCCAGGCTTACCTGGATGCCGGAAAATCCGAAGCGGCTCACAGAGCGGTACGCCTTTCCGCTGAGATTCTGGCCGGCACCTGCCTGGATATTCTCGAGACGCCGGAACTGATGGCTGAGATTAAGGAGGACTTTGCGCAGAGGAAAGCGCAGATGGGAAAAACGGTCTGACACCATCTGATTTTCCCCTTTATCCTTCCAGAAATACCTTCCTTCTCCCGGCATAGATTCCCGGACGGCAGAGCTGCCCAAATCCGGTCACGCCCTCCTTCGCTCCATCCAGCGCAGGATCTGTATACCGGTAAAACCACTCCGTCATCTGCGTATACATGCGGTCGGCGACCAGACGGTATTCCGGGTCGTCAATCAGGTTCACATTCTCTTCCGGATCCACGGACAGATGGTACAGCTCATCCGGTCCGTAGGGAATCCGGCAGACGTACTTCCATTCCTCTGTCCGGATCATGCGCGTCGGCCCGTATTCATCATATACCACCACCCATTCCCCGGAGCCGTCCTTTGCAGCAGAGTCCGTTTTCCCTTCCCCCGAAGAAGCATTTCCGGCAAATACGTCCGCGAAGCTCCTTCCGGGGAGACACTCATTTTCTTTACCGGAGGCTTCTTCGCTTCCCGTTTCATACGCCTCCGGGATTCCGTCCGCAATTCCGGCCATATCCATCAGAGTGGGGAAAAAGTCGTACTGGCTGCACATCCTCCTGCACACCACGCCCGCCGGGTAATGGCCGGGCCAGGAAATCAGCAGGGGAACCTTCACCGCGCTGTCATACATATTGAAGGGGAAGGTGCCGTTTCCCTTGCCCCAGATTCCGTGGTGCCCCATATTCATGCCGTTGTCCGCCGTGAAAATCACGATGGTATCCTCCCGCATGCCCAGCTCCTCCAGCTGGTCGAGAATCCGCCCGATATTGGCGTCCATGGCGGTGATTGCCGCGTAGTAGCCGCGAAGCAGGGATTTTCTCACCTCTCCCGTTCCATAGGGCGCGCTTTCAATCTGATTGGGATGGATGGGCAGATCCGGCGTTGCGGTAAAGCCGCAGTCCCGGTACATTTCGACGTATTCCTTCGGATGCTGATCCTCATCCCAGGGATCGTGAGGCGCCGTGTAGTGAACGCTCAGATAGAACGGCTCTTCCTGCCCCTGAAATTCCGCAAGCCACCCCAGGGCCTTATCCGTAATCACATCCGTGATATACCGGTTTTCAAAATGAATGGTACCGTTCTCCACCACATCCGCCTTGTAATAATAGCAGCCGCCCCTTCCAATGGTGAACCACCGGTCAAAACCATGCTGCGGCACCAGGCTGTCTCCCAGATGCCATTTTCCGGCCAGGGCGCAGGTATAGCCGTTTTCCTTCAGCACATCCGTATAGGTGCGCATACCGTCCAGATAACGGATGGGCTTGTCCTCAAACCGGTAATAGGGATCCTCCCTGATCTCTCCCAGCGCTTCCCTGTCCAGATTTCCGGAACAGATCCAGTCCTGAACTCCATGCGCGGAGGGAATCCGCCCGGTCAGCAGACTGGCCCTCGCAGGAGAGCAGACCGGCGACGTACAGAAGAAATTTTCAAAGCGGTATCCTTCCGCCGCTATCCGGTCCATGTTCGGCGTATGTATATCCGTATTTCCCGCGCACCGCATGGCCCAGGCGCCCTGATCGTCGCTGAGGATAAACAGGATATTCGGTTTTCTGTTTTTCATTTCGGTTTTTCCTTTCTTCCATCAGCAAACGGACAGGAAGCGCACTTCCTGTCCGTTCCGTTTCTTTTTCTTTCCTGTTCTTTATTCTGCCGCGGAACCGCCCCATGCATCAAGCTGGGTCTGTATCTCATCCATCAGAATCTGCACGCCGTTGTCCTCCAGCGCCTGAAGGAATTTCGGCACATTCTCTGCAGGATCCACCATTCCGCTCTCCAGAGCTTTGGAGTATTCCTCCACCGTACTGGTCAGGGCCGCAATTTCCGCTTCTACAGGCGTGGTATCAAAGGTGAATCCGTTGTGCGGCGCGGCAACTGCGGACTCATTATATTCCGTAAACAGGTCCTCGATGTTCTCCGGATAAGAGATATCCCATTTCTGGTTGAACGGGGTTCCGAACTGCCAGCCATAGGTATAATCATATCCGTTGTCCGCGGGATCCAGCGTGCCGCCCATGGTTCTGTCTACCTGAGTGTCGCCCACCGCAGTATAGTGTTCGCCTTCAATTCCGTGACGGATCAGGGTTCCCACATATTCATCCGTATTCAGCAGGTTGATGAATTCCAGAGCCTTTTCCGGATATTCGGAAGCGGAGGAAATTGCCAGCAGGCCGCCCATCGCGTTTCTCGTCTCGAACAGGGGATCCATCAGCGGAACAAAGGTCACGCCGTGTCCGGTCTTGGCCTCCTCGGCTTCTGCCGCGCCGGGCGCATAGGAGATCACGTAGGAGAACAGTTTTCCATTGGCAAAATCATTGTCTCTGTTTGCCGTATCGGAGTCGTAGTTTACAGGATCTGCTGACAGATAGCCGTTATTGTACCAGTCGCGCACCAGGCTGCAGTAGTCCATGTAATCCTGGCTGGCATACTGATTAAACACCTCTGCTTCTCCCGCAAAATTGCCGTATGCGGAAACCGGAGATGCGCCGGGAAGCGTGGGCGTTCCCGTCAGGCTCTCATAAGGAGTCGTCAGGTTAAAGGACATGCCGCTGACGCCGATCACGCTCTCCCCTGCGGCCGTGGACTTTTCCTTTACGGTCTTCAGCACTTCCGTATAGTCTTCCAGCGTTTTCACAGTGCTCAGATCGATGCCGTATTCTTCAGCCATGTCGCTGTTCACAAAGAAGCCGGACTGCCATCCCATTTCCTTGTAGGAAGGAACGCCATAAATGCTGCCGTCAATGGACGCCGCGGTCCAGAGCTCTTCCGGAATGAATTCCCAGGTTTCCGGCGCATACTGGGGAAGCAGCTCCGTGATATCCAGGAAAGCGCCCCTTCCGGCAAACTGGGTATAGTTGGTCGTCCAGTTTGCGGTAAAGCAGATGTCAAAATAGTCGCCGGAATTGATCAGAGTGGGCATCTTCTCCTTGTAATCCGGATTTGCGATTACGGTGTAATCGATTTCCACGCCGATTTTGTCTCTTGTGTACTCGTTCAGCTTTTCGATCACCTTATCCGTATCGGCAGCTACCGGGTTAATGGACATATACCATTTCAGCGTGACGACCTCGCCTGAACCGGTCTCCTGCGCCGTGGTTTCCGCCGCCGTATCAGCCGCAGAAGCCTCTTCCGATGCAGCTGCGCTTCCGCCCGTCTCTGCGGAATCCGTTGATGCGGTCTGCGTGGATCCGCCGCAGCCGGCGAGCATGGCCGTGGTAAGAAGCAGGGCCAGTCCTGTGCTCAACAGTTTCTTCATCTTCATACTCTTTTCCCTCCATATACTATGGTTATCATTTATTTACAAAATGCGCAACAGGCGCATTTCACAAATTCTTTTTTTGTTCCTGTACTCCGTGCAGCCGCACATGTTTTCGGCTGTACTCAGCCTTTTACGCCGCCGACGGTAAGTCCCTTTACGAAATATTTCTGGAAGAAGGGGTAAGCCAGCATAACCGGCAGCACCACCAGCACCGTCAGAGCCATCCGGCCGCTGTCTGTGGGCGCGTTCTTTGCCATTTCCGCATATTCCAGGGCGTTTGCCGAAGACTGGGTCAGGGCCTCCAGGCTGTTCTGCATGCTCTGCAGAAGCGTCTGGATCGGATATTTTTCGGTCTCAAAGATGTAAAGCATTCCCAGAAACCAGTCGTTCCAGTAAGCGATGACGGTGAACAGTCCGATGGTTGCAACTCCCGGTTTGGACAGAGGGAGCACAATCCTCAGGAACGTGTAGAACTCTCCTGCCCCGTCCATATGTGCCGCCTCTATGATCTCCAGCGGAATCCCTTTAAAGAAGGTTCTCAGCACCACCACATAAAACACGTTCAGAGACATCGGGAAGATCAGCGCCCACACCGTATCCCGCAGTCCGAGCAGCTGGGTGTTGACCATGTAGCTGGGAACCAGGCCGCCGTTGAACAGCATGGTGAACAGAAGCAGCAGCGTGAGAATACGTCCGTAACGATAATCCGGTCTGGAAAGCACGTAGGACAGCATGGTGGTCACCGCAAGGCTGAACAGGGTTCCGAATACTGTCACGAACAGGGTGATCGCATAGGACCGCACGATCTGATCTCCCAGCCTGAGGAAGAACTTATATGCCTCCAGACTGAATTCAGCCGGGAAGAAGGAATAGCCCTTCAGGAAGATACTCTGCTCGCTGCTGAAGGAAACGATGACTACCAGCAGGACCGGCAGCACGCACAGCGCGGCAAGGAGCGTCAGAACAATCAGCAGAATCACATTTGACCGGACGCTGATAGCATTGATTCTTTTTTCTTTTCTATGACGAATCGTTTTTGACATATGAGCCTCCTTAAAACAGTGCGCTGTCCTTGTCAATCTTACGCACGATGAAATTGGATACCAGCACCAGCACGAAACCGACCAGAGACTGATACAGACTCGCCGCAGCCGACATGCCGATGTTTCCGTTTTCCTTCAGAGCCCGGTATACGTAGGTGTCGATCACGTTCGTCACGGGGAACAGAGGGCCGGAATTCCTCGGGAGCTGATAGAACAGGCCGAAGTCCGCATAAAAAATCTTTCCGATTGCCAGAATGGTCAGCACGATCATCATGCTCTTCAGGGAAGGAAGCGTGATATAGCGGATCTGCTGCCATTTGGTGGCTCCGTCCATCAGGGCCGCCTCATAATAGTCGTTTGAGATTCCAACGATGGAACCAAGGTACATGACCGTCGAGTATCCGAGGGTTTTCCATACCTGGAAAATGATGAGGATAAAGGGCCATACACGCGGTTCCGAATACCAGGTCACATTCAGTCCGAACGCCCTGTTGATAAATCCGTTATCCACGCTCAGCAGCGAGTAGGCTACGAAGGAAACCACCACCCAGGACAGGAAATAGGGGGCCATGAAAATGGTCTGATAAACCTTGGCCGCTTTTTTCTGATGCAGCTCATTGAGGATGATGGCCATCGTCACGGCCAGAACCAGGTCCAGAACAATAAATAAAAGATTGTAGCCCAGCGTATTCCTCGTGATGATCCAGGCGTCCTTCGTGCGGAACAGATATTCAAAATTTTTCAGGCCGTTCCAGGCGCTTCCGAAGATGCCGTCCCGAATGTTATACTGTTTGAATGCCAGAACGATTCCGGACAGCGGAAGGTATTTAAACAGGATCATCAGAATGATTCCCGGCAGCGCCATCATGGTGAGCGGCAGATTTTTCTTAAAATAGAACCACCGGCTCTTTTTCCGCGTTTTCATATGCCATCCTCCTTGTTTTTCTGATCTGTCTTTATTGTAAGCTGCTTCCACCTTCTCAACAACGCGACTTTTTTTAAGCCAGGTGGACTTTTTTCGGATTTCTCAGTAAAACTCCCGGATCCTCCTGAACCAGGTCAGAGCCGGATCCCGGGTTTCCACCATATACCGTTCCATCCTGTCCATATAGTCCTTCTTAATCTCACGGTAGGCTTCGTCATAGCATACGTTCTTCAACTGCCAGGGATCCTTTTTCAGATCATACAGCTCCCCTCTTTCATTTTCATTAAAGGTAAACTGATAATCCAGATCCCTCACCATCCGCTGTCTTGCCATGTAAAAATGATAATGGAATTCGCAGAAAATCTCCTTCCTTCCATTGTCCGTCTGCTGCGCGCACATGAGCGGAAGCAGGCTTTCCCCATCCACCTTTTTCGGAGGCTTCACCCCCGCCAGATCCAGAATGCTGGGCATCAGCTCCTGCAAAAGAACCAGGCTGTCGTTGTCTTCCTTTCCAAGCCCCTTTACCACCAGAGGAATCCGGTAGATCTCATCGAAGGTAAATGCGCCCTTTTCGATCAGCTTATGAGCGCCGAGACAGTCGCCGTGATCCGCCGAATAAATGATGACCGTATCCTCATACAGACCGCATTCCTTCAGCTTTTCCACAATCAGCCCCACACAGTCGTCGATCATGGTGCAGTGGCCGAAATACCGGGCGGCAATTTCCTGGAAGCCCTTCCATCCATAGTCGGAAAGCCCCCACATCTTTTCCGTCAGATAATATCCATATGGCTTGTCATGAAAATCCTCACAATAGCTGGGATGCTCCGGAATATCATCCGGATTGTACATGGAGTAATAGGGTTCCGGAACGATGCTCGGGCTGTGCGGCCCCCAGAAATTGCTCCAGATGAAAAACGGCCTGTCATCCTCCTTCGCCTTTTCGATCAGCCGGTTCGTCTCCTGCGCCACGAAGTACTCGATTGTGCTCTCGAATGGCCCGTCGTGCCTGCAGAACATTTCCTGAATCTGCAGGGCCGGATTATTCCCCATGAAACCGCAGCTCACATCCACACCCTCATATCCGTGCTCCTTCAGGTACTCTTCATAATAGTTGGGTTTGTTTTTGGGAGGAATATCAAACTTCAGGCTGGGAAACACGCGGCTGCCGGGGAAGCCGTATCCCATAAAGGGAAGATTGTCCTCAAAACCGCATTCCTCCGGCGTCCGGTTCGGAGACACATGCCATTTTCCCACATACCCGCAGTAATATCCCGCATCCGCCATACACTGGCCAAGAAGCGGCGTTCCTTCCTTAATATCCGTATAATTATCCACCACCCCATGCTTATGGGAATACAGCCCCGTCATCACGCTGGCTCTTGACGGCGCGCAGATGGCGGAGGTGCAGAACGCGTTGTTAAACTTCATCCCTTCCTGAGCCAGCCTGTCAATATTCGGCGTCCGGCAGATACAGTCCTTCCCATAGGCGCTGATTGTATCCAGCCGCTGCTGGTCCGACAGCAGAAGCAGTACGTTTTTTCTCTTTCCCATCTTTTCCTCCATTCCGGGGCATTCCTGCCTCCCGTTTTCGCTTTTCTTCCATTTGTGCTGCGTTGTCTTTATTGTAAGGGTCTCTCTTCTCCGGCGACAGTGAGAATCTTTTTAGAATTCGTGCACTTTTTTCGCTTCTTGCCAGGAAGAATTGCTCTCTCGGCAAACTCGCTCTATAATTAGGGAAAACGGCAGTGAATTTATGCTTCTGTGCAGGGAGGAGAAGGTTATGCTCAGAATACTGTTGGTGGATGATGAAAAATATACGATCGAAGGCCTGATCTCCATGCTGGACTGGGAACGGTTTGAAGGGGAGCTTGCCGGAACGGCTTCTTCCGGGGAAGACGCACTGAAGCTTCTGGAAAGCATCCATCCGGATGTGATCATCTCCGATATTAAAATGAGAGGCATGAACGGCATCGAGCTCGCCAGACAGGTTCACGAAAAGCAGGAACAGATCCAGATGATCCTGCTCACCGCCCATGGCGAATTTGAATATGCCAGACAGGCGATCCGTTACGGCGTGATCGATTATATTTTGAAACCCATCACGCGGGACAAGCTGGAACAGCTCAACTGCCTGCTGGAACAGAAGGCCCAGCAGCTTCTCCTGCGTCAGAAATCCTATCAGACGGTCTGGGACGACTCCCTGAAGGAACGGCTTCTGAACGCCCTGAAAACGGGAAACCGGGATACGCTGGACGAGTTTTTCCAGTCCAGGCTGTATCACGAGCTGATGAACGGGGACGACTGCGATCCCGTCGGTATCCAGCTCTTAAATTACCTCTATCTCTATCTGTCGGACATCAATCTGAATCAGGACGCCATTTCCTATTCCAGAAACCAGACCATGG
>CAJFMW010000065.1 GCA_904392525.1 uncultured Eisenbergiella sp.
ACGATCAGCACGTCGGGATCATCCGTCTTAAATACCTTCTTTGCCTTGCCTTCGTAGAGCTGTTCCAGTTTTTCCATTCGATACCTGTCCTTTCTCTTCCTGTGTGAAAGCTGTCTTATATCCATCCTATTTGATCAAAGGAAAGACATTCGCAGAACAAGTATAACGCACCGCCAAATAGAAATCAAGAATTCACATCCAGACTGTTAAAATTTCTACATAATGCCAAAAAACATAATTCCGGACGGACCGGAAACGAAAGAACCCGACAAAGCATCCGGGAAATCCGGGCACTCTGTCGGGCATGACGCCTGAATCATTCACATTTGGGTCTCACCGCTCCAGGATTCGGCCGTCTGTGGAAATGGTGACCACCTGCCAGGGAATGAATTTTCCGCTGTTTTTCAGCGCTGTTACCGCTGCATGCTCGATTCCGCCGCAGCAGGGAACCTCCATGCGCACCACGGTCAGCGACCGGATTTCATTTTCCCGGATGATCTGCTCCAGTTTCTCGGTATAGTCCACCATATCCAGCTTGGGGCAGCCGATGAGCGTCACACGTCCGCGGATGAAGTCCTGATGAAAGCTGCCGTAGGCATAGGCGGTGCAGTCCGCCGCGATCAGCAGATTTGCTCCGTTGAAATAAGAAGCATTGATCGGCGCCAGCTTGATCTGCACCGGCCACTGGGTGAGCTGAGAAGGCATCGCCCCCATCGGGCTGCAGCCTCCCTGCTCCCTTTCCAGCGTTCTGGCACGGCTTCCCGGACAACCGCCGGAAAGCTTCATCCCCTCCGCCTGCATCTTTTTCTTCTTATTTTCCATAACGGCTGCCTCATCATAGGCCGCAGCCTCCCTCTCCACGAAACGGATGGCTCCCGTAGGACAGGCGGGCAGGCAGTCTCCCAGCCCGTCGCAGTAATCGTCCCGCAAAAGCCTTGCCTTTCCGTCCACCATACCGATGGCCCCTTCATGGCAGGCCGCCGCGCACAACCCGCAGCCGTTGCATTTTTCCTCGTCAATCTGAATGATCTTACGGACCATAAACCTTCCTCTCTTTCCGCCGCCGTCAGGCGGCACTTTTTTCGTAAGAAGAAGCACGCCAGGTGCTTCTTCCAGGAAGCCGGCAACGCGGCTTCCGCCTCTCCTTTCGCCGCCGTCAGGCGGCATCTTATTCTGAGAAGAAGCACGCCAAGTGCTTCTTCCAGGAAGCCGCAACGCGGCTTCCGCCTCTCTTTCCGCCGCCGTCAGGCGGCATTTTATTCTGAGAAGAAGCACGCCAAGTGCTTCTTCCAGGAAGCCGCAACGCGGCTTCCGCCTCTCTTTCCGCCGCTGTCAGGCGGCATTTTCAGTGCATGGCTACAGTATAAAGAGAAAAAGGCGTTCTGTATGTTGGAATTACAACATTTTTGCATTTTTTCGAAGTTTTCTCACTCCCCCGCCACATAATCCCGGTATTCCTCCATGAGCCGCCCGGTTTCCTGGCGCATCAGGCGGCCGCACTGCTCCTCTTCTCCGGCGAAAAATGCGCTCCGGATGGAGGCAATGCGCGAATCATTGCGGGCGGCCGTCCAAGCTTCCTTTCTTGCCGTCACTCTCTCCTCCAGCTTCAGAGATGCCTCGTAATACTCTCCGTGCTCTGTCAGAAAGGCCAGATACTCCTGTTCGGAAAGACGCATCCGTTTTGCGGCGAGGAAGGCGAGCAGGCTCTCCTGCTGTCCGCCAAGACGGTATGCCGTCTCAAAGGAGGCCGCTGCCTTTTCAAACAGGAACAGACCGGCCTGGGCCGCGCCCAGATTATGGTACAGCTTTCCGTCAAAGGAGGGAATTCTGTTTTCTTCCTCCTCAAGAATCCTGCGGTATTCCTGGATTGCCATGGCATAGCGGTGGTTTTCCAGAAAATAATCCGCCCTGGCCTTCCGCTTTTCCGGCAGCGATATATCGGCGCTCAGACGGATGAGCTGCCCGGTCTCCTGAATCTCCTTTTCGCTGAAACAGCCCGCATATTCAAGAATCTGCGGAACGATCACCTCCGGCTTTTCCTTCCCCTTCATGAGGGCACGCAGCCGGGCGGTCAGCTCCGGCAGGCCGCACTGCTCTCCAATCCAGTCCGCCAGCTCTCTGGTAAAATAGGATGAATCCACAAGCCCGGCATTTTCCTTCAGAAAGAAGCATAACTCTTCCAGACAGAAAACCCGGGTTTTCGTCTTTTCAAAGGTATATGGAATTTTCGCATACTGTCCGAGACACAAAATCGCTCTGCCCATAACTACCTCGTTTTACAGCGGCCGAAGGCCGCATTTTATTCCGTGAGAAGAATTGCGTCAGCAATTCTTCCAGGAAAAACGGCTGTAAGCCGTTTTTCCGCTCCTCGTTTTACAGCGGCCAAAGGCCGCATTAGTCTTTCAGCACGTCCGTCAGGGAAAAGCTCTCCTCCCAGGCCAGTCCTGAGGAAGGAAAGAAATCCCCGAATCCCTTATCCTCCATCCGCAGCTTCACTGTTTCCGCATCCGGACAGGAAACCGTCAGATGAATTCTGGTGGTTCCGGGCGGCCTCTCCGGCACACCGGAAAGCGTCACCACAATCTGCCTTGCCTTTCTGCCGCTTACCGGCGACAGGCGGAGGGAAAAGGCATAATCCTGATCCAGCAGGAAGTCGCATTCCCCTCTTGCGTCAAACCAGTTCATTCCCGCATCCAGAAGGGAAAAATAGATATCCTCTCCCCGCTTCACGGCATCCAGTCCGAGATTCACCTTCAGCATGTCCGCACCGAGATAGACGTATTCCTGTCCGGCCTTCTGCCGGGATTTCTGCGCGGCCTTATATCCGCCTCCATAGCAGGCGCCCTTGCTGTACAGGTTGTTTCCCCGGAACACGCGGCGGTTCATGCACAGCGCGGAAAGGGTTTTCTGATACCAGTTTCCTTCAAAGCCGTCCCCAATCAGATAGATGGTATCGATGATCTTTCCCGCTGACAGCTTCTGAAACAGGACCAGAAAGGCTTCATCCATTTCTTCAGCCATCTTCCCGGAGGGTTCCTTCGCTTCATACTCCTTCCCTTCCGGAAGGTGCCTCGTCAGTAAAGCCTGCTCCTCTTCGCTCACCGTAACGGTCGCCGGTCTGGTATGGTGATTGGCCTCAAACAGCATGGTTTTCAGAGTCCTTCCTCCAAAATCACAGATCATGCACAGATGCCGCCACAGCTCCTCGGGCTGATTGATATTATAATAGAAAAAGCTTTCCGCCCTGCTCTGGCAGGAAACCCGTTCCGGCGGAAGAGACAGCAGAAGGGCGACTCTTTCCACCATTTCCAGCGCCTGCCTGTCCACTTTTTCAAAGGTGAACATGAAAAAATCCGCCTTTTCCAGCCCTCTGTACCCGCGCAGCGCCCCCCGCGAAGTTCCGCCAAGCAGCGAAAGGCTCCTTTTGATGAACAGCGCAAGAAGGGCCGTCGCCTCAAAGATTTCCCCTCCGGCTTCCACCTTTTTTCCCTGGAGCGCGCTGGAAAGGAGATTGTCCACCAGAACGCCTTCTCCCCGCTCTGCGGTTTGCAGCGCTTCCCTTCCGTATGTCCACACATCCCGGTCCGTCCTGCGGCAGAGGACGGCAGGAATCATGTATTCCTCTCCTTCCGCTTCGGCGGAAAGTGTCTCCGGCTTCTGCTCTCCCGGAAGCCAGCAGCTGATCTGGGCATACCGATCGTCCAGATCCATGCCGAGAATGAAGCCGTTTATTCCCTTTTTCTCCGAATTACCCAGAAACATTTTTTCCTCCATGCCGAAGCGTTTTACGCTGAGGAACGTGCGCCGAATCGAAAATTCGGCGCTGCGATCACAGGATTTGTGACGTTTCGGCACAAATCCGGATTGAAAAATGCGCTATCGAGCACATTTTTCAATCTTTTCTCCTCAGCCGTTTTCCTGATCCGGAGCCGATTCCGCAGAACCAAACAGTCCCTGCGTCATCCAGTCCGTATACAGATACTGCTCCAGAAGCTCCTGCGCCTCTCCCTTTTCTCCGATGAGCCAGCTGGAAAGCACATCATTCAAAAGGCCGTACCTCGTTCCCTTCACCAGCAGACTGTCTGCGGCTCTAAGCTCTCCCTCATCCAGCCTTTCCTGCGGTTTATCGGCAAAGGTTTCCGCAATATAATACTGCAGGCTCTCTCCCGCAAACAGAACGAACTGGGCCGAATAAATGCCCGCATACACATGCTGCATTTCCATGGTCCGCATCGGTCCTGCTCCCATGCCGGAGTCGGACGGTGCAAGCACACGGTAATGGATGGAAACCGGATGCTCCCTGCTTCCCTTGTACACCACAATCGTCTTATCCAGCAGCATCTCCGCGCCGTCCAGAAGGTCCGCATATTCCTGGAACAGCGGAAGCTTCATTCCTGCGGCAATCAGCCGCTCACCGATCCTTCGGATCGTTTCATCCGTTTCCGCATTTCGCTCCTCCCGGTGTCTGGAATAGTATTCCAGAAAAGCCAGAGCGCACATATCGGTGAGCGCTTCCCCGCCGGACTCCACTCTTGCGATATCCCGCAGCACGTAAGCGTCCATCTCTTCCCCTTCCATCAGAAAAAGGCCGCTGGCTCGGTGCAGAAAGGCTTCCTCCAACTCCGCTCTTCCGCCCTCACATACATACCGCCGCAGCAGAGCTGTGCGTTTCAGGACGTTGTCTCCGGTAAAAAGAAGCTGAATCAGAATCCGTTCCGTCAGCCGGTAGGTATCCACCGCAAAATCCTCCGCCGCCTTCCTCAGCTGCATCAGTTCTTCGATCCTGCCCTCGAAATGCTCCGCCAGCCAGGACAGAATATGGCTGTCATATTTTCCACGGAAAAAGGCGCTGCAGGCGATCGCCATCATGCGTTCCTCATCCTCATGCAGTCCGCTTTCCAAAAGCCTGCTGGACAGACGAAGCAGAATCTCCGCAGGCTCCTTTTCCAGATCCAGACCTGCCAGCCACTCATACGCCTTTTCATAGAAGGAACGAAGCACCAGAAAGCCCACCGTTTCATAGACATCGGGACTTTCCGTCTGGGGGCGCTCCAGATCCTGCAGGAGCAGGTCCATCTCCTCCATATCCTCCTGCTCATAATAGTAACGCAGAAGCGCCATGCGGATCGCCCTTGCAAATGCCGGAAGGATCTCCTGCCGCCCCGCAAGCGCCCTCAGCCTGGAGGCGTTGTTTCTGGCGACATGAATCTTCCCCTTCCGAAACTCACAGAAATACAGGTCGCAGCCCAGCACATTTTCCGAATATGGGCCAACCACCTTCATACACTGTGCCGGATTCATCAGCCGGGTCAGCGTATGCGCCCTGCCTGCCGAATAGCGGTTGTGCGCCTCATCCTCCAGCAGAATCTCGCAGTCTTTGTCATAGACCTCCACATAAGCGCGGCCGTTTTCCACCGGCCAGGTCTGTTCGCCGCGAAGCCTGTCGTGAATCACCACCACCTGCCGGATATCCGCTCCCTCGCAGTCCACCTGCTGCAGGAACAATACCCGTGCCAGCGCCCGGCAGTTATCCTTCGTCAGAAGCCGCTCCTCCGGCACGCTCTGATACAGATAGGCCAGATCCCGGCTGACCTTTCCGCGGTAGAGCTGCTGCAGAAGAAAGCGCTCTATCTGCCCCCGGTAGGTCAGATAAAGTTCCGGAAACTCCTCCCGGTGCTTCTGCACATAGGCATACAGATAGGCGAGACGATCCTGATCCAGATTGCTCTGATAGGCAAAATACATCAGCGCGATGCGCGGAATCTCCGTTTCCTGATCCAGATCCAGAGATGCCATAAAATACTCATACAGTCTGGTCACGCGCAGGTCCTGCTCAACTCCGGCCCGATACCATTCCTGCCATTCGGGACCGGTTTTGTTCCCCTTGATCAGAAGGGTGCAGATTGCCTGAAGCAAAGCCGCAGACGGCGTTTTCTCATAACAGCGCCGAAGCGTATCGAACAGAGCGGCATCGAAATATTTTTCCTTCTCCGCCAGATATGCCAGATGTCCCGCCATGTCGGCGGAAAGAATGCCGCAGCGCGCCCCGTAATGGAGCACCTGTCTCTCAAAAGGCCCCAGCTTCATGATCAGCGTCGGGCTGAAATTTAGGAGCTGCACCGCTTCCAGATACAGCACGGGGCTGGTGGTTCCATGCTCGAACTGATCCTCCAGAAAACACCATTTACGCGATGCGCTTCTCTGAAGCTGCGGGGAAAGGAAAAGCATCAGCCATGCGATCTGCCAGCTCTCCCGGTTTGCCCGGTGCGCTTCCTCCACATCCATCGCAACTCTGGCCGTGTATCCCTCATCCCTCTGATAAAGGCTGGACAGATACAGATAGTAACAGTATACCTCCGCGCCGTCCACGCGGGGGGCCACCACGACCTGATTCAGAATCCTCCCCGCCTCTTCAAAGCGTTCCTCCGTGATCAGAAGATGGGCCTGATACAGCTTTACCGGGATGGACCTCTCATCCAGCCGGCGGAGCCGCTCCACCACCTCGGAAGTCCGCGCCCGCCACTGCACCGCGTTCAGCTTTTTCATCCGAAGCTCCTGATACAGCCTTACCAGCTCCACTGTCATCCGTTTCCATTCCCTGCGCCTGCCGCCCGCAGAAGAGGCGGAGGGCCTTTCCGTGATTACGGCCACCGGCACTTCCAGGCAGTCCGTCTCCTGCCCGTCATGCGTCCGCAGGGTTCCACAGGCAGTCTGGAAACGCAGCCTGCCGAAATTCTTTCCGCCGTGCAGCTTATTGGGGCTTACGAAAACGGAAATGCTGCACTGATTTCCCAGAAAATCCTCTTCCGTCAGCACATTTTTCTCCAGAGACAGGAAATCCCCCTCCGCCTCCACTCTCAGCCTGGTATACCCCCAGCCGCTCTGCTTCACCACAAACGTCTCGCACAGCTGCGCTTCTCCCCGCCTGGAACCGGAAGCGTTTACCACCAGCTCCTTCGCCGGGAAAAAATATTCCACGGGAGGCTTCTTTCCGGCGGATACCAGAAACTCCTCCATATTCTGTCCGTTTCCCGGGCTGCGGGACAGCCCCTTGTACAGACTGCGGTATTTTCTGTCCCTCCCGGAAAGCAGCTTCACGAAGCCGGGGGAATAGAACAGCTTCTCCGCCTCATTCCAGCTCTCCCTGGCAAGCCGCACAAACGGAAACAGACCGGAAAGCTCCCCGTCCCGGCCTTCCCCGCCGCCCGGCAGTTCTCCATCATTCCGGGATGACAGGCGCTCACCGCCCTGTATTTTCACATGGAAGGGAAGCTCATACTCCCCGCAGTCGGAAAGGATCACGAATTTTCCCGAACGTTCATCCCCCTCCCGCATACCGGCGGAATCAAAACGCCAGGCGATGCTCTCCGACACCCCGGAAAAAGAAGAGGTCAGACATTCCATCCGCTCCTCCATACACAGGACATATCCGACCGCAGGCTTCCCGTCTTCGGAGGAAACTTCAAAAAAGCCCTCCCGAACCTCCTCCCGGTTCAGTTCAAGCTCAAGCTGCTGCCCGGAAAGGGACAGAGGGCCTCTCTTTGCTTCCCAGCCGTCCTTTGTAATGTGTTTTCTCATATCCATCATGGCCCTCACCTCCCTTGCTTTTCCATTTCAAAAGCGTTAATATCAGTATACAGTATAACATCACAGGCCGGGATTTCGCAACATGTTGTGGGCCGGTCGGAAAGAGTAGTAAGAAGGAGTTTTCAATGACAGCAACACCGTTTCATGGAAGTGACCTGGAAAAAATCGAACAGCTTTACGGCATTCCAAAAGAAAAAATCACCGGATTCGGCTCCAACGTCAATCCCCTGGGACTCTCTCCCCGGCTAAAGGAATATCTGGCAGCCCGCCTGGACATGCTCTCCTCCTACCCGGACCGGGAGTATACGGGACTGCGGCGGGCGATTGCCGCCTACACGAAGGCAGATGCGGCACATGTGCTGTGCGGCAACGGCTCCACGGAGCTGATTTCCGCATGCATCCGCGCCCTGTCTCCCGAACGGGCGCTGCTGATTTCCCCTTCCTATTCCGAATATGAAAGAGAGCTTCGGCTTGTGGGCTGTATTCCGGATTATTTCGCCCTTTCGGAAGGAAATGATTTCCGTCCGGATACCGGGCTGCTCATCCGGCACATGAAAGAAACGCCCTCCTTCCGGATGCTCATTCTGTGCAATCCCAACAATCCCACCTCCGGAGCCCTGACCGTTTCCGAACTTCGGAAACTCCTCTCCTTCTGCCAGGAGGCGGGCATCCATGTGATGGTGGACGAAACCTATGCGGAATTCGCGCCGGATGTGGACGCCATCTCCGCCATCCCGCTTACGAAGGAATTTTCCTGCCTCATCGTCCTGCGCGGGATTTCCAAGTTCTGGGCCGCCCCGGGACTGCGGCTGGGCTATGCCGTCACCTCTGATGAAGCGCTCCGGGGTGATATTCTTTCCCGCAAGGATCCCTGGACAGTCAGCTCCCTGGCCGACCTGGCAGGACAGTTCCTGTTTTCTGATCATATTTATATAGAAGAAACCCGGGCTCTGATCTCCAGCGAACGGCAGCGCATCCGGCAGGCGCTCGAAGGTCTTGCCGTCAAAACCTATCCCTGCTTTGCCAACTTCCTCCTCTGCCGCAGCCTGAAAAAAGAGGTTTCCGCACCGGTTCTGTTCGAGGCTGCCATACGGCGGGGAATGATGATCCGGGACTGTTCCGATTTTCCAGGCCTGGATGAAAATTTCTTCCGCTTCTGTTTCCTTCTTCCCGAACAGAATGACCGTCTGCTTTCCTGTCTCACAGAGCTTCTCGGCTGAACCGGCCGGGAAGCTTTTTCATTCCATTTCCCTCTTCCGTCCGGACCGGATGCCGCCATCCAAATTTTTCTTGACAAACAACAGGTTTGGGATTATTGTATTATTATAATAATACAAACAGTCAGCCGTAGGCTGACTGCCCGCCCCATTTGCGGAGCCGTTTTTGAAAGAAAGGACTGATACAATGGCATGGAACCTGGACTCTGACCGACCCATATACGCACAGCTGTTGGAACGCATCCAGCGGCAGATCGTATCGGGCTGTTATGCGCCTGGCGACAAGCTTCCCAGCGTCAGGGAGCTTGCAGCCGAAGCGAGCGTGAACCCGAACACAATGCAGAAGGCCTTTGCGGAGCTGGAACGCAGCGGCCTGATCACAACCAGAAGAACCAGCGGACGATTTGTAACGGAGGATACGCAGATGATCGCACAGATTCGCACCAGCCTCGCCAAACAAGAAATCCACAGCTTCCTGAACAGAATGAAGGGACTGGGCTATGAGACGCAGGACATCATCCGGATTCTGGAAGACGAGGAGCATTCTGAGGAAGCGGAAAGGAGCGCACAGGCATGAATGAACTGGTTACCATCACCAATCTCACCAAAAACTATGGCCGTTTTACCGCGCTTTATCCTCTGAATCTCACCATTCCAAGAGGACGTATCATCGGCCTGCTCGGCCCCAACGGCAGCGGCAAGACCACGCTGATCAAGCTTCTCTGCGGTCTGCTGACCCCCAATTCCGGCTCTATCCTGATCGACGGAAACGCTCCCGGCGTGGAGACGAAAAAGCATGTTTCCTATCTGCCGGAACGAAGCTACATGACCAGCAGCCGGAAGGTTTCCGAACTAATGGACTATTTTAGCGATTTTTACGAAGATTTTGACCCCAAAAGAGCATTGTCCATGCTGGATTCCCTGCACATCGACGTCAATGCATCCATGAAGTCCCTTTCCAAGGGTACCAAGGAGAAGGTGCAGCTCATCTTCGTCATGAGCCGAAATGCGGACCTGTATATTCTGGATGAACCCATTGCGGGCGTGGACCCGGCGGCAAGGGATTATATCCTGAAAACCATTATTTCCAACTATAACGAAAACGCCAGCATCCTGCTGTCCACCCATCTGATTTCGGACATTGAAGCCGTGCTGGACGATGTGATTTTTTTAAAAACAGGGCAGCTCATGCTGCAGTCCTCTGTGGAGGACATCCGTTCCCGTTTCGGCAAATCCGTTGACGGCTACTTCAGGGAGGTGTTCGCATGTTAAGCCGATTAATTCACCACGAATGGAAGGAAACCTGGCGCATTCCCGTCATTTCCTTTATCGTTATTCTATTTCTCACGCTGGTATGCTTTATCTGCTTCCGGCAGATGGAGCCCCCCGCGGATGAAGATTCCATCAATGCGGGTGCTTTTGTGATCATGATGCTCTACTGTCTGATCATCAGCTGCATCAGCATGGTGGTGACCATCTATATCGCAATCCGTTTTTATCGGAATCTGTATACAGACGAGGGCTATCTGATGCACACGCTTCCGGTTACGCCCAGACAGCTCATCCTCGCCAAGCTGCTGGTCGCCGCCCTGTGGGTATTTGTGCTTTCCATGCTGGCGCTCTGGGCCATCTGCTGTATCATGCTGTTTGGTCTTCCGGCCATGGCTCTGGTGGATATGCCGGTCGTAATCTCTTCGCTCATGGAATATTTCCCACAGATTTTCGGCATGGGTCCTGTGGCATTTCTCCTTTTTTACGTGGTGCTTTCCCTGGTATCCGCCTTCAGCAACGTGCTGATCGCCTATGCTGCAGTTTCCCTGGGACAGCTCTTCACGAAGCATAAGGTGATGGCCTCCGTGCTCTGCTACATCGGCTTTACCATGCTGATTCAGACGATAAGCACCCTTTTGATGACGCCTTCCCTGACCAGGCTGGTTCTTTCTCAGGACATGGTGAATACCGCAAGCGGAATTCCCGCTTACTTCGGCGCCTATATGCGGGAAATTCTCTTCATTTCCATGGCGGGTTCCGTCATCAGCGCCGTGATTTCCTTCATTCTGACGGAATACGTCATGCGCAGGCAGCTGAATCTGGACTGACCGGAACCTTTGCCCGCCCGGCTGCATACCATAATCGTAAGCAAATCCGCGAGGTTATCTTCGAATTATGGCAAAAAGAATGCATGCCGCACAGAGCACCGACAGTCCCTATGCGGGAGGGCTGAAAATCAGCCTCACCTCCAGTCTGGGACAGATCCCGGTGACGGGAGCGACCGTGACCATCTCCATCACCGGGCAGCCCGGCTCGATTGTCGAAAGGCTGACGACAGACGATTCCGGGCAGACCCCTCTGGTGGAGCTTCCCGCTCCCGCGCTGGAGTACAGCATGGAGCCGTCCGAGGTACGTCCCTATTCCGAATATGATATCTCAGTGGAGGCTCCCGGCTACGAACCTGTCGTAGTCGAAGCCTCCGAGATTCTTCCTGATGTCACCTCCCTGCAGCCCATTTCCCTGATTCCGGAGCAGGAGCCGGGACGGGAGGAAGACATCTTCATTCCGGACCACACGCTCTACGGAGACTACCCTCCCAAGATTCCGGAAGCCGAAATCAAGCCCATGGACGAGACCGGAGAGATCGTTTTAAGCCGTGTGGTCATCCCGGAATACGTGGTGGTTCATGACGGCGTTCCCTCAGATGCCACGGCCCAGAACTACTATGTCCGGTATACGGACTATATCAAAAATGTGGCCTCCTCGGAAATCTACGCCACCTGGCCTGAGGATACCATCTATGCCAACATTCTCGCCATCATGTCCTTCACGCTGAACCGCGTATACACGGAATGGTACCGGAACCAGGGCTACAATTTCACCATCACCTCTTCTACGGCCTACGACCAGAAATGGATCTACGGCAGAAACATCTATGAAAACATCAATCTGCTGGTGGATACCATTTTCGCCAATTTCCTGTCCCGCCCCGGCGTGCGCCAGCCCATCCTCACCAGCTACTGTGACGGCAAGCGGGTGACCTGCTCAGGCTTAAGCCAGTGGGGCTCCAAATTTCTCGGAGACGAGGGCTACAGCGCCATCGACATCATTCATTACTACTATGGAAGCGACATGTACATCAATACGGCGGAAGCCATCAGCGGCATCCCCTCCTCCTGGCCCGGCTACGATCTCACCATCGGTTCCAGAGGCCAGAAGGTTTACCAGCTTCAGGAACAGCTTAACCGCATCCGTCAAAACTATCCTGCCCTTCCCTACGTCAATCCGGACGGCATCTACGGCCAGCAGACCGCCAATGCCGTGCGCGCCTTCCAGCAGGTTTTCGACCTGCCTGCCACCGGTGTTACGGATTATCCCACCTGGTACGAAATCTCCAGAATCTATGTGGGCGTTTCCCGGATTGCGGAGCCGGACTGAGCGGAAACGCTCCGGCCAAAAAACGGCCCGGGAAGCGGACGCCTGTCCTCTTCCGGCCGTTTACTCCCTGCTATTTTTTCTCCGCCTGCGGCTCAAAATCCAGCTGAAAGCGCATGCTGCGTGCGGAAACGTCCCGCCAGCGGTAAGGATAGACCACCTCCAGCCCATCCGTACTGCGTCTCACCTCCGGCGTTCTGCCGTCTGCATTTACATGCACCGTCATGCCCGGAAGCCTCCAGCAGTCCGCGGCGATCATGTCTTCCGAAAGCCCGCAGCCCGCAATGGCAAAAAACAGTTCCATATCCCGTTCCAGTTCCCAGGTCACCTGAATTCCCATGTGGTTTTTTCTGACCCGGTTGTTAAAATACACGGTACGAACATGCTCACATTTCTCTCCCGGTTCCCTGCGCAGAAGCACAAAATTGGAAACGGAGCCGTCCGGAGCCTTCCAGAACGCTGCTGCGCTTCTGAGCTGGCCGCTGGTGTTACGGCTTCCGCGCAGCGCCCCCAGCATATAATTCTCCGCCAGAAAAGCTTCCGCCACGCATACGCTGCTGTCATCCCCCGGACATCCGCGTTCCATCAGCTCCCGGAACCTGGTTTCCACCTGCCTTTCGCCGGAAAAGGCCGCAAGATGGCCCTTCACCTGTTCCGGTATCCGGGTTCCCAGCAGCGCAACCGCCAGATTACCCGCCAGTTCACAGTTGAATCCCGGCTTCTCCTGTTTTTCCTCCCCCAGTCCCAGATACAGCAGCGCCGGGATCAGGGAATGAAGGCGCATATCCGTTTCGTAGCCTCTGGAGAAGGGACCGCTCAGGTTTTTCAGCCCCGGATGATACATCACAGCGATATCTTCCCAGATTCCCGCTTCCAGTCTGGCCGCCATTTCCGCCAGCTCCGGGGCGATGTCAAGCTGCCGCATGGCGGACAGGGCCATCAGATCCACGGAATAATAGGTGGTGGAGTTATACTCGCTCACACTGTGGAATTCCAGATATCTCTCTTCCAGGCTTCTTCCCGCTTCCACCGCATGGGAAATCAGATCCTGACGCCCCCATCTTTCTCCAAAAAAGGCACAGATCAGGATGTGCATCAGTTCTATGTTGGTATTCATCGGGCATACATAATCCAGGTAACGGGCCAGCGAGCCTTCCACCGTCCGTTCCATCGCGGCGTCCAGTTCCCGGATCAGCTCCCCGTCCAGTTCCTCCGAAAAAAACTGGAGAATCAATGCGAAATCCACTCCGATAAATTCCCTCCAGTTCGGATCAAAGTCCTTCCAGATCACCGGAACCGTCGAAAGGGCAGCCCGCTGATAAAGTCTTTTGATTTTCCGGATCTCTTCTGCCGTATAGCCCTCTTCCCCCAGGCTCCGCCCGAAAAGCTCCTGAATCCTTTCCTGCCACTTATCCAGATAATATCTGCTGTACGCGGTAAAATGCATCCCGGGAAACGGCTCGCAGGGCGGCTGCTCTTCCCTGTCGTTTCGGCGGAACACTCCATAAAAGACATCCTCCGGCCTGCTTTCAAACTGCATGGAAAGAATGGCGCGCAGAACGGTCTGCGCCCGTTTTCTGTCCGCTTCCGTTCCCCTTGCCAGCAGTCCCACCGCATAGTGGGAGCTCGCGCGTACCCCATGCCCCTGTGCCCTGTCTTCCAGCAGCCCGCAGGCCTCATCATACTGCGCGTCCATCCGCGCCATCGTTTCATCAAACAGCCATTTCTGCTCTCTGCCCAACGGCGAAAGCGTCTTCTTCTGATTCATCATTTATCTCTCTAAGCTTCTCATTGCAAGTATGGTTTCCGAGATCAGATCGTCAAGGCTCCAGCCCAGCATTTCCGCTCCCTTCTCAATCACATCGCGGGAACAGCCGGCAGCGAACCGTTTGTCCTTAAACTTCTTTTTTACGGATTTCAGTTCCAGATCCTGCACGCTCTTTGAAGGACGTACCAGTGCGGCTGCCCAGATCAGGCCGCTCAGCTCATCCACGGCGAAGAGCACCTTCTCCATTTCCTTCTCCGGCTTCACATCCACCACCAGGCCATAGCCATGGCTCGCCGTCGCATGGATCAGGGACTCGTCAAGTCCTTCCTCACGCATGATTTCCTGGGATTTCACACAATGCTCTTCCGGATATTTTTCAAAATCCAGGTCATGCAGAAGTCCTGCAATTCCCCAGAAATCCTCTTCCTGCTCAAACCCAAGCTTTCTGGCGAAGTATCGCATGATTCCTTCCACCGTCTCGGCATGCTGCAGGTGAAACGCGTCCTGATTGTATCTGGTCAGAAGCTCCCAGGCTTCTTCCCTGGTCGGTATTTTTCCCATTTTCTTCCTC
>CAJFMW010000066.1 GCA_904392525.1 uncultured Eisenbergiella sp.
TCCACCTTTTTGGGCTATCGCCAAGCGGTAAGGCACAGGACTTTGACTCCTGCATTCGCTGGTTCGAATCCAGCTAGCCCAGTTTTTTGCAGAGGATTTTATTGATCTGCTGTGGAAGCTGGTTATTTTTTTAATCGGTTCATGGAGCACTAGCTCAGTCGGTAGAGCACCTGACTTTTAATCAGGTTGTCGGGGGTTCGAATCCCCCGTGCTTCATTTTGTGTTGGCCGGAAGCCCAGTATTTATGCGGGTTTCCGGCCTTCTTTCTTTTGCGGGTGTCCCGGAGTAACATCTTGAGTAACATCCTTTTTAATCGTATATCATTTTTGTGACCTGCCGTTCGGCCTTCTGTTCAGAAATTGTGCTTATGCACCCATTGGGCCAAAAGAAATGCGGGAAGGGGCATACCCGCCGGTCATCGGGTCCTGAAAGAGCGGTAATGCGGGCGGGAAGAAGGTCAGCAGGAAGAAAAGCAGGACGAACAGAATCAGTACGGAAAGGGATAAAAAGAGAGCGGTACGGCCAGGCCGGATTTTTTTTCCAGAGAAAAGCGCAGGGAAAAGGTCAGAACGACGGAGACCAGAAAACCGGACAGAAGTGAAATTGGGAAAACGGGTAGATTTTAAGGGGGGGAATGTGGTATATTATTGTCAGGATTTGAGCCGTATAGTGTGAAGCATGAGATGGAGTTCTGGGCCGGGTCAGGACACAGGCTGAGGCTGTCTGCGGTCCGTCCGGCAGATTGTGAGGAAGGATGCGAAAAGGGATCAGAAGTATCAAATATTCTCTGGATAAGGATCTGAAGGATCTTGGGGGAATCTGGAGCCGCATTGACTTCAGGACCTTCATCAGCAACAATCTGATCATCACTCCCGGAAGGATCAGAATGTTTAACAACTGGTTTCAGGCGGGATGCCTGCTGCAGCGACCGGCGAAGGGGATACGGAGAAAGAAAAAAGTGCTCAGAGTTTCGGGAAACGGGAGGGTTCCGATTGTCATTTATGAGCCGGAAGGACTGGAAGAAAGTGCTCCCTGTCTGGTTTACTATCACGGGGGAGCGTTTGTATTAAGGGACAGGCCAGCGACGCACAGGCTGGCGCAGGTTTATGCGGAGGCGGTGGGCTGCCGCGTTGTGCTGGTACAGTACCGCGTGGGGCTTTCGTATCCGGAGCCGTTGAAGGACTGCTACCGCGGGCTGTGCTGGGTATGGGAAAACGCGGAGCGTCTGGGGGTTGACAGGGAGCGGATTGCGGTGCTGGGAGACAGCGCGGGCGGCGCTCTGGCTGCAGGAGTGACGCTTCTGGCGAGAGACCGTAAGGGGCCGAAGATCTGCTTTCAGATGCTCATCAGCCCGGTTACGGACGATCGGATGACCTCATGGTCCATGCGCCAGTTTGTGGATTCTCCGGGCTGGAATGCCAGGCTGAACCGGCAGATGTGGAAGCTGTATCTGCATGAGGAAGGAAACGGGCGCCCCAGATATGCTGCGCCCCTGTGTGCGAAATCCCTGCGTGGGCTGCCTCCGGCATACGTGGAAACGCTGGAGATTGACTGCCTGCGGGATGAGGGAAACGCTTATGCGGACAGGCTGGCGAAGGAAGGGGTTCCTGTGGAGCTGAATGAAATCAGGGGAACCTTCAACGGTTATGACGTTTATGATAAAAACAGGCTGGTGAAGCTTTCGCTCAAGAGGCGGTGTCTGGTGCTGGTCAAGGAACTGAGGGAAAAATGAGAGAGACAAAATATGAGCTGATCGCGCTGGATATGGATGGAACCCTTCTGGATTCAGGTCAGCGGATTACGTTGCGCGCAAAGGCTGCCGTGGGGGAGATTCTGGCGCACGGAAAGCAGGTGGTCTTTGCCACGGGACGGTGCAGGCCACAGCTTGAGGAATATCTGGAATGCTTTCCGCAGATGCGGTATCTGATCTGTGAAAACGGAGCCTGTGTCTGCGACCTGAAAACAGGGGAGGATCTTTTCCGAAGGGCCCTGCCGCAGCAGCAGGTGCTTCACGTGATGGAGGCGGTGGAAAAGGAAGATGTGCTGGCGGCCTTTTTCATTGGGAACCGTTCCTTTATGGACAGACGGACCTTTTTGCGGATGGAAGAATTCGGGCTGGAAAGCTACAGGGCCGTTTTCGCAAAAAGTGCGGTCTGGGTGGAGGATCTGTTTTCCTTCTACCGGGACAGGCCGTTGGAGGTGGAAAAGATCGCATTGTTTTTTCCGTCCGGGAATCTAAACGCGCGGGACGGGCTGCACAGAAGGGCGCAGGCGTGCGCCAGGGTGCAGGAACGGATCCACTCCCTTCCCGTTACCATGGCGGTGTCCGCTTCCGGAAATATGGAGATCACCGGAGAGGGTGTGAATAAGGGAACGGGTCTGAAGCTTCTGTGCGGCCACCTGGGTCTGCCGCTGTCTCAGACCGCTGCGGTTGGGGACGGTGAGAACGACAGGGAGCTTCTGCGATTGGCAGGGCTTGCCGTGGCGATGGAGAATGCATCTGCATCCATCAGGGCGGCGGCAGCTGTGACGGTTCCCGACTGCGACCATGACGGGGCCGCCGTAGCGATGGAACGATATATGCTCTAAATAAATAAGAATCCCGCTTGCGGGATTCTTCGTCTGCGGCGGGAGCCGGAATCCATTTTGGATTTCCGGTTTCTTTTTTTTATGGAAAAGTTAAAGAAAAATTTCGAATTTGGGGAGCGGTATTTTAAGGTTTGACGGTTAATATGATTTCATCAGGCGGACAGGCAGGGACGCCTGATGCAGACGGATCAGGAAAGAAGGAAAATGGCGATGGAGAAAGCGATGGAAAGAGGAAAGGGAACGCTTATCCTTACGGCGGCAGGTATTGCGGCCTGTGTGGTGTTTTTCATATACGGAGTAAAAAACGGGCTGTTCGCATCTGAGGAAGCGATGGCGCAGTTCCTTTCAGGACTTGGAATATTCGGGCCGCTGGCCTTTGTGGCGCTTCAGGTGGTGCAGGTGGTGATTCCGATCATGCCGGGCGGGATTTCCTGTCTGGTCGGGGTACTGCTGTTCGGACCCGTCTGGGGCTTTGTATACAACTATGTGGGAATCTGTGCCGGCTCCATACTGGCCTTTCAGATTTCGAGAAAATTCGGAATGCCCGTTGTGGAGCGGGTGGCAGGAAATCAGAAGATCGGCCGTTATCTGAAATGGATGGACAGCGGCGTGTTTGACAGGCTGTTTGCAGCGGCCATTTTTTTCCCGGCATCGCCCGATGATCTTCTCTGCTTCCTTGCAGGAGTGACCAGGATGCGGTTTCGGAAGTTTCTGTTGATTATCTTTCTTGGGAAGCCGCTTTCCATCGCATTGTACTCGCTGGGCCTTACGGTCGTATTTGACCAGGTTCTGAGGATGTTCGGGTAAAAAGAAGGACTGATGTTTTTTCAGGAGGAGGAAGGATATGAAGGTACTGTTGTATCAGGGCGGAAAAAAGCTGGTGGCAAGAAGCGGAGTAGGACGTGCGCTGGAGCATCAGAGAAGGGCGCTGGAGTCTGCCGGGATCGATTATACCTTTGACCCGAAGGACGATTATTCCCTGGTACATCTGAACACGGTATTTCCGGACTCCCTTTTGATGAGCCTGCGCGCCGGGGCGGCGGGAAAGACCGTGATTTATTACGGACATTCCACCATGGAGGATTTCCGGAATTCCTTTCCGGGCTCCAATGCGGCGGCAGGGCTGTTTCGCAGATGGATTGAAAAATGCTATTCCAGCGCGGATCTGGTGATCACGCCGACGCCCTATTCCAGAAGGCTTCTGGAAGCCTGCAGGCTTTCTGCGCCGGTCAGGGCGCTTTCCAATGGAATTGACCTGGAGATATTCCGGCGGGATGCGCAGGGCGGGGAACGCTTTCGGAAGAGTTATGGTTTTTCCCCTTTGCAGAAAATTGTGCTGGGCGTGGGGCATTATATGGAACGCAAGGGGATTCTGGATTTCATGGAAATGGCGGAGAGGTTTCCGCAATATCAGTTCGTGTGGTTCGGCTATACGCCGCCTGCACTCACGACCGGGAGAGTGAGACGGGCGATCAGATGGATGTCCCGAAAGCTTTCCAATCTGTTTTTCCCGGGATATGCGGACAGGCAGGCCCTTCTGGACGCCTACAGCGGCAGCGATCTGTTTTTCTTTCCGACAAAAGAGGAAACGGAGGGAATCGTAATGCTGGAGGCAATGGCGATGCGTCTTCCGATCCTGGTACGGGATATTCCGGTGTATGAAGGGTGGCTGGAGCATAAAAAGAGTGTGTATAAGGGAAAGAATCAAGAGGAATTCGCCTTTTTTCTTGAGGGGATTCTGGAAGGAAAGCTCCCTGATCTGACGCAGGAGGCTTACCGGGTGATGGAGAAAAACAGCATTGAGCACATCGGATGTGCACTGGCGGAAATTTATGATGAATTGGAGGGGTGCAGATATGGAAGGTATGAAAATTTTAATTACAACCGACTGGTATAAACCGGTAATCAACGGAGTGGTGACCAGCGTGGTCACGTTGAAGGAGCAGCTGGAAGGGCTGGGCTATGAGGTGCGGGTGGTGACGCTTTCCGGGAAGGGATATGCGTATCGGGAAGGGGATGTGTATTACCTGCCATCCGTAGATGCTTCCCGGATTTATCCGGGCGCCAGGGCAGCGTTCCCACCCTGCAGGGGGCTGGGAGAAATCCTTTCCTGGAGGCCGGATCTGATTCATTCCCAGTGCGAGTTCAGCAGCTTTCTGGTCGCGAAGTGGATCGGAGAGCGGCTCCGGATTCCCATCGTGCATACCTACCACACGGTTTATGAGGATTATACCCATTATTTCAGCGCGGGGAAGCCCTGGGGAAAGCAGGCGGCCGCACTTTTTTCCCGCTTTATTCTGGAACGGACGGACCGGGTGATCGTGCCGACAAAAAAGGTGGCCGGTCTGCTTGCGGGCTATGGGGTGGACAGGCCCATGGAGGTGATTCCCACAGGAATCCGGACAGAGCGTTTTGCGCCTGTAAGGAGCGGGAGCGGCGCGAAGGAGCAGCGGGAAGAGAGAAAACGGATCCGGCAGAGTCTTGGGATCGGAGAGGAAAAGGTCATGCTGCTGGCGCTGGGGCGTCTGGCAAAGGAGAAGAACCTGGAGGAGCTCATAACCTTTTTCGGGAGGCTGGATGAACCGGGGATGGAGCTTGTGATCGCGGGGGATGGGCCGGAGAGGAAGGCGCTTGAGGCGCTTGCCGGGCAGCAGAAGGGACGGGAGCGGATTCACTTTGCCGGAATGATTCCCTTTGAAGAAACGCCTGCCTGGTACCGGGCGGCAGATCTGTTCGTCTGCGCCTCCCGGAGCGAGACGCAGGGAATCACCTATCTGGAGGCGCTCAGCGCGGGACTTCCCGTAGTATGCAGGAAGGATGAATGCGTCGAGGGGATCGTCCGGGACGGGCTGAACGGCTATGTTTATGAAAGCCGGGCGGATTTTTCTCTATGCTGCCGTCTACTTGCGCAGGATCCGGGGAGAAGAAGCCTGTTCGGCGCGAGGGCTGCCCGGACAGGAATGGAATACAGCGCAGAGCGCTTCGGAGAGCGGGTGCTTCAGGCGTACGAAAAGACGCTTGGATGGAAAGAAAAACGGGAATGGCGGAAGGCTGTTTAAGCCTTCCGTTTCTTTGTATGAAAAAATGTTTTATTTTTTCTTGCCATAACCGAACATATGTACTATAATTATGAAAAGAACAAATGTTCGAAGTGACGCCGAACGGACAAAGAAGGCAGGAAAGAAGGAAATTATGGACTACAGGATTGGTGACGGCCACAGAAGCATCATGGAAAAACTGGGGATTCTGACGGATGCGGCGAAATATGACGTGGCCTGTACGAGCAGCGGGAGCGACAGGCGGGGAGACGGAAAGGGAATCGGGAACGCCGTCAGCGCCGGAATCTGTCACAGCTTTTCGGGGGACGGGCGCTGTATCAGCCTGTTGAAGATCCTGTTCACCAACGAGTGCATCTATGATTGTAAATACTGTATCAACCGGCGCAGCAACGACGTGCCGCGGGCATCATTTACGCCGGACGAGGTATGCAGGCTGACCATTGAATTCTACCGGAGGAATTATATCGAGGGGCTTTTTTTAAGTTCCGGCATCCTGTACAGCCCGGATTATACGATGGAGCTTCTGTATGCCACGCTGTACCGGTTGAGGAAGGAGTATCATTTTCAGGGCTATATCCATGTGAAGGCGATTCCGGGGGCGGACCCGGAACTGGTGAGAAGGACGGGATTTCTGGCGGACCGGATGAGCGTGAACCTGGAGCTGCCGACGGCGGAGGGGCTGAGGCGGCTTGCGCCGAATAAGCACAGGAAGAACATCCTGGCGCCCATGCGCCAGATTCAGACCGGAATTACGCAGAATAAGCAGGAGCTGGCCGTATACCGGAACGCCCCTTCCTTCGTCCCGGCGGGGCAGTCCACCCAGATGATCATCGGGGCGACGCCGGAAACGGATTATCAGATCCTGTCGGTGGCTCAGTCCCTTTATGATAAATTCAGTCTGAAGCGGGTTTTCTATTCGGCTTTTGTGGCGGTGAACGAGGATAAGGAGCTTCCTGCGCTTCCGGGCGGGCCTCCGCTGCTGCGGGAGCACAGGCTCTATCAGGCCGACTGGCTGCTGCGGTTTTACGGCTTTCGGGCGGAGGAGCTTCTGGATGAGGGAAAGCCGAACTTCAACGTGCTGCTGGACCCCAAGGCGGACTGGGCGCTGCGGCATCTGGAGTGCTTTCCCGTGGAGGTATGCCGGGCGGACTACCAGCTTCTCCTGCGGGTGCCGGGCATCGGCACAAAGAGCGCCAGACGCATCGTGGGAGCGCGGAGAAACGGGACGCTGAGGTTTGAGGATCTGAAAAAGATGGGCGTGGTATTGAAACGGGCTCTCTATTTCATCACCTGCGGGGGCAGGATGCTGTATCCGGTCCGCCTGAATGAGGACAGCATTGCGAGGGAGCTTATTGGCGGACAGGGCAAGAGCAGGCGGGAAAGGGAACTGGAGGCGGGATACCTTCTCGGAACGGAAGGCGTCACCTACAGGCAGCTCTCTTTGTTTGACGATGTGCATTTCGGATCGGAAAGGATGTGCGGAAATGGAATGGAATCAGGTCCTCGTCTGTGAGGATACGCAGGAAGGAATTTTTACGGGAATCTATGAGGCATACGAGAGGAAGTGCGATCCGGCCCATACGGTGATCCAGGCGGGAGAAGAAGGGGAACTCTGCCTGTTTTCCGATTACAGGAAGGTGGCCCCGGATATGGAAAAGGCCGAAAAGGTGGCCCGCACCCTTCGCAGAAGGTTTGGGGAGGAGTGCTTTGAACAGCTCTGTCTGGCGCTTTCCTCCTGGCAGCCGGATAAGGGGCAGGCTGTGTACCGGACCGTTGTGGAGGGGCTTTCCGGCAGGGTGAAGGGCAGGCTGATGGATCATCTGGGAAATCCGTATGTGGCGCGCACCTTTGAGCTTTCCCGCGCCGCAGGGAATGAATCCCACCATCTGCTGGGATTTCTGCGGTTTTCGGAAACCGCAGACAGCCTTTTATTCGCCCAGATCGGGCCGAAGAACAACGTGCTGGCCCATATGATGCCCCATTTTGCGGACCGTTTTCCGGGAGAGAATTTCGTGATTCTGGATGAAAACAGAAGGCTCTATGGCGTTCATCCGGCGCATAAGGAGTGGTTTCTGGCGCTTTCCCAGGACGGGCCGGAGAAAAAAGATCTGGAATTTTCGGATACCGAGCTTCAGATGCAGGAACTTTTCCGCTTCTTCTGTCGTAAGATAATGATAAAGGAAAGGGAAAACCGGGCTCTTCAGCGGCAGATGCTTCCGTACAGATTTCAAGAATATATGGTAGAATTTGGCGGAAAATAGAGAAAATTGTGTTTCCCCGAAGAAGAAAGAAAAGAAAAAACTGCACTTTTCTTCCAAAAAAGGAGACAATTTCCGAAAAGAGGCAGGACAAAATGCCTCAAAAATGTGGATGACAGGGTAACTATGCGGGAAAATGCGGACTTTACATTTCAGGCTTTTCGGGTATAATATCTAAATCCGGAATAACAGTTTTTTGCTTCTGTTTCTGTGCGGGAGCGATTTTGGAAAGGATGTGAAATATTGTGACGACGAGTGGAAATGGATTCTTTCAGTACAGAATCATGTTGAGGCCCAATGAAGTAAAGGATTTCGTCCGCGCCGCCTCAAACTGTGATTTTGACATTGATATTTCCTACAACAGCTATGTGGTGGATGCGAAGTCGATCCTTGGAGTGTTCGGCCTGGATCTGAACCGGGTGCTGACAGTGGCATGCCACGGCTACAGTGAGGAATTTGACGGATATTTAAAACAATTTTCCCTTGCGGGATGATTCCTTTACGGAAAGAAAAAGGACGGCGCTGCCGTCCTTTTTCAGTTTCCAGAACGTCCATTCGAAAAGAGGTTGTGCCCCGTCAGCGGAAATGATAGTATTATATGTACAGAAAATCACGGGTACCGGTTTCTGCCGCCAGAGGCGGAAGGGAAGCCGCACGAACCGGACGTTCGTGCCGGAAGGAGGCAGTCGGATGGAGATCAGGATTTCGGTGCGCGCTCTGGTGGAATTCATTCTGCGCAGCGGGGATATTGATAACAGAAAAAGAACGGCGCCCGACAACGCGATGGCGGAAGGCGGGCGCATTCATCGTATGATTCAGAGGCGGATGGGAGCGGATTATCAGGCGGAGGTGACGCTCCGTTATGTGTATGAGACTCCCTCGTATGATTTGGTGGTGGAGGGACGTGCAGACGGCGTGATCCATGGGGGCAGCGCGCCTCAGGAGGCCGTGACCATAGATGAGATCAAGGGAACCTACCGGGATCTTGAGAAGATGAAGGAGCCTGTGCCCGTACATCTGGCACAGGCAAAGTGCTATGCCTATATGTATGCGGCGGGTCAGAACCGGGAACGGATGAAGGTTCGGATGACCTACTGCAATATGGAGACGGAGGAGCTTCGTTATTTTACGCAGGAGTATTCCGTAAAGGAGCTGGAGGAATGGTTTTTCGGCCTGCTGGAGGAGTACAAAAAGTGGGCGGATTTCGGGTATGAATGGCAGCAAATCCGCACGGATTCGATCAGGGCGCTCATTTTTCCCTATGCGTACAGAGAAGGACAGAAGGAGCTTGCCGGATATGTGTATCGGAGCATTGTGAGGGGGAAGAAGCTGTTCATTGAAGCGCCCACAGGGGTGGGAAAGACGCTTTCCACGGTTTTCCCGGCGGTGAAGGCCATGGGTGAGGGAAAGGCGGAGCGCATTTTTTATCTGACGGCGAAAACCATCACGAGGACAGTGGCGGACAGCACCTTCCAGCTTCTGCGGGGGAAGGGACTGCGCATGAAAACCGTCATCCTGACGGCGAAGGACAAAATCTGCTTTCTGGAGGAGGCGGACTGCAACCCGGCTGCCTGCCCTTTTGCAAAGGGCCATTATGACCGGATCAACGAAGCCATGTATGACCTCCTGCTGCATGAGGATCATTACCACCGGGAGACCATCGAGGAATATGCGCGCAGGTACCAGGTCTGCCCCTTTGAGCTGAGCCTGGACATGAGCCTGTTCTCCGACGGGATCATCTGTGACTATAATTATGTGTTCGATCCCCATGTTTATCTGAAGAGGTTTTTCGGAGAAGGGAGCCAGACGCAGGGAGCGGGAGGCCCGTATCTGTTCCTGATCGATGAGGCGCATAATCTGGTGGAGCGCGGGCGGGAAATGTACAGCGCCGTTCTGATAAAGGAGGATTTCCTCGCGCTGAAGCGGTCGGTAAAGGAATATGACAGAAAGCTGGAGCGGCAGCTGGGAAAATGCAATGCTGCTCTGCTTGCTCTGAAACGGGAATGCGAAGGCTTCCGTGTTGTGCCCGTTAAGGAAATCGACGACCTGGTGAACGGAGTGGAGCGGCTTTCAGAAACCATGGGAAGCTGGCTGGAGGAGCATGACGAGAGCCCGGTACGGGAAGAAATTCTGGAATTTTATTTCCTTTTGACCCATTTCCTGGATATCTACGACAGGCTGGACGACAACTATGTGGTCTATACGGAACTTTTTGGGGAAAAGGGGGAATTCCTGCTGAAGCTGTTCTGTGTTAATCCTTCGGTCAATCTGAAGGAGTGTATGGGCCGGGCGGCGAGCACGGTTCTCTTTTCCGCTACATTTCTTCCCATCCAGTATTATAAGGGGCTGCTCGGCGGTGACGAAGAGGATTATGAGGTTTATGCCCAGTCCTCCTTTGACCCGCGCCGGAAAGGGCTTTTTATTGGAAGGGATGTGACGAGCCGTTATACCAGGCGGGGAAGGCAGGAATACTATAACATCGCCCGCTATCTGCATGAAATCACGGGACAGCGGCATGGCAATTACCTGATTTTTTTCCCGTCCCACGCTTTTCTGCAGAATGTTTACGAGATTTATGAGGAATGCTTTCTGGATGAGGAACAGGAGGAGTGCCTGATCCAGGAGGACTATATGACCGAGGAGGACCGGGAATATTTCCTCGGGAGGTTTGAGGGGAACAGGGAGTGTGAGCTGGAAGAGATGATCCACATGGAGGTGGAGCAGGAGGAGGACAGAAGTCTGCTGGGCTTTTGTGTGATGGGAGGGATTTTCAGCGAGGGAATCGATCTGAAAAAGGACAGTCTGATCGGCGCCGTCATCGTGGGAACCGGACTGCCTCAGGTGTGCACCGAACGGGAAATTTTAAAGCGATATTTTGACGGGATGGGAAAAAACGGATTCGATTATGCCTACCGGTATCCGGGAATGAACAAGGTTCTGCAGGCGGCAGGGCGGGTGATCCGCACGGCGGAGGATGTGGGAATTGTAGTGCTTCTGGACGACCGCTTCCTCACGGGTTCCTATCAGCGGCTGTTCCCCAGGGAGTGGGTGGAATATGAGGCCGTTACTGTTGACAGGATTGCGGGAAGAGTAGAACGGTTCTGGGATGAGTGGCTGTAAGTGGAGAAAACTTGTGGATAAGTGTGTGAGAAGAGGGACTTTTGAGAGAAAATGGCGGCTGTTTGTCGAAACCGGAGGTGGACAGGCTGTGATTGACTGGAAGGATTGTGGATAAGTATGTGGAAATTGGGGATTACTTTGACCGGAAGAGCAGATGGACAGCGGGACCAGGGGGTTTTCCACATTTTCACACAGAGGTGAAAAAGGGGAAGCCGGAACTGAACCGGTCAACCATATTTTCGCCGTTTTGTGGAAAACTTTTGCCGCTTATCCACAGAATTCAGCGTGTGGATAAAGGGAGAGGGGGAAATGTGGATAGTTTTTTCGGCAGAAAGAGAGTGACGAGGTTCCTGCGCATGTGGTACAATATTACCTGTGTAAAGCCATTCTAAAAAAATGCCGCCATGGCGGCAGGAAAAGAGGATATAAAGATGTGGGCATATGAAAGCGTATTTTATCAGATCTATCCGCTGGGCTTCTGCGGGGCGCCGTTTGAAAATGACGGTGTGGAAAAGTCCCGTATTCTGAAGGTAAAGGAGTGGATTCCCCATATCAGGGAAATCGGCGCGGATGCGATCTATTTTTCACCGGTATTTGAATCCGATACCCACGGTTACAATACAAGAGATTTCAGAAAAATTGACTGTAGGCTTGGAAGCAACGAAGATTTTGCAGAGGTGTGCAGGAGCCTGCATGAGGCCGGAATCCGCGTGGTGCTGGACGGTGTGTTCAACCATGTGGGAAGAGGCTTCTGGGCCTTTCAGGACGTGCTGAAGAATCGGGAGAATTCTCCTTACCTGAACTGGTTTCACATTAACCTGGGCGGGAATTCCAACTACAATGACGGTCTGTGGTACGAGGGCTGGGAAGGCAATTACGATCTGGTGAAGCTGAATCTGAAAAATGAGGAGGTGGTGAACCATATCCTGGAAAGCGTCCGTTTCTGGGTGGAAACCTTCGATATTGACGGACTGCGTCTGGATGTGGCTTATCTGCTGGATCATGATTTTGTGCGCAGGCTGCGTAGCTTCTGCGATGGGCTGAAGAAGGATTTCTTCCTGGTGGGTGAGATTCTCCATGGGGATTATACGACGCTGGTGAACGACCAGATGCTGCATTCCTGCACCAACTACGAATGCTATAAGGGCCTGTACTCCAGCTTTAACAGCATGAATCTGTTTGAGATCAACCATTCCCTGCTGCGGCAGTTCGGGCCGGAGGGATGGACCTTATACAAGGGACTGCATCTGATGACCTTTGTGGACAACCACGATGTGAGCCGTGTGGCGAGCATTCTGACCAATGAAAAGCATTTGCCGCTGATTTATGCGCTCGCGTTCGGCATGCCGGGGATTCCCTGCATTTATTATGGAAGCGAATGGGGAGCAAAGGGAAATAAAAGCGACGGCGATCCGGCGCTTCGCCCCTGCTTTGAGGAGCCGGTGGAAAATGAGCTGACGGAGTTCATCGGAAAGCTTTCTGAGGCGAAGAAGGGATCGAAGGCGCTGAATTACGGCGGCTTCCGCTCCGTGGTACTGACGAATAAGCAATGCATCTTTGAACGCGCGGCGGAGGGTGAGAGAGTGTTGGTTGCCATCAATGCGGACAGCGAACCCTATACCGCCCATTTCGACGCCGGCTGCGGCATGGCGGTGGATCTGATCACCGGCAGAGAGCATGACTTTGGAGGCGGAAGTGAACTTCCACCATACAGCGCGTTTTTCTGGCGTTGCGAAGCATAAAGAAGGGCTATAGCCCTTCTTTATGCCGAAGAATGCCCGGAGGGCATTCTTCTTAAGTTGTGAGGCGTCATAGGACGCCGATTAAGAATTTCTACTGGAGCAGGCGGCGGACGGCGCGGATGGATTCCGGGTCGGTCCGCCATATTTCATATTCGCTCAGGCCGGGAAGGCCCATGGATACGTCCGGATTGCGGAAGCGCATGGAACTTTCCAGAATTTTTTTGCCGGACATATGAAAGGCGGTGAGAGCGGTGCGCTGCAGCAGGATGCGGACTGCCTCTTCATTGATTCCGGCGCCGGCCAGAATGGTGAGGGAGCTGCCTGCCAGCCTGGTGAGCTCGTTAAGCAGCGAAATACCGTGTACGCAGGTGTCCGCCTGCCCGGAGGTGAGGATGGTATGGACGCCGAGTTCCTTCGCCTGCTTCAGTACCTCAAAGGGATCACGGCACATATCAAAGGCCCTGTGAAGGGTGATGGACATACCGTCCGCAGCATCGATCAGCCGTTTCATTGCTTCCAGGTCCAGAGATCCATCCGCCGTCAGACAGCCGATGACCACGCCCTGGGCTCCGGCGCGTCGAAAAGCGCGGATATCTCCTTCCATCACGGAAACTTCTTCCCGGCTGTACAGAAAATCTCCGAAACGGGGGCGGACGAGGATATGAACGGGAATCCCGGTATGGCGGCGGATCTGTTCATAAAGGGCGGGAGTGGGCGTGATTCCGCCTATGACGAGTCCGGAGCAGAGCTCCAGCCGGTCGGCTCCGCCCTGCGCGGCGTTGACTGCGGACTCTACGGAGTCCACGCAGCATTCCAGAAGATAGGACGACATACTTTTTTCCTCCATTTTCATATTTGACATTGTGACAGCGCCGGCGGAAGTCCTTTGGGAAGGGCGTGAGGCTCATGGAAAGGCCGCCGGATTCTTAATAAAAAGTGTAGCACAGCAGGGTGAAAAATGCCAGAAAATCAGCCATTTCAGGGAAGAATGCGATAAATGTGAATGAAATGTGAACACTTTCTTATGAAATTCATAATTTGTTAAAATTTTTTATAAAATCTATTTACATTCCGGGTGGAACGTGCTATTCTCTTACTCGTAATAAAGCTCCGGACCATATGGTTCAGGAGTCTGGATTTAGGAGGAGAAACATTATGAAGAAAAAAATTGTAGCAGTTTTAACAGCAGCAGTTCTTACGTCCGCAATGATGGTTGCATGCGGATCCACCGAAACCACCACTACCGAAGAGTCCAGCGTAGCAGCGACTGTTGAGTCCAGCGAAGCTGTAGAGAGCAGCGAGGTTGAGTCCTCTGTTGTTGAGAGCACTGTAGAGGCTACCACCGAGGAAGCTACTACTGAAGCAGCTACCGAGGAGACCACGACCGAGGCTGCTACCGAGGAAGCTACCACTGAAGCAGCTACCGAGGAGACCACAACCGAAGAAGCTACCACCGAGGAAGCTACTACTGAAGAGGCTACCACCGAAGAGGCTACTACTGAAGCAGCCACTGAGACCACTGCAGAATAATCGGCAGGCAATTTCATTTCATATGGAATCGGATAGGGGAAGGAACTTTCCCTATCCGATTTTGCGATGCTCACAGCTCACGGCAAATGGCCTTTCATGCAAGCATGACGGCCGCTTGCCGGACTTATCGCACAAGAAACAGAGAGGAATCCGGACAACCGGGCTCCTCTTTTTTTATACGATAGGAAATTTCATTTCCTATCGTATAAAAAAAGACGTTGATGCGCACTCAGCGCGCAGGCAATCAGAGATTGCCCGAAAATTATTCGCGCTCGGCGCGAGTGGTGCGCATGATGCGTACCGCATCAGGGCGCACACTTTTTTACAAAAACCCTCCATATTGACAGATGGAGAAACGTGGTATATGATTAGTGAAAATGATGAATAAATGCTTTGAATTATCACATATTTAAAGCAAAAAAACTGGATTTTTTGTATATGATTGTGAATTAATACGGATAAAAACTTGTTTTTGGGTTAAACCAAACGAAGAAATTGTTTATTTTTACTATTCCGCGTTTTGAAAATGGTTCGTGAAAATATACAAAAATGCGGCGTGCGGTGAGAATAAAAAGGGACGGCGTGGATGAACAGAGAAAATAAGGAAATTGCGGATATGCTCCGGCAAGAGGTGAAAAAGCTTCAGTCAGACAGGCTCATCAGACTGGAATCGGAGAGGAAGCTGGAGCAGAGGCTGCAGGTTGGAAGGCAGAGAATCCGGGAAGTGATCAATCAACTGGTTTCGGAGGGCCTTTTGATCAAATATGAAGGAAAAGGGACCTATATTGCTCCCCTGATCCGGAATAAGTTTATCAATCTGATCTGCTCCCCATCAATCAAGCTGAATGATCCGTTTTACAACAGGATGTTGATGGAGCTGACGAGCTGTGCCGCGAAGAACAGTGTGAATATCATACCGTTAACGATGGACAGCCTGGAAAATGGAGAGAGAAATTTGCCGGTTTTGCTGATTGGAAAATTTGAAGAGCATATGCTTCAGAGAATCAAAGCGCTTTACCGGCATATTATCTCTTTTGAAAACTATCCGGATCATGATGATTTCGCTCAGATATATTTTGACCATTTTAAGATCGGCATCAATGCGACCAAAGTTCTGGCCGGTTATGGACATAAAAAGGTGATCCACATTACGGGACCGGACACCTACGCTTCGGCTCTTTACCGGAAAAACGGATTTATCCGCGGGGCGGGAAAGAACGGGCTGGAATACGTGATCCTTGAAAGCAAGATGAACTTCCGGGGAGGCTATGCGCTTGCAGAGCAGGTTAAGGAGCTGGTGAAGCAGCAGAAGTTTACTGCGGTTTTTGCGGCGAACGACTGGATGGCCGTCGGGCTGATACAGGCTCTGCGCGCAGAAGAAATGGCGGTTCCGGATCAGGTTTCCGTGCTCAGTGTGGACAATATACCGCTGGCAGGACAGTTCGCCCCCGGGCTGACCACCTATTCGCTGGATGCGGAGATGATGATTACAGAGGGGTTCATGCTGATGGATACGGCGGAAGAGAACGGCGGGGAAGAGAATTTCCGCAGGCGGATCATTCTGCAGCCTGTCCTGATCACAAGAGATACCCTGAAAAAGAGGGAAGGCGTGCAGCAGTAAGAGAGCATTGATGTAAAAAAGGAATGAAAAGAGGAGGAAAAGGAAATGAGCAGGCAGGTAAATGTCAGGGTGAATGCAGGAGAGTCGGTCGGACCGCAGGAGCACCTGTGGCGGTGGATCGGGTATGATGAGTGCAACTACACCTATATTCCGGAAGGGATGGAGCTTTTAAGGAAGTTCGCGGCGCTTGGGGATGCACCGTATTATTTCAGAACGCATTTCATGTTCTGCACGGGAAACTGCCACGGAACCTACAAGTTTGGCTCCACGAACATTTACTGGGAGAATGAAAAGGGAGAGGCGGTTTACGATTTTACCTGGTATGATAAAATCATAGACGCTTATATTCAGACGGGAAACAAGCCGTTTATCGAGCTGGGCTTCATGCCGAAGGCGCTGGTGGATACCAACTATCTGAACCCGGTCAACGGCAACTGGGATTCCTATAATCAGTATAAGGAAATCGGGTGGACGTGCCCGCCTAAGGACTATAACAAGTGGCATGCCTTCATCAAAGCGGTGGTGGAGCATCTGAAGGAGAGGTACGGGGAAAAGGAGATTGAAACCTGGTATTTTGAGCTGTGGAATGAGCCCGATATTTTCTACTGGAAAGGAACCACTGCGGAATACTGCAAGCTGTTCGACTATACGGAGCATGCCGTGCATGAGGCGGCGCCCGGCGTGCGGCTGTCCGGGCCTGCGGTGACCGGAATCTTTGAGGGCGGACATGCGCAGAAATTCTTCCGTTTCTTCCTGGACCACTGCAAAAACGGAGTGAATTTTTATTCCGGTCAAAAGGGAACCCGGCTGGATTTCATCACCTTCCATGTGAAGGGCGGCGGATTCCCCTTTGAGATGCATGCGGCCAAGGCGGTTCCGTCTGTAGAGAGCCTGGTACATCAGGTGAAGCTCGGTCTGGATATCATCACGGAGTTCGGTTATCAGGATCGGGAAGTGGTGCTTTCCGAAGCGGATCCGGACGGCTGGGCTGCAGGCGGCGTATACGACAACGCCAACATGATTTTCCGTAATACGGAGTATTATGCGACTTATGTGGCTTCCACCTATGATAAAATCGACCGGCTGAGCATGCAGTACGGCATTAAGGTACGTCCGTTGGCGTGGGCCTTTATGTTCCCCGCGGAGAGATGCTTTGAGGGAACAAGAACCTTTACGACGCAGGGAATCGATAAGGCGGTCTTTAATATGTTCAAGATTTATGGAACGCTGGGGAATACAAAGCTCGCGTTTGAAAGCGACGGGGCGGAAACCATGGATTTCCTGAAGGAGCCTGATATCGGCGTGAAAAATAACAGCCAGTATACCGGAGAGGGAGAAGAAACGGACGTATCCGGCTTCGCGGTGCGCGGAGACGACGGAGAAGTTCAGATCGTGATTTACAGCCACTGCAATGACCGGGATAAAAAGGAAGAACAGCAGATCAGTCTCTCTGTGGAAGGGCTGGAAAAAGAATGTGTGACGGTAAGCCACCACCGTATTGATGCGGAGCATTCCAACCCTTATGCGGAATGGCTGCGTCAGGGACAGCCGCTCTATCCGGAAGGGGAGCAGTATGCGGCGATCAAGGCGCGGGACGGCCTGGAGGAGCTGTGCGGGAAGCAGGAGGCACGTACAGAGGATGGAAGGCTGGAACTTACCTTTACCATGCCTGCACATGGCGTGTCATACATCAGGATTCAAGGAGCGGATTATGAAGGATTTAAGCGATAAGACACTGGGAATTATTCATGCATCACATATCACGATAAAGGCGATGGAGCCTTATATCCGGAAATACATACCGGATGTCCAGATCATGCATTTATGCGATGATACCATCCAGAGGGACAATATCAGGGCGGGGGCAGGTGTGATTCCAAAGGTGAACTATTATAAATTTGCGCAGTATGCCCACAATCTGGAAGAGGCGGGAGTGGACCTGATTCTGCTTGCCTGTTCTACCTTTAACTATGCGGCGGAACTGGGAAGGCCGCTGGTTGATACCCCGATCGCCCAGATTGACCGTCCGATGATGGAGAAGGCCGTGCGCACCGGCAGAAGGATTGGACTGCTTGCCACGTTGGAAACTACGGTGCCTGCTTCTGAAAGGCTTCTGGATATTGCCGCGGCGGAGGCCGGTGTGCAGATAGAGAGAAAGACAGTTCTGTGCAGTGAGGCGTTTGAAGAATATTCCAGAGGAAATATTGAGAAGCATAATGAGATTCTTGTCAGGGCCATCGACCAGCTGGCGGAAGAGGTGGACTGCATTGTGATGGCACAGCTGTCCATGTCGGCTCTTGCACCGTATCTGAAGGACACGAAGGTTCCTGTATATAACAGCGGAGAAACCGGTTTTGCCAGGGTCAGGGAAATGCTGGAGGCCATGCAGTAAGAAAATTCAAAAACGTAAAAACGGGGCAGTTATGCCCCGTTTTTATGACCGTTCATTTTATGACCGTTCAAAGGTGCCGAATACCTGCTGCTTTCCATCTTTTACCATAATGCGTCCTTTCGCGATGACGGTATGCAGCGCAAGGGTATCCTCATCCAGAAGGCAGATGTCGGCGTCAAAGCCCGTCCGAAGCTGCCCCTTGGAAGAAAGCTTTAAAATAGAAGCGGGATTGGATGTGATTCCCTTAATGGCGATTTCCAGAGGGATGCCTTCCTGCTGTACGCATTCCCGGATTTCCTTCAGAAGGCAGGAGGCCTTTCCGATGCCGATTCCCTGATACTGCCCCTTTTCGTCGAAGATGGGCAGACTTCCCTGGCCGTCAGAGGAAATGGTGAAGCGGTCGCTGGAGATTCCCAGATCCAGAAGACGGCGAATCCCTTTGCAGACACGGATTTCATCGCTGACCGTTTCCCAATAGTCGATGTCTTCGTTTCCTGTGAAGTCAATGGTTCCTCCTTCCTTCGCAAACTCCAGGCAGGCCTGGAACAGGTCCGCATTTCTGTTTACGTGGGTGGGAAGGAACTGGGAAGCGGGAATCTCAGTTTCGTGGATCACCCGCTGGATGAGATCAATTTTGCGGGGGCTGTCCCCCAGATGGACGTTTACGATTCCTGCTTTCCCGGACAGCATACCCGCCACTCTGGCATCCGACGCGATCCGGGCAAATTCTTCAAAGGTGGGCTGGGAGGAGCGGTGATCGGAAATGGCGATTTCTCCCACGCCGATCACCTTATCCAGCATCATAATATCCTTCATTAGACTGCCGGTCAGGGTGTGGACCGGAACCTGATAGGAGCCGGTATAGGCGTATGCGGTGATCCCTTCCTCTTCAAGCGCATGGGCTTTGGCCAGCAGGGCGGCGGCGTCTCTTCCGACGCCGTCCGTACCGATGCAGCCGACCACAGTGGTGATTCCGTTCCGGATCAGGTCGCCCAGGGAGGCCTCTGGAGTTCTCGTGTGGAAGCCGCCTTCCCCTCCGCCTCCGAGAATGTGTTCATGGCTGTCAATAAAGCCCGGAACAGCAGCCATGCCTTCCGCATTGATTTCCATAACTTCAAGGCTTCCGCCGAAATCCGCCTTCAGATTTTCCCCGACGGCGGCAATCGTCCCGCCAAGGATGAGAATATCCTTTCTTCCGGCATATTCCGGCTGATAAACGCCGGCGTTTCTGAGGATGGTAACCATTGCCATATCTGTTCCCGCTTCCTTTCTGAATCTGTTTTTGATACGCGCCGGCGGCTGTAAGAGCCCGGACAGCGCTGCCTTCATGGGTTTAGTGGAAATTAATTGCCACTGCGACCGCGATGATGATCGTGCCCATGAGGAAGAAAAATGCCTGCATTTTGATCTGGAATTTGGCCCATTTGCCCCATTCGATTCCGGCAACGCCAAGCACGCCGATCAGGCTGGCGGACACGGGAGTGAACGCGTCAACGAAGCCCGCGCCAAGCTGGTAGGCAAGAACGGCGATCTGCCGGGGAACGCCGACCAGGTCGGAAAGAGGCGCCATGATCGGCATGGTCAGAGCCGCCTGGCCGGAATTGGAGGTTACGACCAGGTTGAACAGGCTCTGGAAAATGTACATGGCCCAGGCGCCGATGAACGCGGGAACGCCGTCCAGAAGGGTTCCGATTCCATATAAAACGGTGTTCAGGGTGGAAGGAACATCCGCTTCAGAGCCGCCCAGCACCAGGAGAATTCCCTTCGCCATGCCCACCACAACCGCTGTACCGGCCAGATCGGAAACGCCGCCCTGAAAAGCGGAGGCCATTCCATTGATGGTCATGCCGTTGAGATGGAATATGATGGCGGTGACGCCGGCTGCAAAGCCCATGACAAAGAACTGGGAAGCGATTTCCGGGATATAGAAGCCCCTCTGTGTGACGCCCCAGATGATCCAGATCAGAACCGCCAGCATTTCCAGAAGAATCAGTTTATGGCCGAGGGTAAATTCTTTTTCCTCTTCGCTTACGGAATTCATCCGGCTGCGGAAGTGGGAATCTTCTGCATAGACCACAGATTTCTGAGG
>CAJFMW010000067.1 GCA_904392525.1 uncultured Eisenbergiella sp.
ATGGCACTCATTCTGCGCTCAATATGTTTTCTGAATTCTCCATGATCAATCCCAGACAGCTTGCCGAATTTGTGGGGTTCACGGAGGAAGAGGTCAGCGTGCTCTGCGACCGGTACGGAATGGATCTGCAGGAGCTGCGGGACGATGTGCTCAGCATGATGGCGGGAGAGCAGGTTCCCGTGAATACGGGAAGCTTTTCCAATGATATGACCACATTTCATACAAAGGATGACGTCCTCACACTTTTGATTCATCTGGGGTATCTGGGATATGATTTTGACCATAAATGCGTATTCATACCTAATCACGAAATCCGCGGAGAGTTTGTGAAAGCTGCTCCTGGTGGGTATAAATTATGATAAAAAGACCAGAATCCACAGCTGTAAAATCGAGGAATGGGAGAAGTAAGGCGGCATGAATCAGGAAGAACGAAAGAAATATATACTGGAACGATTGAAAATCAGCTCGTCAGTTTCCGTTTCAGAACTGAGTGAAGCCTTCGGGCTTTCGGAAGTTTCGGTCCGGAAGCTGCTTTCGGGAATGGAGCAGGAAGGGGTGCTGAAACGGACCTGGGGCGGCGCGGTGAGCGCCTACGGCTCCCTGCGGGAATTCTCCCATCAGGAAAATGAAAACAGGCAGATGGAAGAGAAGCGGGCCATCGCCCGGGAGGCCTATGGCTGTATCGGGGACGGAGAGGCGGTCTTTCTGGACAGCGGCACGACCACTCTGGAGCTGGCGAAGCTGATCGTGGCCGGAGAGAAAAGGAAGATCGTGCCCTGTACCAACAACATTTTCATCGCTGCCGAACTGGCGAAGGCAGGGGATATGCGCAGCATCATCATTGGCGGGGAGCTGCGCACCAACATCTACTCCTGCGTGGGAAGCCTGGCGCAGCAGGCGCTTTCGGGGCTGTTTTTTGACAAGGGCTTTATCAGCGGCAATCATTTTACCCTGGAGCGGGGCTTCAGTACGCCGACGCTGGGAGAGGCGCAGCTGAAGCGGCAGGTGCTTGCGGCTTCCAAGGAAAGCTTTCTGCTGATGGACTACACGAAATATGGGGACGATTCCATGGTTCAGATCGCCCCGCCGGATGGGATAGACGTGCTGATCACGGACTGGCACATGCCGGAAAGCGTGGCCCAGGGCTTCCGGGAGAAAAATGTGAAGGTGATCACTGCGCAGAAGGGCTGAGGCCCGGCGGCAGCCGCCGGACCTGGCCCGTTGATAATTCTTTTTTCAGGCATGGGACAGGGTGGGAAAGCGCTTCTTTTCCTGAGAAAAGATTTTTGTCAGACTTCCTTTTACAAACATGGCATCGTCGTCATTTTCAAGAGGGCGGATTTCCCAGGCAGAACGGTTCTCTGCAAATCGGGCGTCCGCTCCATCCGCTCCAAACGGGGTAAAGCCGCATTCCAGCCGGGAAAGGCTGCCGGGAGAAACGCAGTAGCGGTTATGGAAAGGGCCTGCAAGCAGCGCTGCCGCCGCTTCTTTGGGAGCAACGGGGCGGGGCGCGAAAATGGCATCAAGCAGGAGGGTGTCTCCTTCCGCTTCAGCGATCACCCAGGCGTCGTGAGCGGGAAGATACCAGACGTTTTCCGTCAGGAATTGTGAGGCGTAGAACAGGATAAGGCCGGGATTGCCCACCATATCAAAGCTTCCCTGCGGGACGCCGGAAAGGATGGCCTTCTCCAGGGCGGCCCGGTTTTCCGGATCAGTCATGGGGACGGGAACGGCAGGCCTGTCCGGTATGCAGGCGGAAAGGGGAGCGAAGAAGCGGGATTCCTGTACCCGCTGAAAACCGAAGCGTGGATAGAAATCCAGAACCGTGTCGTTGGCGAACAGATAGATGGATTCCACCCGGTCTGCCCAGTCCTTTTCCACCGCGTCCATCAAAAGGCGGCAGAGCCCCTGGCCGCGAAAGGCGGGATCGGTCATCACGGTGCCGAGCTGGATATAGTGATGCAGGATTCCTTTTTCGGAAAAGGTCATGGGATTGACGGATACATTGGCGATCACCTGTCCTTCCCGGACGGCGGCATAGGGAATGTAATTGTCCTTCCAGTACCCGTTCTGATACCAGTTCTCAAAGTTCAGGCCGAAGGTCTTTTCGGCCAGACGATTAAAGCTGCTTCTCAATGCAGCGTCATCCCGGATATTTTTTATAATTTTAATATCTGTATGCATGGATTCGGATGTTTCCTTTCAGATGTTTTTGATAAAAGTGGGCGTTGCGGCAAAAGTTGCCGGGTTATTCCGTCAGAAACAGATAGGAAGCTTCTCCGAAAAAGAAGCGTTCGTCCAGCTTTTCTTCCTCCCAGGTGGCGACCAGCTCGTACACCCGGTCTTTTTTGAGCTCAATGGGAAGAACTTCCGAATATTCGGTTTCGGAAAGAGGCTCCGCTTCCGCCGCCCCAAGATCCTGAATGTCCCATTCACGCAGCAGAATCCGGTCCGGCAGCACGACGCAGGAGAGCAGATAGGGTACGCTGTCCAGTCTGTTATAGTCCGGCACATCAAGCGTCGCTGCCTGTTCCGGGTCCATATCCAGCGGAGCGGAGCCGCAGGCAACGGAGGTGGTGATTTCATCCTTATCTGCCCAGGACCATTCCCCGGTTCCGGAGTGGAGGGTGAAGGATGTGTTAGCGCTGGACAGGGAATCAGACAGGGTGATTTCCGGAGGAGCGGTGAGAAGTACGTCCACGTGTGCCTTTTCCGATGTGCCCACAGCGGGAGAGGCGGGTGCCGGTTCACTTCCGGCCTCGGACGATGTTTCCGTTTCCGCTTTGCTTCCGGTGTCAGACGATGTTTCCGTTTCTGATTCGCCGCTGGTGTCAGACGATGTTTCTGTTCCCGATTCGTCTGTGGAGCCGGGAATGATTTCGCTTTCCGCTTCAGAGGATTCTGGCTGCTGGGCGGCAGTTCTGCCGGAGCAGGCGGCGGTCAGGGACAGCAGCAGTAGAGCGGTAAAGACAGCACATCTTTTCTTCATCAGAAAATTCTCCTTTTATTTTTCTGTCGCCATGCGGCTTGGCATGGCTGTCATGTCGGTGAAACATAAGACCTGGCTTCATCATAGCATATTCCGGCACGTCTGCCTATGCGTATGGCGGCGGATAATCTTTAATTTTTTATGAAGGGAAATGTTCCTGTTCCGGTACGTCTATCGCCGTATGCGGATAGAAATGACAAGAAAAATTGTCATTCTGTATTGACAAATATAGTTGTCAATGATAGGATGAGGATGACAAGAAAAGTTGTCATATGATATCAGAGGCGGAATGGCTGCCGCTACAGACAGGAGAGAAATTGAGATGCCATTATATAACCGATTGAAAGAACACAGGAATAAGCTGGGTGTGAATCAGGAAGAGATGGGACGGCTGGTCGGCGTATCCAGACAGACGATCAGCCTGATTGAACGGGGAGATTATTCCCCTTCCGTTACGCTCGCGCTGAAGCTGGCTGCGGCCTGCGGCGTGACCGTGGAGGATATCTTCCGATATGAAGAGGATGAATGAAACAGAAGAGAGGAGATAAGAGAATGAATGCGAAAAAAGATTCGGGAAGGAAGAAAACACAAAAATCCGGAATGGGAAGGTCGGCTCTGCGGCTGCTCGTGAGCCTCGCCGCGGGCGGTGCTGCCGGTTTCGGGATATCCTGGGCCGTTTCTTCGGCCCGCGGCGGAATGCGGGAGACGGCGGAAAATTTAAGTCTGGCGTTTCAGGAGAACGCATGGATTTTTCAGACGGCATTTTTCCTGGTGCTGACGGCGGCTTCTCTGATTTTTCTCCGGAAAGCGGTGGCTTCACTGAAAAAGGGCACAGATGAGGAGCTTGACCGGGCGGGAGAGTATCAGAATACGGCGATGATGGCGAACATTGCGGACATGATCCTGCAGTTTCTTCTGTTTGGGCTGGCGGCGGATGGAAGCAATCCCAGAATGCTGCTTTCCGTGGCGCTGTTTTTAGGGTTCTGTATCGTGATTCTGTTTCTGGAAGCTACGCTGGTGCGGCAGATTCAGAAGGCGAATCCCATGAAAAGAGGAGACATCGGCAGTCTGCGCTTTAACCGGGACTGGCTGGAAAGCTGCGACGAGGCGGAGCGGCTCGGCATTTACAAGGCCTCCTGGAAAAGCTTTCAGGTGATGAATTCCCTCTGCCCGGTGATGGAGGCGGTTGCCCTGCTTGGAAAAATCATGTTTGACACCGGGAATTTCCCGATTATTCTGGTCACTTTCCTCTGGGCGGTTCAGACGGGCGTTTACTGCTTTTACAGTGCCCAGTATGACAGGCGCGGGGCCGGGGAGTGAGAAAAGCGGATTGCTGTCTGACCTGCACCGTTCACAAAGCTGTGGATGCGTTTCCCTCCCGAATATGATAAAATAAGGAAAAGTACGACAGGCCGGAGTGGCGAAAGAGAGGCAAAATGGAGGGAATATGAAGATTACGGTAAGAGAAGAAGAGGAGCGGGATTACAGACGTTCTGAAGAAATCATCCGGGAGGCATTTTCTTATCCGGGGAGAGTCGAACGGGGCGGCATCGGCTGCCCCTATGAGCACTGGATGGTGCATGAACTGAGAAAGCGGGACGGGGCGGGAATCTGCCTGGTGGCAGAGGCGGACGGTGTGCCTGCGGGGTATGTGGCATGCAGCCGGGCGCAGGTCCTGGTGGGAGATACGGACGCGCTTCCTGTGGTGAACATCGGCCCTATTGGCGTCCTGCCCGAATATCAGAGAAAAGGAATCGGGAAGGCTTTGTTTCATGCGGTGCTGGAGAGGGCGGCTGAGGCAGGGCATGGAGCAGTCATGTTTTTCGGACGGCCTGAATACTGTCCGCAGATCGGCTTTGTTGAGGCGGGAAATTACGGTGTCTCCGACCGGTTTGGAGAGATTTCCCCCGCGTTTCTGTGCATGGAGCTGAAGGAGGGCTATCTTTCCGCAGCCAGGGGCGGCAGATTCTTTGATTCCGATATTTATGACGAGAGGCGCCACCGGGACGAGGTGCGGGAATTTGACGAAGCCTTTGAAGGGAAAAAATATGCACGAATATAATATGAAATGCGAGAGAACGACACATGGAACCAAAAAAGATGAAAAAAATCATTCTGGTATTTAAAACCCATTTCGATATCGGGTTTACGGATCTTTCATCGCGGGTGATTGACAATTACGCGAAGGGGATGCTGGAAGAGGTGATAGAGACCTGTCAGAAAACCCAGGATATGGGAAAGCTGCGGTATGTCTGGACCATGCCTGCCTGGCCGCTTCTGCACATCGTTCAGAACTGTGCGCCCGAACTGAAGGAGAAGCTAAAACGGGCAGGCGGTCGCTTTCGGCGTGCAGGCATTTCTGCTGGAGAAAGCGGGTTCGGCGGCGAACTGAGAGACGGGCAGCCGCAGCATTGAAATCGAAAGAAAAAGCGACATGACTGCGATCATGTCGTTTTTTTTCGTAACAAAAAACTTTTTTTTAGCCTGAAACATCTATAGAATGAAAGCGGAAAAAGCTTTACCGCGATAGGAGCTGCCGGCAATCTGCTCCTGCGCCATATGGTTCAGCCGTTGCCAGCGGCATATTGATAGAAATGAGGAATGCCCGCCCGGCTCATTGCCTGCGGGGACAGGGATCCGGAGGAGGTCTGCTGCAGATCCGGATCAGAAAGGCATGGTACGAAAATGAAACAGGATATATATGACCTGACTGTGGAGCATATTCTGGATAATCAGGAAAAAGCCTATCGGCTGGCCTACAGCTACGTGCAGGATAAGGATGCTGCGCTGGATGTGGTACAGAATGCGGCCTGTCAGGCGCTGGAAAAATGCTGGGGGGTGAAAAATTCCGGAGCGCTGAAAACGTGGTACTACAGAATAGTAGTAAATGAAGCCCTGCAGTATCTGCGCAAATACCGCAGGGAAATCAGCACCCAGCCTGAGGATATGAAGGAAGAGGCTTATCTGGAGGAAGGCTATGACAGAGCGGATGAGGATGCACAGGTATTTGAACGCGTGCTGAAGCTTCCGCCGGATATGAAAACGGTGGTGCTCCTGCGGTTCTATGAACAGCTGAGCCTTGCGGAAATCGCGAAGGTGACGGACACCAATCTGAATACAGTAAAGTCAAGGTTGTATGCAGCGCTGAAGAAGCTGAGAAAGAGTCTGGAGGAAATGGAATATGAGAGAGCCTGAAAACGGAAAGCGTACATTTGAACAGATTGAGATCCCGGAAGAGCTGAAGGAAACCGTGGAACGGGCCGTACATTCCGTGGATAAGAAGAAGTCCGCAGCCCGCTACCGGCAGCGCAGGCTGGTGCGCGCGGCAAGAAACATCGGCGTTGCGGCAGCGGCCGTCCTGCTGTGCATGACGGTTGGGGTGAACACAAATGAGGTGCTGGCAAAGGAGCTGGGACAGCTTCCGGTGATCGGTTCCCTGGTGCGGGTGCTCACGATCACATCCTACCATGAGGAGGATGGCGATCACGATATTACGGTGAACGTACCGGAAATCGAAGTGGAAGAAACCGGAACTTCCGGTACAGGCGAAGTGCCTCAGACGGAAGAAGCGTCCGGAGAAACCGCGTCTGCGGGTGAAGAGAGCACGGAAGCGGCCGGTATGTCGGATGCAGATATTGAAGAGGCGGTGAACGCGCAGATTCAGAAGATCGTGGACGATCATGTGGCTCAGGCAAAGGAAAAGTTTGCCGAATACAAGGACGCCTTCTTTGCCACCGGAGGAACCGAGGAAGAATGGGGCGGCCGGACCATGGACATCAACGTGGATTATGAAGTGAAATATCAGGAAGGAAGCGTCCTGTCCCTGGTACTCAGAACCAGCGAGGTCTGGGTGGCTGCGCAGGAGCTGCGCTACTATTACAATATCGATGTGGCGCAGAACAGAGAGCTGACCCTTGAAGATCTGCTGGGTGAGGATTATGTAAACATCGCAAATGAAAGCATTAAGCGGCAGATGAACGAACGCGTTGCTGCGGATGAGAATCTGGTTTACTGGGGCGTGACGGAGACCGAGAGTTCCATTGACGGATTCGTGACTGTGGATGAAAATACCGATTTCTATATCAACGAAAAGGGAAATCCCGTGGTCTGCTTCGCAGAATATGAGGTTGGCCCCGGCTTCATGGGAATCCAGGAATTTGAAATTGAAAAATAGGGAAGCGGAATATGAAGCGCCTTTCGGCGGCATGAAAATTTTCCGGTAAAACAACGGCTGTCCTTTCACAGAGGACAGCCGTTTCCTTTGTCAGGAAGAATATTCTCCCTGACCTGTGAACAAGATGATAGTGTGATGCTCCGGAATGAGGATTAACATGCCTTCGGAAAAGAAAGCCGGAATCTGTGGAAAACCACCGGGAAGTACAGTATAATCAGAGTAACAGGAGGAAAGGGAAAAGCTGCCTGTTGGCAGTGGAAGGAGGTAACTATGCTGAAAGAAATGAACGCGTTGGCAAAGCCGCAGGACGAAGAGCTTCAGGCAAGGCTGGAGGAAGCAAGGAAAAAGCTTTTTGCTCAGCAGATGCAGCTCAAGGAGCATAAGCTGCCGGTGCTGGTGCTGTTTGAAGGATGGGGCGCGGCAGGAAAGGGAAGCACCATCGGAAAGATCATTAAAAACATCGATCCCCGTTTCTTCAAGGTGGCAACCATGTCCGCGCCCACGGAGGAAGAGCTGCGGCGCCCGTTTCTGTACCGTTACTTCATCCAGATTCCGGAAGCCGGAAAATTTACCTTCCTGGACGGCGGCTGGATGGAGGAGATCACGAAAGAAGTTCTGGACAACGAGTTGTCAGAGAAGGAGTATGCCCAGAGGATCGACAGTGTGAAGCGGTTTGAAAGACAGCTGACTGACAACGGCTATCTGGTGATTAAATTTTTCTTCCACATCAGTGAAAAGGAGCAGAAAAAGAGGATTGACGCCCTTCTGGAGGATAAGGATACCGAATGGCGGGTCAGCGGATACGACCGCTGGCAGAATAAGCATTATGACAAATGTCTGAAGGTATTCGACCGTTATCTGAATGATACCAACGCGTCCACTGCGCCCTGGTATCTGATCGATGCGCAGTCCCGGAAGTGGGCGCAGCTGCAGGTGCTGGAAATGCTCGTTCAGGGCATCGACGTGGCCCTTCAGAACAGCAGCCTTGCGGTGCCGCTTCTGCAGAATACCTTTCCGCTTCAGAAGATGCCGAAGCTGTCGGAAATTCCGCTGGATAAATTCATGGAGGATGCGGAATATGAGGAGGAGCTGGACCGGCTGCAGAAGAAGCTGGGTGAGCTGCATAACCGCCTGTACCGCAAGCGGATTCCTCTGATCATCGCCTATGAGGGCTGGGATGCGGCCGGAAAGGGCGGCAACATCAAGCGCATCACCGGAGCGCTGGACCCCAGGGGCTTCGAGGTGCATCCCATCGCCAGCCCGGAGCCGAAGGAGAAGGCCCGCCATTATCTCTGGCGTTTCTGGACCCGGCTTCCCAAGACCGGCCATATCGCCATTTTTGACCGCACCTGGTATGGGCGGGTGATGGTGGAGCGTATTGAGGGCTTCTGCAGTACCAACGACTGGCAGCGGGCCTACAATGAGATCAACGAGTTTGAAAAGGAACTGGTGGACTGGGGCGCCGTGGTGATCAAGTTCTGGATTCAGATCGATAAGGACACCCAGCTTGCGCGTTTCAAGGAACGGGAAAACACGCCGGAGAAGCGCTGGAAGATCACGGATGAGGACTGGCGCAACCGGGAAAAATGGGACGAATACGAAACGGCCATCGATGAGATGATGCAGAAAACCAGCACCACCTACGCGCCCTGGCATGTACTGGAATCCGTGGACAAGAAGTATGCCCGCATCAAGGCGCTGAAGATCGTGATTGAGGAGCTGGAAAAGGTGCTGTAAAACAGTTCCGGCTGTTACCGGGGATTTGATTTTCGAAACTCCGGCTCCTCCGACAGCCTCTTAATGGAAACGGAATACTCGGAGGGCGTCATTCCCGTCACCTTTTTGAATTGCCGGGAAAAATAGTGCACGGAGGTATAGCCGAGCTTGTCCGCAATCTGGGTGAAATTCAGCCGCTGACTGCGGATGAGCTGTTTGGCCGCATCGATCTTCATGCGGGAAAAATAGTCGATGATCCCACAGCCGCTCCGTTCGCGGAACAGCTTCTGCATCTGGGAGCGGCCGATCAGGTTGTCACGGCAGATCTGCTCGATGGAAAGCTGACAGGTCAGGTGGTTTTCCAGATAGGAAAGGAGCCGTTCGTAAACATCCCCGTCCGCTCTGCCCCGGTGACTGACGGGCGTTTCCTTCTGACGGATGAGCCGGATGAGGAGCTGTTCCAGATAAAGCTGGATCATCTGAAGGCTTCCGAAGGGAGCGTCAGCGGAAAGTTCCATCTTTTTCGTATAGGGGTCGTCCAGAGGCGTGGAAAAGCTCCGTTCGGCTTCGGACAGGATGCTGGCGATCAGGCTGCGCTCCGCCTCCCCGATGCGCAGGGTTTTGGAGCGGAAAAAATCCATGGCGGGGCAGTCACAGGAGAAGGAGACTACCACGAGATTCGGCGCGATTTCCCCGTTTGACTGCACCGCATGAAATTCGTTCGGCTGGTGAAAGACGATTTCATCCTTTTTCAGCGTGAATCTGCGCTCTCCGGCAGTCACAACGGCCTCCCCTTTATCCACGCACAGAAATTCCCAGAAGTCGTGCCGCTCTCCGGGAAAGGAAAAATCGTTCATGTATTCAAAATAATGCACGGTATAGATTCGGTCAATCCGGATGGCGGGCGAAAGCGGGACAAAGCTGTAGTCCGTTGCTACGCCGCTCATAGGAATGTTTCTGTCAGTTATGGATTCCATCCAAAGTTCCCCCTTCCTGTCTTTGGGAATGGTATCTGTAATTCCTATCTTAACAAATTTTCGGACCGAATGCACCTTATTTCAAAAAGATAAAAAAGCGGAAATATTGTGCAAAGAATTACCGGATGAGAATGTTATAATTAAGAACAGATTATGGTCGAAAAATATGGGGAAATCGGACGTTGGCCGGTTTTTCGCAAATGAAGACCGCCGTCCGGCGGCAGAAAGGGATGGAAATGGAAGGACTGAACATGGAAAGAATCAGTAAGGAAATCGTGCCGAAGTTTGCAATTGAAGGAACTCTGACAGAAGCAGTTCCCTATGGAAGCGGGCATATCAATGATACCGTAAGGCTGACCTGTGCGCTGGAAAACGGAGAGCAGAAGCGTTATATTCTGCAGCGCATGAACGACGGCATTTTTAAAAATCCCGTGGAGCTGATGGAAAACGTGATGAATGTGACCTCCTTCCTTCGGAAAAAAATCGTGGAAAGAGGCGGTGATCCGGAGAGAGAAACGCTGAACGTGATCCGCACGGTTGACGGAGACAATTTCCTGAAGGACGAAGACGGAGATTTCTGGCGGATGTACATTTTCATTGAGAACGCCACCTCCTTTGATATGGTGAGAACTCCGGAAGATTTCTATAACAGCGCCGTATCCTTCGGCAATTTCCAGCTGCTTCTGCAGGATTATCCGGCAGCAACGCTGCATGAAACCATTCCCAATTTCCACAATACGGTGAGCCGTTTTGCCGATTTCAAAAAGGCGGTGGAAGAGGATGTGTGCGGCCGGGCGAAAGAGGTGCAGGATGAGATCCGTTTCGTGATGGAGCGGGAGGCGGATACCCATGTGATCTGCGACGCCCTTGCAAATGGAGAGATTCCTCTTCGCGTTACGCATAACGATACCAAGCTGAACAATATCATGATTGACAATGAGACAGGCAAAGGAATCTGTGTCATCGATCTGGATACGGTGATGCCCGGTTCTGCTCTGTACGATTACGGCGATTCCATCCGTTTCGGCGCGAGCACGGGAGCGGAGGACGAGAAGAATCTGGAGCTGATCAACTGCGACATGGGCCTGTTTGAGATTTATACAAAGGGCTATGTGGAGGGCTGCGGCGGAAGCCTGTCGGAGAAGGAAATCCGTATGCTGCCCATGGGAGCCAAGCTGATGACGCTGGAATGCGGTATGCGTTTCCTGGCGGACTATCTGCAGGGTGACGTATACTTCAAGATTCACCGTCCGGAGCATAATCTGGACCGTGCCCGCACGCAGTTCAAGCTGGTTGCGGACATGGAAAAGAAATGGGACGAGATGGCCGGAATTGTGGAAAAATATCTGTAAAATTGTGCACAGAAGAGACGAAGGCCAGGCGCGGCCACGCTTTTTCTGCATCGAAATGACAGGGGACGGATTTTCCGTCCCCATTTTTGCTTTTTTCAATGACAGGGTCGCTAAACGGTTCTGAGCCTGTGTATGGTCCAGCCAACCATGTCTCTGACCGTTTCCTCCCTGCTTCTGGTACGGTATCCCAGGCAGTCGCTTGCTTTCTTATGGGAAAAATTGGAGTTGGAGCCCAGGGTATAGATGGAATACGGCGTGAAGATGGTGCTTTTTCCCAGACTGTGAGAAACCCGGTCGGAAACTGTAGCGAGCGCTCCTGCAATATTCCGGGGCAGACAGAAGGGAACAGAGGGGCGGTGCAGCGTCCCAGCGGCAAGATCCAGAAATTCACGGATGGAATAATAATGGCCGGACAAAATATAACTCTCTCCGATTTCTCCCCGCTCACAGCAGGCGAGGATGCCGTTCGCAACATCCCGCACGTCGGCAAAGTCATAGCCCCCTGCAACGGCTGCGGGAAGCAGTCCTTTCAGGAAAAGCTTCAGCACGCGGGTCATCTGCCCTGTGCCCAGATCGTAAGGGCCGAGAAGTCCGGAGGGATGTACGGTACAGGCCGGAAAGCCGGAAGCGGCTTCCCGGAGGACATAACGGGTTGCCAGCGCCTTTGTCTTGGCGTAATCACCTACCACAAGGGTATCGTCAAAATCCCGGACTTCTGTGATCTGCAGCCCGCCCTCCCGTTCAGGAAGCGCATGAACGCTGCTCACATAGATGAATTTCTCCACACCGTATTCCTCCGAAAGCTCCACCAGATTGCGGGTGCCGAGTACATTGGTGTTCCAGAGCTTCAATCCGTCATAGGACGAAATACTCACGCAGCCTGCGCAGTGAATGACCACATTTTTCCTTCCGGGGATAAAAAGCGGACGGAGACTTTCCTTTTCACATATATTTCCGTACACTGTCTGCATATTGCTGACGGGCGGTTTCTCTCCCGGAAGCAGAAGTCCTGTGACCTGCTCTCCGCGTTTTATCAGCTTTCGGACCAGCACATTTCCCAGATGGCCGGACGCGCCGGTGACGATATAGGCTGTTTTCGTATTAGAATTGTTGTTCAAGCGCTTCTCCTTTCCGGACATGTGGCGGTGTCCTTTATGGAACGGTTATGATTTCAGGAAAACTGTTTTTCTGATTTTAGAATAGCAGAGAAATATTTACATAATGTTTTTAAATGGTAAAAAAAGAATAAATTATCCTGTTTCTTTTCATTTGTTTTTAATTGTGCTAAGATGTTGTTCAAATAGTGCGCGGACGCGTCAAAGGGAAGAGAATTCGTAAAAATGGACAGAAAACGGATTAATATCTATGAAATCGCAAAGGAAGCAGGCGTATCTCCCGCCACTGTATCGAGAGTGATCAATCAGACCGCAAAGGTGAGTGAGGATAAAAGGCAGCGGGTTCTGAAGGCGATTGATCTGTACGGCTTTAAGCCGAACGCGCTGGCAAAGGGACTGAGCAATTCCCGAACCAGGGTGCTCGGGATCCTTTCCGCCTGGGTGGACAGCCCTTTTTACGGGAGGTTGATTTCGGAATGCGAGCGGGCGACAAATGAGAGAGACTATACGCTCATGATATTCAGCTTTTCCAGCGATTCCGAACAGGAACGGCGGCATCTGGAGAAGATGTATGAGCAGTGCGTGGATGCGGTGATCATTCTTGGAGGAAGCATGGACGGAATGGTGATCGATGAAAAATCCCTTTCCATTATCAACTATATCGCCGAAAGCGTTCCGGTGGTGGTGATGGGAAGATCTCAGGGGATTCCCTGCTATGAGGTGCGTATCGACGAAGGGGGAGCCATGGAGATGGCCATGGAATATCTGATCGGGCTGGGGCACAGGAATATCGCTTTCCTGGGAGGACTGGAAAACTGGTATTCCTCCCTGGAAAAAAGGCTGGCATATCAGCGGATTCTCAGGAAATACGGTCTGGAGTTCCGTGAGAAATGGATGCAGTGCGGCGACTATAATTTTGAAGTCGGCCTTCGTCTGATGCGCGAAGTTCTGAAGGAGGAGAAGAAGCCTACAGCGGTGATCGGCATCAATGATATTTTTACGGCGGGTGTGATGCAGGCCATTCAGGAAGCGGGACTGCGGGTGCCGGAGGATATTTCCGTGATCGGCTTTGACAATACAATTATCTCGCGGATCGTATCGCCTCCGGCTACCAGCGTTGCCTGCGATTACCGGGAGCTGGCGCAGAAGCTGATCGGAACGGCGGTGGATGCGGCGGAAGGCCGCAGCGTGCCGGAAAGACAGCTGGTTGGAACCACCCTGCATGAAAGGCGTTCCTGCCGGAAAATCGACTGACGCGCGCCCGGAAGCCGGAGGATGGACGTCCCGAACTGAAACCGGTCCGGCACAGGGCATGAAAGGAAAGGGATTGCATCCGCAATCCCTTTCCTCTATAATAAGAAAGTATTGAAGAAGCATCCCGGCAGAGTTGTACTGCCGTATGAATGAAATGCCGCCTTTGGCGGCAGAAAGATGAGGAATGCAATGCCGCCTGTCGGCGGCGGAAAGAGAGGAAATATGATCAAATTACTGGAAGGCGGCGCCTGGCTGGTTGACGGAGCTCAGGTGATACCGGACGGACCGGAGGCCGCCGCAGCGGTGGAGGCTGCGGCCGGAAAGAAGCCGGTTAAGGAAGAAGCGAAAAAGGAAACCATCAGCTATGGTATCCTGGAAAGCCATAACACTTCTGACAGCATGGAGAACCTGAAAATCCGTTTCGACAAGCTGACTTCGCACGACATCACCTTTGTGGGAATCATTCAGACTGCAAGGGCGTCAGGACTGACCAGGTTCCCGATTCCCTACGTGCTCACCAACTGCCACAATTCCCTGTGCGCGGTGGGCGGAACCATCAACGAAGATGACCACATGTTTGGCCTGACCTGCGCGAAGAAATACGGCGGCGTCTATGTGCCCCCTCATCAGGCGGTCATCCACCAGTTCGCAAGGGAAATGCTCGCGGGCGGCGGAAAGATGATTCTGGGATCCGATTCCCATACCCGTTACGGAGCGCTGGGAACCATGGCCATGGGAGAAGGCGG
>CAJFMW010000068.1 GCA_904392525.1 uncultured Eisenbergiella sp.
TGAAAAATCCACCGTTCTGGTATATCTCGGATAAACCAGATATTCAATTCCCTGTTCGGCAGTCCGCTCCAGCGCCGTATATTTATGACGCACCGGCCCGAGCAGGAAAAAATTGATTTTTTCCAGGCTGTCGCTTCGAACCGGAGTAGCGGAAACGCCATATACATACCTGGCATTCACCTTTTTCAGAATCTCCTGCGCCGTAGCGGATGCGGCATGATGGCATTCATCCATGATGACCATGCCGTAGGAATTGAGTCTTTCGTGGAATTCGCCCTTTTTATAAAGGGAGCCGATCATGGCGATGTCGATGATTCCGGTCAGAGTGTCCCTGCCGCCCTTCAGCGTTCCAATTACACTGCCCCTCTTTTTGACGCGCCCCGTTTTGGTTCGGTATTCCGGCGCTTCCTCATCGATCTTCAAAAATCGGTTCAGCTCTTCCTCCCATTGGGAAATGAGATCCGTGCTTTCCAGAAGGATGAGTGTATTCACCCTCCTCCGGGCAATCAGATAGCTGCATACCACGGTTTTCCCAAAGGCAGTGGCCGCGCTGAGTACACCGGTATCCCCGGCGAGCAGACTCTCCGCCGCCGGCTTCTGCTGCTCTCTCAACTCTCCCTGGAAGGAAACGCGGATGGGCCTCCCCTTTTCTCTGTGATCCTCCACATCACAGACAATTCCCGCCTGCTCACACTTTTCCGTAAGCATTTCAAAAAGGCCGCGCGGGATTTTTACATAGCCATCCGTATCCTCTCCCAGATAAACCGTGCTGAAATTGTAATAATTGGAATAGCCCAGACGTTTGTTTTTGTAAAAAACCGGATTGTCAAAGGCGGCAAGCGCGCGGATCTGATTTTGCAGTCTGGGCTGCAGATTCAACGCGTCCACGTAGATTCCGTCCGCAAGAACAATATGAAGCTTTCCCGTCACATCAAACCGTGAAAAATTCTCCTTCCGGTTCCATGGCTTCGGACGTTTTTTCGGATCGGTATAGAACGAAACCGCCTGATTTCCCGAAAGCTCCGTCTGCCATCTGAGCGTAAGGCGCTCCACGTCCTCCTGTGTCAGCTTTCCGGTTTCAAACAGCTTCCCCCACTGATCCGGAAAGGCGTTCCAGTTCTCATCCACAAAGGCGCTGTTTCCCGCCTTCAAAGCCTGGCCCTGAAGAGGCAGGGCCACCAGATTTCCCAGAAAGCCTGCCGTATCCTGCGAAGGATACATGCGGTCATAATAGCGGAAGGATTTCAGGTTGATGGTGGCAAGCCCCCTGTCAAGCAGGAGGAAGCCAAAGTTCCTTGCCACAGCCGCATCCACCGGTCTTTTGAAGAAAATCCATACATGAGCTCCCCGTCCGGACCGGGATCTCTCCACCAGCGCATCAATTCCATTCTGATGGCAGATCAGGCGCAGCGCATCCACCTCATCCCGCCAGGAATGATCCGTATTGGCGAAATCTTCCCGTTCCGTCCTCCCGGTATCCGTTTAAATGCGCAAGGATGATTTCCGGCCTCAGCTTCGTCCAGCTCATATGGGGACAGTCTTCACAGGAAACCTTTTTCCCCGTTTGGGATTCTCCTGCCTGCTTTGGGCACAGACTGTTCCATCGATTGTCGCACTGGGGGTAATAATTCCCGTTTCTGGCCCTTTTCGCAAACACATCCTCCCGTCCCCAGAACATGCCGTAAAACCGTTTCGCCATTTCCAGATTGACCGGCTGTCTGAGGATTCTCGCTCCCTGGTCCGGATCGTAATCCTCTGCTTTCTCCGGCGTATCCAGAAATGCTTCGCTCTGCGCGCAGGGAACGTTCGCCTTTTGCAGAAGCGCCCGAAGCTCCTTATTTTCTTTCTGCAGATCCCGCACAAGCTTTCTGAGCGTGTCCAGGTTATAGGCCTCGATGTTCATTCCGGTTCCTTTCCCAGGGCTTCCAGAATGGTCCTCGCAATCCTTCTGCGAGCTTCCGTTTCCGTTACCCGTCGTACCACAGTCCCATATTCCATAAATTTATCTCCGTTCTTCATATATAAAAAAGCTCCGTTTTGTATCATTATACCACGTGCGCACAAGTCGTGGATTGCCGGATCGCACTGCGCAATCATTATACCTTTTTCTTCCTTATATCCGCATGGAAATTTTCCACATCCTTTAAAACCGGATGCAGAAGTGATAAAATAAAAGGTATCATTTCGAGGACTGTTGGTTGTATGGACCGCAGCTTCCGGAATTCACAGGGAAGGGGATAAATCAGATGCCGATCTTTCAATATCTGCCCACATTGGAACTGCTTTTTTTCAACCTGTTTACCATAGACCGCTGCTGTCACAGGAAATACAGCTTTCTCAAAACGTTTCTTATGCTGTTCCTGTTTTCTGCCGTGTTATTTGGCATTTCCTATACCTTCGCGGAGGAGCTTTCCTTTCAGGGGGATGGAAGTCTCAGTCTGTACGGCCTTGTTTTTCTGATTCCCTTTCGATACCTTTATAGGGAAAAGCTTCCCCTTCTGTTCATCATTGTCTGTACCTGCTGGGTATACACGCTGGGGATTCTTTCCCTTTCCATCCAGATTGCGGGTATGCTGGAACCCGGCAGCTGGTTTTTTATCTGGACCATCCAGAATCTTCTGTATCTTTTGACACTGGTTCCGTTTTATAAACATCTTGTGCCCAAATATATTTTTGTCATTGAGCATATCAGCCTCTTTGACAAACGCTGGTATAAATATATGGTACTAAACAACTGCCTCAGCTTCCTGCTTCTGGTGGTAATAAACTGGTATTTTCTGAAGGAGGAAACCTCATTTGAGAAAATACTGATCCTGTTTCTTCTTTTATCAATCATCTGCGTATCCTATTTGATCCTTTACCAGATCGTTCTTGACGCCATTAAAATCAATGATCTGAAGCAGGAAGTATCTCACGATCCGTTAACCGGCCTGCGCAACCGCGCACAGCTTTGGACCGATCTGCAGTCTGTTTCGAAAACCGGACAGACCTTCTCCGTGCTCTTCATGGATCTGGATCGTTTTAAGCTCATTAATGATCAATACGGTCATATCGCAGGTGATCAGTACCTGAATCATTTTGCCAGAATCAGCTCGGACATTCTGAGGGAGCTGGGCAGAGTCTACCGTTTTGGCGGGGATGAATTCGTGGCCGTCTGTCCCGGCGTCATACCGCAGGAAATCATCGGACGCCTGAAGGAATGCCGGGAATGGGATTCAGGCGCTCCGTGCCCGTTTAATCAGGTCAGCATCGGCGTGCTGCTCTGTGAGCCGCCTCATTCCGGTGTGGAAGAAATTCTGCAGCGGGTGGACAGGCTGATGTATCAAAATAAAACAGCCAGAGCCGTTTCCGGGAAGGCCTGATTTTCCCGTCCCAGTCATTCCCGTCCTGCTCCCTTCATAAACTGATAAAAAGCGCATCAGGACATTTGATTGAAAAAGAAACTCCCCTGTCTGTTTACCGCCGTCTTTTTTCTCGGCTTTGCCGCCGTATTTCTTTACTTTTTTCTGAACAGCGACGCCAGGCGCTTCCGGCAGGCGACGGAAAATTTTTTCACGTCGTCTCTGGCCGGAGACAGTCTGAGCCTGCACTATACGCTGGCCGATCCATCTCCCTGGCTGGAAGGGCCTTCTCCGGCCACGCTTCCCGTCTATTCCAGGTCGGGAAGGCAGGCAGGCGCGGCTGTCATGGAAAATCTGCTCACCGCTCTCTGGGAAATCGATCCGGAAAAGCTGAATGAACAGGATGCCTATACCCTGTCTCTTTTGACTGTCTGGCTGGAAAATGAACTGGTCGGAGCGCAGTGCGAATATTTTGAAGAACCGCTGTCTCCAACCTCTGGCATGCATCTGGAGCTCCCTGTCCTTCTGGCGGAATATGCCTTCCGAAGCAGGGAGGATCTGGAGGATTATCTGGAAATTCTGGAGAGCATTCCGGACTATCTGGATGGTCTGGGAGAATATGAAAAAGAAAAAGCCGCCGCAGGGCTTTTCATGACTGAAGAGGATGCGGCCGAGGTGGTACAGCAGTGCGATGCCATTCTGGATGAAGCGCTGCTGGAGGGCGGAACGCATTTTCTGCAGACCACCTTTGCGGAACGGTTGGACCGGCTGATTGAACTGGGAGAAGTGGACGCAGGCGACCGGGAAAAATATGTTTCTGAAAATGACAGGCTTCTGAAAACTGTAGCTGCACCCGCCTATGAAGCGTTGGGAGATACCATTTTTCTTCTTTCCGGAAGCGGGCTGTATGAGGGAGGGCTTGGACGGATATCAGGGGGAATCATTTATTATACTTATCTGCTGAAACGCAATACGGGTTCTTCCAGAACGCCGGAGGAGATCACGCGCCTTCTTTCCGAACAGCTTCAGGCTGACGTTCAGAAGCTTCAGGAGCTTTCCGGCCGCTACCGACAGCTTACCGGGCATACACCGGACTCCGCCTCCACCCTGTTTCCGTTTCCCATTGAAGATGCACAGGAAATTCTGACGGATCTGCAGCAGCGCATGCAGGATGACTTCTCCCCGCTTTCCGCGCTCACTGATACGCCTGTCTCCTGTACTGTCAGGACAGTTTCCGAAAGCCTCCAGAGCTATACCTCGCCCGCATTCTATCTGACGCCGCCGCTGGATGCTCTGAGTGAAAATGTGATTTATATCAACCCGGCTTCCACCAGAACCGGGCTGGAGCTCTATACAACGCTGGCCCATGAGGGATATCCGGGCCATCTGTACCAGACCGTTTACAGCCGGCTTTATGAGAATTCCATAACCGATAATCCGGTGCGGGGCGTCCTTTCCTTCAGCGGTTTTGTGGAGGGCTGGGCCTATTATGTGGAAAATCTTTCCTATGGCTACGCCGCAGAGGTGCTTCTGGAAAACGACGGCTCCGAAGCCGATCAGGTTCTCGTCCAGCTTCTGTGTCTGGAGCGGAACCTTCAGATCAACCTCTACTGTCTTCTGGATCTGTCCATCCATTATTATGGCGCCGATCAGGAGGATGTCTTCCGCTCTCTGGCCGCCTTTGGCATTTCCGACACCGCGACAGCAGATGCCATTTATGACTATATCCGCAGGGAGCCAACCACCTACTTAAAGTATTATCTCAGTTATCTGGAAATCCTTTCTCTGAAGGAAGAAGCGCAGGAACTGTGGAAGGATCAGTATTCCGATCTGCGCTTTCATACCTTCCTTCTGCAGACGGGGCCTTCTGATTTTACGAATCTGGAAAACCGCTTGAGGGCGCAGCGTCCGGGGACACAGAGCCTGGATGTACAGCGTCTGGAAGCGCAGCCAGAGCAGGGATGAACACGGGCTGTTTTTCCGCTTCTACGGGAATATCCGTCCGCCGCAAAAGCGCGGCGGCTCATCCCTTCCTCTTTTCAAAAAAGTCCATCAGGTTCAGGAGCGCTTTTCGGAGAATCTCCTGCTCCTGTCCGTCAAGTCCTTTGAGGACCTGACGGATCATCTCGTCATGAAAGCGTTTGTGGTGGTCAAAAGCCCTCTTTCCCTTTTCCGTCAGGGATACCAGCACCACACGACGATCCTCCTCGCTGCGCACACGCTGAACATATCCTTTCTTCACCAGAGAGTTCATGGAAATGGTCAGCGTTCCCGTGGTGACGGACAGAAGCTTTGCCACAGTGGTCATGTTTTTGGGCTCTCCGGTTCCGATGGCCTCAATCACATGCATATCGTTTGCGGTCATATCCCGGTATTCTTCCGTCCGGATCGCCCTTTCCTCAATCGTATTGATATCACGGAACAGCTTTACCAGCACTTCATTGAGCGTTTCATTGATATCCATTCCGTTCCTCCTTCAGCGCGAACTCCCGATTCGCGCTGCCGCCTGCAGGCGGCCTTTTCTCATTTTATTCAATGGATTTCATGGATTCCGCCATATTGATGGCATCCAGCTTTCTGTTCATCACTCCGCAGACGAACACCGCGAACACAAATGTCAGTATGATGCTGTAAAGAATGCTCATCGGGGCAATGTGTACGTCAAATGTGATCATATCAATGTCAATCTGAGACATGACGAAGCTGTGCAGATATTTTCCCATGACCAGTCCGGCCAGAATTCCCAGCCCCGTCAGAATCAGATTCTCCCGGAACACATAACTCGCCGTCTCATTCCGGTAAAAGCCGAGCACCTTAATCGTCGCGATTTCCCGAAGCCTTTCGGTGATATTGATATTCGTCAGGTTGTACAGCACGATGAAGGCGAGCGCGCCGGCACAGACGATGATCACAAGCACCACATAGTCCATGCTTTCCATCATGCTGCCAAAACGGGTGCGCATGTCTTCATAGGCTGTCACGCTGGCAATTCCGTCGCAGTTCATGATGGCGGCGGAAGCCTCGTGGATATCCTGTCCCTCCTTCATATTTACATAGGAGGTCTGATATTCCGGCTCCTCTCCGGTCTGTGCCGCCCAGGTTTCCGGAGAAAGATACGCATAATTATAGATATAGTTTTCACTGATTCCGGAAACCGTAACCGTCAGGCTGTTCCCATCCTCATCCTCCAGAACGGCTTCATCCCCCACGCTCAATCCGCTCTTTTCCGCGAGCTTCGCGGTGAGCACCGTTTCCCCTTCTCCCGGCCAGGGAATGGACTCTCCGCTTTCCGTATGAAGATCCAGATAAGCCCCCATCTCCTCCGGTTTCTGAGGGACGACCAGCGTTACAGACTCCGTTTCATCCTCATGCAGCAGATCTGCACTCTCTTCATAGGAAATGGCATATCCTTCCGCGATCTGTCCCATGACCTCCTCGTATTCCGTCCGATCCTCCTGCGCATAGGCATCGCTGAAGGTCACATTGAGATCGTTGATCTGGATTTCCCCATACTGATTATCGATGATGCCGCTGATGGAATCCTTGACGCCGAACCCAGTCAGCAGCAGAGCCGTGCAGCCGCCGATTCCGAACACCATCATGAAAAAACGCTGTTTATAACGAAAAATATTTCTTGCCGATACCTTGACCAGAAACGACATATGATTCCAGAGAAAAGGAATTTTCTCCAGAAAAATGCGTTTGCCGCTCTTGGGCGCCTTCGGCCGCATGAGCTGTGCGGCCACGTCGGAAAGCTCATACCGGCAGGTGGCCCAGGTGGTTCCCATGGAACACAGAATGGCAACCGCCAGCGATACCGCCGCCAGCCTCCAGTCCAGCAGAATCACGAAATCTCCCATCTGGTACATGATCCCATAGGCAAACCAGATCACCGTGGGGAACAGCCAGGATCCCACAAAAAAGCCGATCAGACAGCCGATCAGCGCAGCGCTCCCGGAGTAGAACAGATATTTTCCCATGATCCGTCCCTTTCCATAGCCCAGCGCCTTCAGCACGCCGATCTGGGTTCTCTGCTCCTCCACCATACGGGCCATGGTGGTCATGCAGACCAGCGCCGCCACCAGGAAAAAGAATACCGGAAATACACCCGCGATTCCCTTGACAATACTGGAGTCGCTTTCGTAGCAGGCATAACCGATATTTTCATCTCTGGTAAGGACGTAGGTATCCGGCTCCTTAAGATCCGCGAGTTCCTGCCTGGCGTCCTCCAGATCCGCTTCCGCCTCTGCCATCTGTTCTTCAAAGCTCTGCAGGTTTTCCTCATATTCTGCCCAGCCGTCATCCAGCTCTTCTCTGGCATCCGCCAGATCCGCTTCTGCCTCTCTCAGCCGTTCCTCGTTCCGGGCGATCTGATCCTCCCCGGCCTCCAGCTGTGCCTGGCCCATGTTGGCAAGCCCCAGTCCGGCTTCCAGCTGTGCCTCATTTCCGCGAAGCTGCGCTTCTGCCAGATCCAGACCGGCCTCCATATTTTCTCTTTCGTCCTCGTCATCCAGATCAGCCGCAGCAGTCCGCTGGTCTGCAAGCTCAGACTCTCCATCCGCAAGTTCCGTCTGCCCGTCTTCCAGCTCCTGTCTGGACTCCTCCAGAGTCGCCCGGTTATCCTCGATCTCCTGTCTGGCATCCGCGATCTCCGCCCAGCCATCATCGATCTCCTGCTGTCCGTCCGCGATTTCCTGTTCCGCGTCCTCCAGCTCCTGCCTGGCGTCCGCAAATTCGGATTCCGCTTCCGCCCGGTTTTCAGCAAGCTGCTGTTCGCCGTCCTCGATCTGCCACTGGGCGTCCTCCTTCAAAGTCAGGTAACGCTCCTGTGCCAGCTCTTCTGCCAGCGGCTCCGCCCAGTCCACGGCCGCATCCACCGCATCGTCGTATTCCTGGCTGTACAGCTCGTACCGGTCTTCCAGAAATACATAGATATCCGTATAGTAATCCGTGTTGAAACCGTCCTTCGGAATATAGACAAAGCCCTTCAGCCTTCCGCTTCCGAGCGACGTCGTTCCGCGCTCATAGTTAACATAGTAGGAGGAATTGCACAGCCCGACAATGGTATATTCCGTATAGCGGAACATACCTGCCGTATCCTCATCGTTATTCTCCGATACCCGGATCGTCGTGCCCAATGCATCCTTTCCGTAAGCCTGCGCATCCACCATACATTCATTTCCGGCTGTGGGCTTTCTCCCGGCCGTCACCACAGTCTGGTTCAGCTTCCACAGCATGGAATGGGCGCGAAGCACGCTCTCTTCACCGTTTTCCTCCACCGCAAGAAAATCCGTATAGATCTCCCCTTCGGCGATCTCCACCCCGTCCTGTTCATTCAGCGCATTCACGGCCTCATCATCATAGCCGATGGTGGAAACCAGCCGCAGGTCGTACAGCTTATTTTCTTCCAGGTAGTTTTCTCCGGCAGCCAGCATGTCCGGCGTCGTCACCGTCAGCCCTACATACAGTCCAACCCCCAGCGCCACAATGGCAAGAATCGCCAGATAACGCCCCAGGCTCTCCCGAATCTCCCTTAAAGTTGTTTTCATTATGGTAGATTTCATGACATCTCCAATCCGGGCATTACCACTCGATTTCTTCCACCGGAGTGATATGTTCATTGATCTCCATGCTCTGCACCGTCCCGTTTTTTACCCGGATGATCCGGTCAGCCATGGCGGTCAGCGCCTGGTTATGCGTGATCACCACCACGGTCATCCCCGTATTCCGGCAGGTATCCTGCAGGAGCTTCAGCACCGCCTTTCCGGTATTGTAATCCAGCGCACCCGTCGGCTCGTCACACAGGAGCAGCTTGGGGTTCTTCGCAAGCGCTCTGGCGATGGCGACTCTCTGCTGTTCTCCGCCGGAAAGCTGTGCCGGGAAGTTCCCGATCCGGTCCCCCAGTCCCACTTTCTTAAGCGTCTCCGCCGCATCCAGAGGCTCCTTTGAAATCTGAGAGGCCAGCTCCACGTTTTCCAGCGCCGTAAGGTTCTGAATCAGATTGTAGAACTGGAATACAAAGCCGATGTCATATCTGCGGTAGGTGGTGAGCTGCTTCTGGTTATAGGAAGAAATCTCCTTTCCATCCAGAATGACACTTCCCTCCGACAGAGTGTCCATCCCGCCCAGAATGTTCAGGATCGTCGTTTTGCCCGCTCCGGACGCCCCGACGATTACGCAGAACTCTCCTTCCTCAATTTCAAAATTCACATCTCTCAGCGCTTCGATGTCCACTTCTCCCATGTGATAGACTTTTTTCACATGTTTAAATTCCACAAAGGCCATGCCGTCACTCCTTCTCTTCCATCATTGCCTCCACATATCCCCGGTCCCACAGAAGAATTTTCAGCTTTTCGGCCGCATGTACGGCTGCGGATGTAAAGTACTGGTTGGTCATGACCACCCCTACCATCCTGTCATAATAATCCCGGCCCGCATAGACTTCCTGAACCGCCCTGATGCCAATCGGGTCCGTATGGCATTTGCACTGTACCGCATAGGTGATTCCATCCTTTTCGGCCAGAATATCCACGCCGTAATCTCCGCTCCCCCTCGTCACCTCCACCTCTGTAAATCCGTTGTCCCTCAGCAGATCCGCACAGAAGTATTCAAACTCATGGCCCTCCATATCATCCATTTCCGACCGTCGGCTGCGGTTTCTGAAAAATCTGACCGTAAAAATGGCAGCCAGAGCCAGAATAAGAATGCCGCCCGCGGTCAGCAGAACGGGCCATGCTGTCGATAACTGTTCCATTCAAAAAATCCCCATTCCGGACATCGCTTTTATTTTGAGCAGGCCGCCGTCCGGCAGCCGGTCCGCCTTCCCATAAAAGGAGGTCCTTATCAGATAATCTTAACACATGGGGGTGGCTTTCTCAAGGCTGTTTTCTGCATATAATACGCTGCGGCGGCATCCCCGCCTTATGCAGGAACTGCCGCCGCAATGCAATTTTTTTTAATTTTATCCGGTCCTTTTTTCTTACTGCGCAAGCTTGGTTGTCTGACCGGCTTCATAGGCTTCGAGTCTCTCATCGATGATGGCCTGATATCCGGCATCCAGATACTCCTGCGCTCTCTGATCATACAGAGAATCGAATTCATCCGGATCGCACATGGTCAGCTCATCACGATACTGCGTGTACAGGGAGCTGAGCGTGTCTCTGTAATCGCTTTCCGCTTCAATCGCCGTATAGAACTGGCAGTCTACAATTGCCATTCCTTCTGCCGCAAGTTCCACACGATCATTGTAGAAGTCAATGATCTGCTGAGTCAGCTCTTCGCTCTGAGGAAGATCCTGAGGGAAGCTGCTTCTGATATCAATTTCCGGGTCACCGGTGATTCTCGCGTTCGTAACTACGGACGTATAGTCGCCGTTGTTGTTGTAACCCTGCTGATAGTCGCCGCTGTAATCGCTGACGCTTACCTTATTTCCATCCTCATCCACGGTATAGTTCTCGCCTTCAACACCCCACTGCAGGGTCTGAAGCACATCTTCCTGGCTCATCCATTCCAGATACATCCAGGCTGCCTTGATTTCATCCTCAGAAGCGCTGGAGGAGAATCCGACGATAACGCCGAACGGGTTGTTCGCACGGTAAGCGGCCGTATCGCCGTAGGAACCTGCCAGTCCTGCAGCTGCAGGCACGATTGCCAGCTTGGCATCCGGATTCTGCTCATAGAAGGAAGTCAGCCAGTCCATGCTGGAGGAAATATATCCGCCGAATGCGTACTGACCGCCGTTAATGAAGTTTGCCTGCTCCGTCTGGCTATCGGTAACGTAATATTCAGGGTTCATGATTCCCAGGTTGTATTCCTCGTTCTTATCCCGGATCAGCTCCTTGTTGGGCGCCCAGCCAAGGGATACGATGTTGTAGTCTCCGTACATTGCCCATTCGGCTTCATCCTGAGGAAGGGTTCTGTAGCTGTGGTTCTGGTCGGAGCCAAGACCGGTCAGCATGCTGCCTCCGCCGGGATGCTCACAGATGCCTGCATCCATGATCTTCTGCATGGCGTCCAGATACTCTTCACGGGTGGTAGGAACATGATCATAACCAACCTGCTCCAGCCAGTCCATACGAACGAATACCTGCCAGGTATGAGCCGTCTCATAATATGTGCTCTCGCCCATTACAAAATAGGTATCTCCGTTGATCGCGGTGTAATCCAGCTGGTTCTGCTCCACCATTCTGTTATAATAGGTAGGCGCCACAGATGCGAACTCATTCATGTCGATCGGTGTGAGATAACCATCGTTTGCCCACTGCGCCAGCTTGGGGAAGTCAAACTCCGTCAGCATGGTAGGCAGCGTTCCCGAAGATGCAAGCAGCGCATAATCCGTCATAACATCGTTACGGGTGATCGGAACGAATTCCACGGTGATATTCCACTGATCGCCGAAGTTCTCCTGAATCCACTGCGTCCAGTAGTTATTTACCACATCCGGAACACCTTCCACGCCTCTGTCATAAACAGGAACCTGAAGGGTTACATTCTCTGCAAACGGCTCCCAGCTGTCCATTCCGCCGCCCGTTGATGCGGATGCGGTTTCTGTCGTTTCAGCGGTTGCAGCCGTCGTGCTTTCTGTTGTCTCTGCAGAAGCCGTGCTTTCAGTCGTTTCCGCAGCTGCAGTGCTTTCTGCTGTGTTGCTGCTTCCACAGCCGGCAAGCGTTCCCATGGCCATCACCGCAGCGGCAGCCACGGCAACCGCCTTGTGAAGCGTTTTCCTTTTCATAATATTTTCCTCCTTCGTCATTTTGCCTTTTCATAATAAAGTAAACACTTTTATTATTATATATTTCACAATTGCATTCCATTCATTTTTTTGCTATTTCTGTGCAAAAATGACCTTTTATTCTTCTTTTCTTTCTTTTTTCTCTTTTTTTATGTTTCATTTATATAAATTTTATGTGACATTCCGCAAAATTCCATATATATTCACCATATTTAAACGTTCATTTTACATGATTTTTCTGTCGTCTTTCATTTTTATGCAAATTTTATATCTTGATTCTGGCATGCTTCTTACATTTCACGAAATCCATTATTTCCCCATCCGGACATATTGACTTCTATTCTCAACTTCTATAAACTGAACACAGACTGCCGGCTGACAGACTGTGTTCTGCTTCCATATATGCCTGCCGTCTGAAATTGTCAAAAGGGGGATTTCATTCCAATGGAAAAAAGAGAAACTTTCTCATCCCGGCTGGGTTTCATTCTCATATCAGCCGGCTGCGCCATCGGACTTGGAAATGTATGGCGCTTTCCCTATATCACGGGAAAATACGGAGGCGCGGCCTTCGTGGTCATCTATCTGATTTCGCTTATTATTCTTGGGCTTCCCATCATGGTCATGGAATTTTCCGTAGGCCGTGCCAGCCGCAGATCAGCGGCGAGAAGCTTCCATGTGCTGGAGCCGAAAAACACCAGATGGCACCTGATTTCCTATCCTGCCATGGCGGGCAATTACCTGCTCATGATGTTCTATACAACGGTTGCCGGCTGGATGCTCGCCTATATCGTAAAAATGCTCCGGGGAGAATTCGCAGGCCTTACACCCGATGAAGTAGGCGGCGTCTTTAACGGCATGCTGGCCAAGCCCGGTCCCATGCTGTTCTGGATGGTCGTGGTGGTTGTGGTCTGCTTCGGGATCTGCGTCATGGGTCTGCAGAAAGGTGTGGAACGAATTACCAAGGTTATGATGGTTGCGCTGTTTTTCATCCTGATTCTGCTGTGCATCCGCAGCGTTACCCTGCCAGGCGCCGGAGAGGGCATCCGCTTCTATCTGGTTCCCGACTTCGGAAAGATTCAGGAATACGGATGGTTTGAGGTGGTATACGCCGCCATGGGACAGTCCTTCTTCACCCTGAGCCTCGGCATCGGCGCCATGGCGATTTTCGGAAGCTATATTTCCAGGGATCACGCTCTGACGGGAGAATCTGTCCGGATCTGCTGTCTGGATACCACGGTCGCTCTGCTGTCCGGCCTGGTCATCTTCCCCGCCTGCTTTGCCTTTGATGTAAACCCCGGTGAAGGCCCCGGACTGGTGTTCGTTACCCTGCCCAACATCTTCAACCAGATGGCCGGTGGACGGATTTTCGGCGCGCTCTTCTTCCTGTTCATGAGCTTTGCCGCCCTGTCCACCGTCATCGCCGTATTTGAAAATATCATCTGCTTCGGCATCGACCTGTTCGGCTGGACGAGAAAGAAATCCACCCTTGTAAACCTGGCAGCGATCCTGATCCTTTCCCTGCCCTGTATCTTCGGATTCAACGTATTGAGCGGCTTCGCTCCGCTGGGAGAGGGGACCACGATCCAGGATCTGGAAGACTTTATCGTTTCCAATAACCTGCTGCCTCTGGGAAGCGTGGGCTACCTGCTCTTCTGCACAAGCCGTTACGGCTGGGGCTGGAAAAATTTCATTCAGGAGGCGGATGCCGGAAAGGGGCTGAAGTTCCCCAAATGGGCCCGCCTGTACGTCAGCTACATCCTGCCTCTGATCGTTCTGTTCATTCTGGTCATGAGCTATATCCAGAAGTTCGGCGCATAGGCTTTGAGACTTCAAAAAGCCGTTCACTGATGATAATAGCTGAGGAAGTCCGCAATGCTTGCCGCGGCTTCCTTCAGCACTTCCACGCGGGGCAGATAAACTACCCGGAAATGATCCGGCTGCTTCCAGTTGAATCCGCCCCCGTGAATCAGAAGAATCCTTTTATCCCGCAGAAGATCCAGAGCAAACTTCTCATCATCCGTGATGTTGAACTTCTTCACGTCGATCTTCGGGAACAGATAAAAGGCAGCCTTCGGCTTTACAGCGCTGATGCCCGGAATGTCCGTCAGCGCCTTATAAATGAACTCCCATGAACTCCCTCTGATCGTAGATTCTTCCGCCGGGCACCAGATAGCTCTTCACGCTCTGATAGCCTCCCAGAGCCGTCTGCACGATGGACTGCGCCGGCACATTGGAACAGAGGCGCATGTTGGAAAGCATTTTCAGCCCTTCCATATAATCTCTGGCGATCTTCTTATTTCCGCTTAAAACCATCCAGCCGATCCGGAAACCCGCGATCATATGGGACTTTGACAGGCCGCTGAAGGTGACGCAGAACAGATCCGGCGCAAGGGAGGCGATGGAGACATGCTCCTGTCCGTCCATGACCAGGCGGTCATAGATCTCGTCGGAAAACAGAATGAGCTGATGCTCCCTGGCCAGGTCAACGATCTGCTGCAGAATCTCCTTCGGATACAGCGCTCCGGTGGGATTGTTGGGATTGATGATGACAATCGCCTTGGTCCGGTCCGTGATCTTCTTTTTCATATCTTCCAAATCCGGATACCAGTCCGACTGCTCATCACAGATATAATGCACGGCCTTTCCTCCCGCAAGGGTGGCGCAGGCCGTCCACAGGGGATAGTCCGGCGAGGGAATCAGAATCTCATCCCCATCGTTTAAAAGGGCGGACATACACAGATTGATGAGCTCGCTGACGCCGTTTCCCGTATAAATATCCTCTATGGAGACGTTCGGAATCCCTTTCAGCTGCGCATACTGCATGATCGCCTTTCTGGCTGAAAACAGCCCGTTCGCCGTGGAATATCCTTCACATTCCGTCAGCTGCTGGCGCATGTCGTAAATCACCTCATCCGGCGTGCGGAAGCCGAACGAGGCCGGATTTCCGATATTCAGCTTCAAAATCTGCATTCCCGCCTCTTCCATTCTGGCCGCTTCATCCACCACCGGCCCTCTGACGTCATATAAAACATTGTCCAGTTTTGTTGATTTTTTAAATTCCCGCAATTTCTGCATGTTTTCTCCTCCCACTGTACTGTCGTTTTTTCGTTCCGAAGCAAATCGTTCAGGAACAATTTGTTCCGGAGCATCGTTCTTCTCCGGAGAGGCATCCGGCTCCTCCGCAGGGCTTCTTCCAGCAAGCCAGTCCGCATCCACCTCCAGCGCCTCCGCCAGAAATCTGAGGATATCCGCGCGCGGAACCGTTTTTCCGCTCACATACTGGCTCACCTGGCTCTTCCCCAGCTTCACACCCCTCTCTTCGGCCAGCCGGATCAGATCCACCTGTTTCTTTCCCGTTTTTTCCATGGCATATTTCAGCCTGTCTGCAAAGGTCCCGTTTGCCATTCATATTCCTCCTGAAGTTCAATTTTTGAACAAGTTTGAAATAAGTTCAACTTTAAAGTAAAAGTTCATTTTTGATTATATCACTTTCTTTCAATTAGTTCAATTTGTTTCTTCGGAATTAATGAACATTAACAGCGTCTGAAAACCATGGCAGTACAACAACAGAACAGAAGGGAGATCAATGCGTTCTTTTTTATAGAAGCAATACGTTACTGTTCAGACTGGCTCCTTCAGGCCTGCTCTGTTCAAAAAATCCTCCACAGAAATGGCATTAGCGGCCGTCTTCATCCAGCCTTCCAGCAGCCCGGAATCCCTTTCGCAAAGAATCTGCTCCTTCAGCCATTTCGGAACCGTTCCGCGGAGATTCAGGACCAGTAATAAAAACTGGGCCTTTCCTTCGCCGATTCCGTCCTCTCTACCTTCTTCCCGAAACTCTTCCCGCAGTTCTCCCCGAAGTTCTTCCTGAACCTCCTCCCGCAGTTGTTCCCGCATCTCATCTGCCAGCTTCTTCATCTCTACTTCGTGATCGTATTCAAAGATTGACATGGCTACTACCTCCGATCTCTGGCTGAGCAGGAATTCTTCCAGAATTCCTTCCCGAATACATTCGGTTACAGCCTGTTCCACCGCTTCCCTGATGGAAGCTTCTTTCCCGATATATTTTCTGATCCGTGTCACAAACTCGCTGTATTCCCGCAGAGTTCTGCACCTGGCCATCAGCTCCGGATTGGAGCCGGGATTGATATTGATCAGACGAACCTTTAACTCCAGGGCAGGATCAGCCTCCGTTTTTTCAAAGGCATCTGACAGCTTCAGCGTAATATCTTCCTCCGCCGGCCTGTATCCATTATAGAATACCACAAAGCGAGGCGCGGGAATCCGGATCAGAGAGGACGAATATATCGACCGTTTCCCGGCATTGATATGTTTTTCCAGAAGTCTGGCAATATAAAACAGATTCCGCAGGGGCATATTCGGATTCCATGTGGACTGATGCTCATAAAGGGTCATTCTGTCATCCAGCAGGAAAGATACGTCGTTCTTCATGCCCAGATAAATGGCGTT